>JBJXGB010000017.1:0-5009 GCA_046152935.1 Cytophagales bacterium
GGTGAGGACACCGCTTTATGCAGCCATTTTAGAAGATCATTACATTTTTGCCACTACCAAAAAATACGGAAGTTATCACGCTTAGTGAATAGCTTCCGTATTTTTTTAGGTAAGAACGGTAAATTATCTTTTCTTCTTACGAATGATCTCCGTGATTATCGGGGTTAGTATTCGTAGAGTTTGTGAGATGTTGCGCTGCCGAAAAAGAACTTACTAAGCTCGTCATCAAATCGCTGGCAGTAGAGGGCGAACTAGGTAGTATTAACATATTGCTTTTTGATGATGCACCAATCGCATGAAGTGTATCATAATGCTGCACAATAATAATCAATGCAGAAGCCTCTTGCGAGCTAATTCCTACCTTATTCAAATGCGCTACGGATTCTTCCAAGCCTTTGGCAATTTCTCTCCGTTGGTTGGCAATCCCTTCCCCTTGCAATTTTTTGCTTTCCGCTTCGGCTTGCGCCTTCGCCACAATACGAATTCTTTCTGCCTCTGACTCATATTGCGCTGCTACTTTTTCCCTTTCCGAAGCATTAATGCGGTTCATGGCATGCTTTACTTGCTCATCAGGGTTGATATCTGTTACCAATGCCTTGATAATACCATAACCATAACTGTGCATTGCCTCATCAATTTCCTTTTTTACTGCAATCGCCAAATCATCTTTTCTTTCAAACACTTGGTCAAGTTTCATTTTTGGCACTTCCGCACGAATCACATCAAATACATAAGAAGTAATTTGCGTATGTGGCGATTCCAATTTATAAAAAGCATCAAATACACTGTCGCGCAGGATATTATATTGCACCGAAACTTTCAAATGAACAAACACATTGTCTTGCGTTTTAGTCTCAACGCCCACATCAAGTTGTTGAACCTTCAAGGTTACACGCCCAGCAATTGCATCAAGAAACGGGATTTTTAGATGTAGCCCGGCAAAAGCCACTTTCTCAAATTTGCCCAATCGCTGTATAATCACAGCTTGTTGCTCCTTCACAGTGTACCATCCTCCATAAAAGACGAGAAATAACACAAGAAGCAAAATAACAGGTAATGATAACCATTCCATATTTTGTAGTATTTAGGTGTGAATAAAAACTTTTCTTGACAAAGATAGCCAAAAGAAGGGAAAAAACAAAAGTAAAATGCTGATTAAGGGTAATAAAAGAAGATATACCTTGCCAAAGAATCAGTAATTCCTAACTCCTGCGCTTTATCTGTGCGATTCTTCGCTTAAAATAGCCTTCTAATACAGGAAAATAATCTATTTGGGTATTAACAGAGATGTAGCCGACCTCATATTTATGAGAAAGATGGGTTAAGTTTTTTTCTATTTGTTCGAAATGTAGGCTGAGTTGTTGTTGATGTTGGCTATTTCCTGCATGAATCCACGCAATTTCGCCTGTTTCTAAGTCAATGGTCGGCACAGTACCAAAACCTTGTGTGAGTACTTCTCTAGGATTAAACAAGCGAATGAGAATCACCTCATGCTTGCGCGAGAGATTAATCAGCGATTTGGTATAATCTTCTGCCAAAAAGTCAGAAATAATTAATAAAATGCTTTTACGTTTTTGGGTTTTGCGGATAAAATCAAGCGCGAGTGCAAGGTTTGTGCCTTTGCTATGCGCCGTATGTGTGAGCAAACTACGAATAATTGCCAAGACGTGCTTTTTCCCTTTTTGAGGTGCATAAAACTGCTCAATTTGGTCAGAAAAAGTAGCCATGCCAATTTTATCATTATTTTTGAGGGCAGAAAAAGCCAAAATAGAGGCGATTTCCGTTCCAATCATCAATTTATTTTCTTGCTCATTACCAAAATCTTCCGAACCACTAATGTCAAACAATACGAACAGCGTGCGTTCCCTTTCTTCCTTAAATTTCTTCACAAACACGCCATTGCTTCTTGCCGTTACATTCCAGTCAATCGTGCGAATTTCATCGCCATATTGATATTGTCGCACCTCATCAAACTCCAAGCCTTGCCCTTTAAATGCGGTATGATATTCCCCTGCGAAAGTGTTGTTTACCCTTCGCCGAATTTTTAATTCGAGTTTTCGTACTTTTTTGAGAATCTCTTTCATATTTGCTTATTAAAGGTAGTCGTTTGAAGGAGCAGGCAAAGCCCAACTGCTAAAATTTGACATATTTTTTCGACTATTTTTTTACAAATGTACTGCCTATTTTACTTTTTTGCAAACAGATAAGCACGACAAGAAATCTTTTCTTTTCGCCTAATTATTAAGGGTTTGCCTTTTCTCCTCAAAAAAACACCCAATTTATAGAAATAATGTTTGGTTTATAGCTCAAATCCTTTTACTTTTGATGCACGTAAAATCTAGTAAAGCTTACAACAGAAATTCCTGAGTGCTAAAATCGCCGCCTCTTTTTTGGGGCGGCTTTACTATTCTTATTCTACCATACAATCCGAACTTCCTTCAATTTTCCCTTCTACCATTTTAAATTCTTGATAAATGCGGTAATTGGGCGTGTCTGCAATGAGAAAATATTTCCCATCAGGAATTTTTTGCGTGTATTGAATTAAGTTTTGTTGGTTTGCTTTTGCCTCCCCTTGAAATAAAATCGCAAGTTCTCGAAACTGCTCATCTAATAGTTTCATTTTTACGGGTTGATGAATTTGACTAGAAAAGCGAACCGTAAGCTCGGCAGCATTTGATTGCATAGGACAAAGCGCAAAGGCTTTACGTAACTCACTGGTAATCAATTCTATTTCTTCCGAACATACGACATTATCAAATTTATCTGTGCTTTTTAAACGATAATAATAGGTGCGATTTTTTTCGATTTTTTCATCATAAAACAAATAATCTGCACTGGTTTTGCTGTCAACTTTCCCCTGCATTTCGCCAATTTTAACAAAATTATCTCCTTTTTTGCTGCGCTCAATTTCATGCAAAAAGCAATCTTCTTCAAAATTAGTGCGCCACTTTAAACTTGCAATACCCGAAACATAACTTGCTTCCACTTTGGCATATTCGGTTACGGGAAATAGATTTTTCTTTTTCGAACTAGGTTGCCAATTATCATTCAAATAAATCATCACAATCGCAGGGTCAGGATTGATGTTTACCGCCTTCCATTTTGGGTAGCCTTGTGTGGGGATTTCAAAGGGTACTTTTTCATTCTGAAAGGTAATCAACTCCCCTTTATCGGGCAAAAAACGCACTTTGGATTGTGCGCAAAAATAAACGGCATCTATGATTTTCTTTTCTTTATCTAATAAAACCACATAATCGCCCTCTATTTTTTGAACCGAAAAACGCACCAAAAAATCCTTGATTTTACTAAAATCCAAACTGTTTTTCATGCCTTTTTCTATGCCTTTGCCCATTTTAAGTGGACTATGCGCAGGAATCACTGTTTTTTCAGGAAAACGAAACACATAATTGCGGGTTATCACCATATATCCCCCTAAATTCTGCGCCTTTTCCGAAGGATTAAAAAAATCCAAACGATGCTGTGTGTCCGTAGTCAAATTCCCATAAACATAGCGCGAAATATAGACGGATTGCGAAAAAGCAAACTGTAAATTGAGAGTGAAAAAGAAGAATAGGTATTTCATTGATTGAAATTCTAGGTTATTGGTTACATTTAAGCATTGACATTTCATTTATAAAAATCAAGCACAAGTGTTAGCACTCAATACTTTCAATTTTGTTTATTTTACGGTATCCTTTTTTCATAACGTAGGGGGTTTATACCACCCCGCTTTTTTTTGAGTGCAATTTTTACCGTTTCTGTGGTATAAGTATTTTGCGATAACAAAGGTATGGAAAAAATGTGTGAAATTGGTAAAAGTATTGCTACGTTTGTGTAATTGCATTTACGTCAAAAATACCAGTAAATATATACTATAATGCATTTTTTTCGCAATTATGCAAATTACAGTAAAGTTACCCCATTAATAAAGGAGAATGATATGGTTCAAAATTCTGTAAATCAGTAACTTGACGTAACTGAAACAGGTTTTACGACTATAGTAGAAACAGAAACGATGCGGTTGGGAACTTTTAAAAAATTGTGTGAGATTTTATTCGTACCTTGCTTCTATTTTTTGGGTACCGACCTTGTGGAGCAAGAAGTTATCCTTACTACTCATCTGCGAACAAACCCTAAAAAGGTCGAGTGCGAGCAAGAAATTGCCCGCATTAAAAGCGAAAACTAGCTTTGCGGCAGAATTTGGAAGATATAAGGCGTTTGAGGGGAAGGGGACTTGAGCAAAAAGACGGCTCACTTTGAAAAAAGAGAACCGTCTTTTTGCTTTGTATTTAATAACTTAATGCTGTTCCGCCTACTAGTCCGAGTAAACCGAGTTCTTATTTTTATGGTTATCTGACAATTTTTTTATTCGTTGTTTTCAAAAAAAGATTCGTTTTTTGAGGTATTCAGATTAGCATTTAATATGCTGATAATGTTATTATTGTGTGTATCTTCTTTGCAAGCTCATGCTAAGAAAGGTTGGTCTTACCAATGGGACAATGGGGAAACAGATGTTAGTGCTAACAATTTAACACCAGGAACGCACGAAGTTACAATTACTAACGATAAGGGCTGTACAAAAACTATCTCTTTTAACATTAAAGAACCTCCTGCAATTGATGTTTCAAAAGTTAGCATAGAAACCACTCCCACAAAGTGTTATGATAGCCGGGATGGCACTGCCGCTTTAAAATTAAAAGCAAGTGATTCTACTATGGGATTTACTGTGTTATGGAATAATAAGAGAGGTGAACAAAAACCTACCAAACAGTCCGAAACACCTTTAGCAAAAGGCCTATAATTTTTTACCAGTTGTGAGAGCGGCCTATAGCCGTAGTTGATTCCTCTTTTTTATGCCACCTTACTTATTTAGTGAGGTGGCATAAAAAATAAGGTAGTGGCATAAATGTAATGCTGTACGGGCTGCTTTAGCTGCCCGATAACTTGCAAAAACTTCGTTTTTGCGCTTTTGCGGCAGCTAAAGCAGCCGCTACAGGTTTTAGTTAGCA
>JBJXGB010000057.1:0-21280 GCA_046152935.1 Cytophagales bacterium
TTTCGGCTTTAGTAAATTGTTCTTTTCTAATATTTCCTTTGTCAAGCTCCTTGGCCAAAAACTCATCTATCAAAAAACAGTTCTTAGCTAATTTATTTGCATCTGCTTGTAAATCAGCATTTACCAAACGCGGATATTCATCTCTGAAACTCAAAATGCAAGAAGGTTCAATGCCTAACAAAGGTGTTTCATCTGTAATCAGGTCTTTTAGCAAACTAACGTTTTTATCGGCCAATTTCTTTGCCTTTCTCACAAATCCCTTAGAAAGGAACGTCCTTCCACTTTCTTCATGCTTAGGAATTGTCACTTTGTATCCCAATTTGTGGAGAAGCTTCACAGCTGCAATGCCTACTTCAACATCATTAAAATTGGTAAATTCATCAGCGAACAAATAAACATTTCCTTTAGGATTTGAGAGCTTAAATTGTCCCTCATTTTTTGAAAACCAGTTTAAAAAAGTTTGTTTATGCAATAATGGAAATTGTCTTTTTTGATGAATACCCATTACTGCATTGGCGATACTTCCAGTGAATTTATTGCCCATCAATAAATTATAAATTCCTGGAATTTTTGAGGCTAATTCCATAGCAGGCACAAAATGGCCGATCATAAAAGACCTGAAAGGAACGCCATTGGCATCGTAATAGTGTTGTGTAAACTCTGCCTTCATCGTAGCCACATCTACATTGCTAGGGCATTCGTTTTTACAACCTTTGCAACTCAAACAGAGATCGTAAACTTCTTTGATTTCTTTGTGATCAAATGCATTTTTCTTGGTAGAGTTTGTCAAAAATTCTCTTAAAATATTGGCTCTGGCCCTTGTGGTATCTTTCTCGCTTTTGGTAGCCATGTAACTTGGGCACATGGTACCGCCTAAGCTGGCACTTTTGCGACAATCACCAGAGCCATTGCATTTTTCAGCCATGCGAAGAATGCCACCCGTTTCATTGAAATTGAATATCGTATCAAATTGCTTTGTTACCTGACCAGCATTGTATCGAAGCTGCTTATTCATTTTTGGTGTATTTACCACTTTACCAGGGTTGAATACATTGTTTGGATCCCACGTTTGTTTGATATCCAGAAACAATTGGTAGTTCTTTTCTCCCACCATTTTCTTCACAAATTCACCGCGAACTCTGCCATCTCCATGCTCGCCACTCAACGAACCACCAAATTTCTTAACCAACGTGGCTACATCGTCAGTGATCTTGAAAAACAATTCGCGATCTTCTTCTTTTTTCAAATCGAGAATAGGACGCAAATGCAATTCACCATCGCCAATATGGGCATAATACACACTTTCTTTGCCATATTTTGCCATTATTTGGGCAAATTCGGCAGCAAAAGCAGGTTGGTCATTTACATCTACAGAAGTGTCTTCAATACAAGCTACGGCTTTAGGATCGCCTGGGATATTGGCCAGTAAACCCAAACCCGCTTTTCGTAAACTCCAGGCTGCACCAATTTCAGCACCCCACAAACGTGGAAAATGATAGCCAAATCCCGTTGATTTCAACTCGGCTTCCAATTCATTTGCCAATTTTTCAATTTCCTCTTTGGTCTCTCTTGCCCATTCAATTACGATTACAGCCTTTGGGTCTTCTTTGATAAAGAACAAATTCTTCTGCTGCTCTATATTCTTCTTTGCTACATTTAAAATGATATCGTCCAACAATTCTACTGCTCCAGGATTGTATTTCAAGGCAATAATGGTGGCTTTACAAGCTTCGTCAATTGAATTTAAATGAACAGCCAATGCACCTCTGGTCTTTGATGGCAAATCAACCAGATTCAATTTTATCTCAGTTGTGAAAGCCAAAGTGCCTTCAGAACCAGCCATTAATTTACAGAAATTGAATCTGCGGTCTTGTATTCCAATGCCGTTTAATTTATAGCTCAAATAAGGTTTATCCGTAAACAGTTCAGTATCAAGCAATTCATCTAAGGCGTAACCAGTATTTCTTCTTTTAATGGTAGGCTTAGGAAATTGACTTTTTATCTCTGCTTGATTTTCAGTTTCTGATAGTATTTCTTTCGCTTTTTGATAAATATGTTCCTCAAGAGGAGAAACGGCTGTTTTGCCAATACATTTATCCATAAACTCATTTTGTGTCATGGCTTTGAAAGTGGTTTCAAAACCATCTGCCAATATCACTTTTAATTCTAAAGTATGGTCTCTGGTAGTTCCGTAAATGACTGAATGCGAGCCACATGAGTTGTTGCCCACCATTCCACCAATCATACATCTATTGGAAGTGCTGGTCTCTGGACCGAAAAACAATCCAAAAGGTGCGAGGTGATTATTGAGTTCATCGAGATTCACGCCTGGCTGCACGCGAACCCATTTTTCTTCTTTATTTACTTCAAGAATTTGAGTCCAATATTTTGAAACATCTACAATTATTCCTCCGCCAACCACCTGGCCTGCCAATGAAGTACCTGCGGTACGAGGTATTACCGAAGTTTTATGTTTTTGAGCGAATGCAATGGTTTTTTTAATGTCAGATATCGTTTTTGGCCTCACCACGGCTTGTGGCATTTCACGGTAAACAGATGCATCGGTGGCATATAATGTACGGGTTACTGCATCAAAGTATACATCGCCTTCAATCTCTTTTTTCAGTTCTTCTAAAGCTTTTTGCATTTATCTACATTACTACAATTGTTACAATTTGTAGAAAGGCAAAGTTAAGGAAGAAAGAAAAATATAGGGCTGGGAATTGAAAATTTGTATGCCAGCAAATAGCAACGTTTGGTTTTATAGTGGACATTAATCCACTAGCTTTTCATCAATTGTTTCAATTTGCCTTGGTACGCTTGCCAGTAATTTTTTTTGGTGCTTTCGTTTAGAAAAGAGGCAGCTACCATTTTTTCTACTTTATTAGATTGCGATAGCATAAGCACCATTATATCATTAAAAGTCTTTTCACTTATGCCAGCACATTCAGAAAGTTTGGCAAATTGTAGGCTCATTTTTCCTTGAGCCAAATCTGGCGGCAAAAGAGCCTGATCTAAGGCAAAATCTTTATCATCAATATGTATGCGCGTATTTAATAAATCGTAGGCAGGGCTCAATCTATAATCTCCCATGGTTGTTTCAAGCAGAGAAAAGTTTTTGAAATGTGCATCTCCATTGGAAATCAGGTAGTTGAATACCAATATTTTCATCAATTTTGGCATTTCTAATTTATAAATTGGTAAGTATTTATGCATTAGTTGAAACATTTCTAAATAATTTCCCAAATATTTATAGTGTTCGCCATGGCTTTGAGCTGTTCGCTCTGCCAGCGATGCAAAATCGTCTTGAGCCAGTTTTGTACCATTGGCTTTTACATCAAATCGCTTAGAAATGTAGGCTTGCTTGCCATCTTTGAAAAATATCAGGGCATTTTCGGCAGTTTCGATTCCATAAACTTGGCGTGCTATTTGCATGGTAAGGTGCTCATTAGCAGGCATTTGCTCTGCTTTTTTTCCTAAATTTGGTATTGGTTTCAAAATATAAGTGCCACGTTCCTCATTTGTGGTAAGCCTCAATTTGTTTTTTTCCAGCAATACAGAAAATTTTTCTTGCACGCCCGAAATAGACATTCTTTTCCTGTTTTCATCAAAAAGTTCATCTTCACCAATTTGCGAAGCGGGAGAATTGTAAGGCAATACATAATGCACTTTTTTTCCAGCAAATACTCTATTTAAACACGCCCTGCTGTAGGTGTCAAAACCTTCGGCTAAAGTGCCAGGACAATATTTAATTTCTTGCAAATTCATTACTGCTCTACTTTTATGGCTCTCACAGCACCAATACTATCATTTTTTGTGGCTATGGTCAATAAACCAAAATAATCGTCTAAGTCTATTTGGTTAAATTTACAAATGACTTGTTTGTTTGTGCCTTCGGGCAGCATATTAAAAAAGAAGGCAAACAAATATTTTGATTGAAATTCTTTTTTAATTTTGGGTAACGTAAGGCTGATACTTGGCTTAGAGCTGTCTGAAAGCCAAAAATCGTGGTATTTGAATGTAAAAGTGCCATCATCGTGTTGAATCAATATGGCTGCCTCTTCCTCTTTAAACAATATTTTTGCCTTTCTCATGCGCTAGATATTATCTTTTAGTTTTAGGCAAATTTCCATTCCCAGCACATCTACAATTTTTTGAATAGTAAAAAGCGTGGTATTTCCTTGCCCTGTTTCAAACTGTTTTAATGTTCGTAGACCTACGCCCGAAAGTTGTGCCAGCTTTTCTTGCGTTACAAGCAGCTCTTCTCTGCGTTGTTTGATGGCATATTTTAACTCTTCAAAGTGCATTATATGGCTCTTTTACGTACAAAAATACGATAAAAATTATAAATTACAACTAAAAGTGCAATATACTGCACTATTTAATGTAATTGCTTCTATTTTAGTTAATATTTCTGCTAAAAGTGCAATATATGGCACTATTTGTGGTAAAAAATTTTGACTTTAGAAGGATGGAGCTAATTTTACCCTATTTTTTCTTTGTGCATCATGGTAGCTTCGCCCGTCATGGTCGATTTGCCAGTGGCCTTGTCCACTATTTTGCAGGCAATAGTAGCTTTATTTCTGGCCGACTCTATTTCTTTGATTACCGCTTGCATTTCATATTCTGTTTCTACATACATGGGGCGCAAAAACTGAATAGTTTGTCCTAAATAAATAGAACCTTCGCCTGGCCAAACGGTACCAAAATATTTAGAAAAGATGCTGGCGCTAAAAATGCCATGAATGATTGGTTTTTTAAATTGAGTTTGGGCTGCAAAATCGGCATCGAGATGTATCGGATTCATATCGCCACTTATTTTGGCAAATGCATCTACTTGATCTTGAGTAAATGTGAAAGAGTGATTGAAAGTATCGCCAACAGCAGCCATAATATGAGAGTTCTTGTTTTTATAAATCGCACACAAATAAAAGAATAATTTTTGTGTATAATAGTAGTAGTACGGCTAAAACTTAATTTGATTGTAGAATATTTCTTTGCTCCTAAAAAACTACCGATCGTTTTCCAAAATATTTTAAATTTTATTGAAAACGATTCCCTAATTTTGACTTTTGATGAGTTTCGCAGCACCCTTCTTCCTTTACGCACTGGCTGCCATAGCCATTCCCATCATTATTCACCTTTTCGACCTGCAAAGGCCAAAAAAAGTGTTTTTTACAAATGTGCGGTTGCTACGAAATATCAACGAGCAAACTTCATCAACCCGAAAACTCAAAAATTTTTGGCTTTTGCTTTGCAGAATTTTAGCCATTGTCTTTCTGGTTTTGGCTTTTTGCCAGCCATTTATCAACGGAAAAAACAACGATATGGCACTCGGAAGTCAATCAGTTGGTGTTTATGTCGATAATTCGATGAGCATGCAAAATAGCGATGGGCAAAAACCATTGCTTCAATCGGCAAGAAAAAAAGCTGAACAACTTACTCAAATTTTGTCGGCAGCTACCAAATATTATTACCTCGACAATCAGTTTTTGCCTAAAGATAAAAGAGAACTTTCTGCCGAATCCTTCAACGACAGACTTACTGAAACAAACTTGGCTGCCACTTCCCGAACTTTAGAAAACATTTACCAAAAGCAAAAAAACATCCTCGACAACATTCCTTCGCAAGCAAAGAAATTGTTTTGGTTTAGCGATTTTCAAAAAAGCACAGTTGGCAATTTGGCTTCGCTAAAAGTCGACTCAACTATCAATTTATACTTAGTTCCCTTTCAAAATCAGGCAGTTAGCAATATTTATATCGATTCCGTCTGGCTGGAAAATGTGTTTGTGAAAACGTATGAGACCAATACACTAAAAGTAAAAGTGAAAAATAGTGGCACAAAAAATAGCAGCAATCTGCATTTGAAATTAATACTTGACGATGTGCAAAGTGGAATGTCGAGCGTGGAAATCAGCGCCAATAGCGAAACCATTGTTTCATTCAATTTTACGGTAAAAGATAAGAATATTAAAAAAGGTAAAATCAGTTTTGAAGATAGCCCTATCGATTTCGACAATACTTATTTTTTTACCATAAATGTGGCTTCTTCAATCAAAATCGCATTGCTGACCGACAATTCAAAATCGTTTGTGGGCAAAGTATACAGCAATGAAAGTGTGTTTGACATTAGCAGCTACGATTTGGCAAATGTGCCGCTAATTGCTTTACAAAATGCCCAACTGATTGTAATCGAAGATTTTGACAAATTAAATGGCTCAACGATTCCATTGCTAAAATCGCAACTTGAAAAAGGCAAATCGATATTTCTAATTCCATCAGAAAAGCCTTCGCCAAGTAGTCTTACCCAGTTTTCAAACGAATTAAATCTGCCATTAATTGAGTCTAATACATTGATTACCAGCGATATAACTTCTGTCGATGATTTGAAAATGCCAGAATTGAAAAACCCATTTTTTGCTAATATTTTTGAATCTGTAGATAAAAACATGGCAGTTCCGTATGCCAAACCTGCCATAAAATGGGGAAATAAAGGACAAACGTTGCTGCAAACCAAAAAGGACGAGGCGTTTATTGCCGTTTTCAACAAAAAAATCGGCCGAATATTTATTTGCAGTTCGCCACTTGCGGAGAAATTTACTAGTTTTCAACGACATTCCATTTTTGTACCTTTTATGTATAAATTGGCTACCCAAAGCGCGGCAACAAATAAAAATTTAGACTTTAGTTTCAATGACAAAAATGTATCTGTTTTTGTTGATAAGCCAGATAACAAAAAAAAGATGAGTATCAAAAAAGACGTATTTAGCTATATTCCTGAGCAAAATAGGCAAGGTAATCAACTGATATTCAATATTCCACAAGAGAACACAGCACCCGGATTTTACGATTTGGTGTTGAATGATAGCGTTTTTTCGTCTATTGCCATCAACATACCAAAAGCAGAATCGAAGCTTGCCAACTATTCCGCAAAAGAATTGAAAAGCATATTTGAAGGAAAGAAAAATATAACTATTTACGAAAATGCTGATAATGAGGCGTTTGCAAACGACTTTAAAGCTGCGTATGTAGGCACGCCTTTGTGGAAATATTGCATAATGTTGGCTTTGTTTTTCTTATTTGTGGAAATAATTTTGATCCGATTTTTGAAATAAAAAGAAAGTTTTCAACGTGCACTAATATTCCATTTTGCAAGCCTCGCATAAATATTTTGTAGTTTTAAGCTAATTGATAGAAAATGGCGACCATTCTTATAAAAAATGTAGAAATATCCGACAAGAAATCTACCCATTTTGGCAGAAAGAAAAATATATTGATTGATGGAACGCACATTAAATCAATATCGAATGAAACTACACTCGCAGATAAAATAATAGAAGCCGAAGGCCTAAAAATTAGCGCAGGCTGGTTCGATTTGCGGTCATCGTTTTGCGACCCGGGTTACGAACACAAAGAAAGCCTAGAAACAGGTTGCAAAGCCGCTGCCAGAGGCGGCTTTACTGGTGTTGCCATTTTGCCAGAGACGAAACCGATCGTGCAATCAAAAGATACTGTTGCATACATAAAATCAAAATCAGCAGGCTATCTTACTGATATTTTTCCGATGGCAGCCGTCACTACCGATCTTAAAGGCAACGAATTAGCAGAAATAATGGATTTGCATCATGCTGGTGCTGTGGCATTTACAGATGGTTTGCACACAATTTCGCATGCAGGTGTTTTGAGTTTGGCGCTCCAATATTTGCAGCCTATTGATGGCCTCATTATTCAGCATGCCGAAGATAAAAACCTTACACAATTTGGGCAAATGAATGAGGGTATCGAAAGCACTTATTTGGGTTTAAAAGGAATGCCGCGTTTGGCCGAAGAACTGGTAATAATCCGAGATCTAGAATTGCTCGAATATGCTGGTGGAAAAATTCATTTTGCTCATATTTCGTCTGCCAAATCTGTAGAATTGATAGCCAATGCAAAGAAAAAAGGCTTGCGCGTAAGCTGTGATGTAGCCGTGCCAAATTTGATTTTTGACGATAGCAAACTAAGTACTTTTGATACTAATTTTAAGTTAAATCCGCCCCTACGCACGCAAAACGATATATTTTCGCTGTGGAATGGCTTAGAAAACGGCACAATTGATGCCATTGCCACCGATCATTCGCCACACGATACCGAAAGTAAACACTTAGAGTTTGATCTGGCCGATTTTGGAATGATTCAACTCGAGACTGCTTTTGCAGCATTGGTCACTTACAAGCCCGCGAAAATAGAGATTAGTTTACTGATCGAAAAGCTTACTAATGGCCCCAGAAATGTACTTTCTCTCCCGATTTTGAAGATGGAAGAAGGCGAAATAGCCAATTTGACATTGTATTCAGAAACCGAAGAATGGCAATATGCGGCAGATTCAATTCTCTCTAAATCAAAAAATTCTCCATTTATAAACCAGACTTTAACAGGAAAAGTAAAAGCTGTTTTCAACAACGGTTTGGTGGAAATCTATTAAGTAGCAGATTTAAGGCAGAAATTTTACTAAATCGTGCATAATTTTAAACTTTTGCTTTAGGGAATTTTGTTTGGTGTTTGTAGATTTACACACTTGCTTTAGAATATTGGTTTCACATCATCAAACGATAAAAGATGATAGGCAACATTCCACTGCAATTTTTTCAACAATTAGTTTCAGAAATGGATGAAGAACGTGCTTCAAAACCAACTAAGATTCCCGAAGGCGTCTACGAAAAAGTGGGATCAAAAGCAGATAAAGTCGCGATCGGGAAAAAAGTTGAAATAAAAGAAGAGCTTAAAAATGAACTTGTTGCCAAGCTCGAATTCAATCTGAGATTAGATGCTTTGGAGCAAAGGATGAATGACAAGATCGATTTTGAGGCACATAAATTAAAGGATGGAAAATAAAATTAGCGCAGTCATCCTTGCGGCCCTTATTATCGTTCTACAAAAAAGATTCCATTGTGTAGATAGGTGAGGTCATTAAAAAACTATTTTAAAATACTAAAAAAATAATCCGTGAAATTCTTTCTTTTGTTCTGTCGCATAGCTGTCGGTTGCCTTTTCATTTTTTCAGGAGTTATCAAACTCAATGACCCTGTTGGTACCCAAATAAAAATGGAAGAATATTTTGAGGTTTTTGGCACGCACTTCATGGTACCATTTGCACTGTATGTAGCTGTGCTTATGTGTGTTGCGGAGGTAGCACTGGGTTTTGCTCTTTTATTTTATTACCGAATGAAATATACGGCCAGCTTACTTTTAGCTTTGATATTATTTTTCACATTCCTTACATTTTATTCAGCGTTTTTCAATAAAGTGACCGATTGCGGCTGCTTTGGCGATTTTATTAAACTTACGCCCTGGACCTCTTTCACAAAAGACATCGTGCTTACCATTCTTATTCTACCGCTTTTTATCCATCGAAACCACCTTTCATCGGGCTTCGATAATGCGAAAGGAGATAGAGTTGTCGGAGTTGGCACTTTTCTTTCGCTAATTTTTGCCCTTAACTGCATCATGCACCTTTCTGTTTGGGATTTTAGAGCCTACAAAGTTGGAGCCAATATTCCACAACTGATGCAACCATCTTGCGATGCAAAATATAAATACACTATGGTAAAAGACGGAAAAGAGGCGTATTTCGACAAATATCCTGCCGATACTACCTACCAATTTAAAGATATGGTGCTCACCAACCCCGATTGCATGCCCAAAATTACAGATTACAGCATTTGGAACGATGAAGGCGACTACACCAAGCAATCTTTTGAAGGCAAAAAGCTATTTATTGTCATATTAAATACGAACTTGGTAAATACAGATCATATCAAGGAAATTAAATTGCTAATTCAAAATTTATCACATACAGATATTGTACCAATGGTGATAACAGCCTCTGATAAAGCTAGTTACGAAACTTTTAGTGAAAAACAGGGCCTAAGTATTCCATTTTATTTTGTAGATGGTGTGGTGATAAAAACTATGATTCGCTCAAACCCAGGTATTATGTATTTGGATAAGGGCACGGTCAAAGGCAAATGGCATCACAACGATGTGCCGGTAGTAGAAGATCTGTTGAAATTGTAAAATGTAAAATTTTTGATAAAATTCATTACAAATCGCCTTTATTACGGTCTCCTTGTGTTGGCAGGCGTCACCGTTGCGGTGTTTTTTATTTTTCATGCGCTGCCAGGCGACCCTGTTGCTATGATGGCAGGGCAGCGAACAGACGTATCGACCAAAGAGGCAATAATGAAAGATTTGGGGCTAGATGAGCCGTTGAGGAACCAATTAGTTTATTATTTCAACGATCTTAGTCCTGTTTCATTTCACAATTCAACTGCGGAAAACCAAAAAAAGTATGGTTATTTTGCCTTAGCTACAATTTCAAACACAGATATTGTGCTGAAATCGCCATACTTAAGACGCTCTTTTCAATCCAATAAAAAAGTATCGGAAATAATATCGGAACACATGGAGGGCACATTTTGGCTAGCCATTGCCTCGATGGCCTTTGCTACTATTTTGGGAATACTGATGGGTGTGTTTGCAGGTCTCAACCAAAACTCTTGGATCGACCATACTTTGGTAAGTTTTTCAGTGATAGGTATCTCTGCGCCTTCTTTTGTAGCAGCCATTCTTATGGCTATGTTTTTTGGATTCTACTTGGCCGATTTTACTGGCTTAAATATTACTGGCCAACTTTGGGTTACCGATTCTATACATGGCAAGCAATTGGAATTAAAAAATCTAATTCTGCCCACGGTCACTTTGGGTTTGCGCCCTTTGGCAATCATTGTGCAGCTCACCAGAAGCTCGATGCTTGAGGTATTGTCGCAAGATTATATTCGCACTGCCCGGGCAAAAGGGCTTACAAAATATTCTGTAATTGTGAAACATGCGCTTAAAAATGCGCTCAATCCTGTTATCACGGCCGTTTCTGGCTGGTTGGCTTCCTTGATGGCTGGGGCTTTTTTCATCGAATATATCTTCAATTGGAAAGGAATAGGCATGGTTACCATCAAGGCCGTAGAAAATTTAGATTTTCCCGTGGTGATGGGTTCTACCTTGTTTATTGCATTAATATTTATATTCGTAAATCTTTTGGTCGATGTTTTGTATGCATTGGTCGATCCTAGGGTTCGATTAGCTTAAAAATGTCAAAATTGTCAAATAAATATTACGCCTTAGTTAGCTTAGCATTCGTACACAAGGACTAATATAAAGTTACTTTTACTAACTCAATTGGTATATAACCATGGCTGTATTTCTTAGAGATAGTGAAGTTATAGATTTAATTAAAAAGGGCGATGAACGAGCCCTTGATTATCTATACAAAAAAAACTATAAGATGATGGTGAACCTTATTGTCAAAAACAATGGCAGTGAAGAGGAGGCCAAAGATATCTACCAAGATGCATTGATCGTTTTTTGGCAAAAGACTACTAGTGGCGATTTGGTGATGACTTCAAAAATTAGCACTTATATATATAGTGTCTGTCAAAATTTGTGGAGGAAAGAATTGGAACGCAAAAGCAAGTTTTCAAATGCCGATGCCGACAGAGGAGAATCGATAGATTTGGTAGAAAAAGACGAAAGAATACAAATTGTGCACAAATGTTTGGCGCAATTAGGTGAAGGGTGCAGGAAAATTCTTTCTTATTACTATTTCGATGAATTGTCTATGAATGATATAGCTGAGAAGATGGGATTTGCAAATGCTGATACCGCCAAAACAAAAAAATACAAGTGTAAACAAGAACTGGACAAGCTGATAAAATCAAAATTTAGTGTTGGTGATTTTCTAGATTAAGTAAAATGAAGGATATAAATAACATAGAACAAACGATTGAACTTTTTGTAAAAGGCAAGCTCTCTGAGCCCGCCCTTTCAAATTTTAAAAACTTGATGCAAGCTGATCCTGCCATTGCAGGCGAGGTAAAATTGCATTCATTGACTACGCAAGCGATCAAAGAAAACAGAATGATGGCTCTGAAAGCTCGATTAGATGCTGTAAACGTAGCAAATGTGGGCGGTAATGGCTCGGCATCTTCTACATTTGCCAAATATTTCAGTTTAAAGATCGCTGCCACTGTGGTAGCCACCTTGGGCGTAGGCGTCAGTACTTATTTCTTTACTCAAAGCCAAATAGCCGCTGCAAATGATAGCAATATTGCTACCACTCAAAATTTGATACAAGATTCTATTACTCAAGATATATCTGCGACACCAAAAAATAATGATGAAATGCTGGCTGTGGCAGATTTACCTGTTGCAACTGAGATAACAGAAAATGCAAAGCCAGTGATAATTGAAAAAGCTGAAAAATTTGAGCCCAAAGCAAAAAAATCTATCTTTTCTTCTAAAAAAAGCAAAGTTTCGGCAAATGGTGAAGAAATGCTCAATGGAAAATTTGAAGATGGCTCAGAAGGTGAAATAAAATCACAAATACCTCAAGCACCTTCCAATGTGCCCGCAGAAGATAATGCGTTGCATGCATCTGATGTAGATATTAAGAATGTACAAGATGGCAAATACAATTATCACTACATGCTCAAAGAAAGCACCTTATTTCTGTACGGTAATTTTGATGCTTCGCCTTATGAAATATTAGAATTTAATGAAAAAGACACGCAGTCATTTTATTTGTATTACGATCAATCTTTCTTCGCCTTGAAAAAGGGTCAAACAGACCCTATCAAACTGAGAAAAATTTCTGATAGTAAACTATTGCAAAATCTTGTGGACGCTCGAAATAAGAAACACTAGAAAGCCTCTAGAATTAAAAAGCCCAAAATTTCATTTTGGGTTTTTTTAGTTCCCCCAACTCGATCTGTCTAAGCTACGGTACTGAATTGCCTCTGCCAAATGTTCGATTTTAATATCATCGCTGTCAGATAAATCGGCTATGGTGCGAGATACTTTCAATATCCGATCGTAGGCCCTGGCCGAAAGGCCCAATCTTTCCATCGCTTTTTGAAGTAATAATTTCCCCGCTTCTGTAATTTTACAAAGATCTTTTACCATTTGCGGTGGCATCATTGCGTTGCAAAAAACAGCAGGATAGCCTTCAAAACGTACTATTTGCCGTTGTCTGGCTTTTATCACCCTTTCACGTATGGCATCGCTGGTTTCAGCTTTTCGATCTGCTGATAGTTTTTCAAAGCTTACGGGCGTTACTTCCACATGCAAGTCGATGCGATCGAGCAATGGGCCACTTATTTTATTCAAATATTTCTGCACAGTACCTGGTGGGCAAGTACATTCTTTATCTGGATGGTTGAAATAGCCACAAGGGCAAGGATTCATGCTGGCAACCAACATAAAATTGGCAGGGAAATCGACCGCCATCTTTGCTCTTGAAATGGTAACACGTCTTTCTTCCAAAGGCTGCCTCATTACCTCCAAAGCTGTACGTTTGAATTCGGGCAATTCGTCTAAAAACAATACCCCGTTATGAGCCAACGATATTTCACCAGGCTGCGGATTGCCACCGCCACCCACCAAAGCCGCATCTGAAATGGTATGATGTGGACTTCTAAATGGCCGTATCGAAAGCAAACTAGATTCCTTGCCAAGCTTGCCAGCCACAGAATGTATCTTGGTAGTTTCCAATGCTTCTAAAAGCGAAAGTGGTGGCAAAATGGATGGTAATCGCTTGGCTATCATGGTTTTACCAGCTCCAGGTGGACCAATCATTATTACATTATGGCCACCGGCTGCAGCCACTTCCATCGCTCTTTTTATATTTTCTTGGCCCTGAACTTGCGAAAAATTGGCATCATATTCATTTTGTGCCGAATAAAATATATCGCGTGTGTCAATTACCAGCGGCTCCAATTTCAGGTTGCCTTCCAGAAAATCAACAGCTTCTTGCAAATGTTCTACACCTATTATTTCAAGATTATTTACAATGGCAGCCTCTTTAGCATTTTCTTTTGGCAAAATAAAACCTTTATATCCTTGCTTTCTGGCTTCAATGGCAATTGGTAACGCGCCTTTAATGGGTCTCAATATTCCGTCCAACGCCAACTCGCCAAGAATAATATATCGATCCAGATCGTTCGCTTCGATCTGATCCGATGCTTTTAAAACCGCCAGTGCAATCGGCAGATCGTAGGAAGAGCCTTCTTTGCGAATATCGGCAGGTGCCAGATTTACTACTATTTTCTGTCTAGGCATCTTATAGCCCAAATGCTTCATAGCCGACTCTACTCTTTGTTGGCTCTCTTTCACAGCGCTGTCTGGTAATCCTACTAAATAAAAATCTTTGCCTTGACTTACATTTACTTCAATTGTTATTACATAGGCATTTACGCCTATAATAGTACCTCCAAAGGCTTTAGAAAGCATTTTTAATGATGTTTTTTAATAAAATTAATATATATAATCAAAGAAAAAATGATAGCTTACTAAAAAAGTACAAATTGTTGTAAGAAAATTTACTTACTTGTGCGAAAATAATTTAATAAAAATCCGTTTATTAAATTTATCTTACTTAAATTTGTATCGTTCAAATTACATCCACCATGAGCCAGTTACAAACATTCCTAAATGTACTCCAACCAACTGAGATTTCAAAAATCAAAAAAATCCGGTTGATTGGAAAAGAGAAAAGAGTATTCGATTTCGTATATTCTTATAGATACAAAGATTTACCAGAAGTAGAAGAGATTTGCAAAGGTATGGAGATTACCTCCACACATTTTTACAAAATATGCTCTGTTTTGATGGACAAGTTCTATGAAGAACTTATTCCAGAGAGAGGTTACAATTTGTTATTCTATTTGAATAGGAAAGATTTGTACAATCATTTCACACATGAGATGTTGATGCAAGAGAAATACATATTGAGAGACAAAGAATCGCCTGCCTTTCTTGAAAATTTCTACTTGAAGTGTTTCGAATTGTTGCAAAGAGTTTCGGCAAAAAATCTTGACGAGGAGTTGATTGTATCTTATGGCGATAAATACCTTGCTGCAAAGAAAAACAAAAAAGAGCATGACGAGTATTATGTCCGCAACAGCTACTTGGCCACCAAGCTTTATTTGCTAAAAGCCACTAGAAAAGACATCGAAACTTCGAAAGAAATATATGAAGAACTTCAAAAGATAGAGCCTGTTTTGGTGAATTCTAGCAATTTACAGGCCAAATTTCAGTTGAACAAAGCCCTTTCGGTGTATTACAATCACAGTTCGGGCGAACCTTTGCGGGTGATCGAATATTTGGAAAAAAATCTTGTATTAATTGAGCAACACAAAGATCAATTTAATGTTGAAGAATTGGCCCTTACCAAGTGTAAAATTGCCGAGATGCACTACATGAATAGCGATTTTGAAAAATCTTTTTCAGAATACGAAAAGCATTTCGAACAGTACAAGGAAGTGCTTGAAAACGATTTTTACCACCATGCAAAATTTGCACAAATAGCGTTGGTGATTTCAAAGTACGATTTTGCTAAGAAATTGATCGACAGCAAATTTGGTATATTCATCGATAGTAAACAGCCAGGCTCGGGAACAATGGGCAGCCTGCTTTTGGCTAAATATTACTTGTTGAATAATAATTTTGCGGAAGCAAACAAATACATTCAAAATGCCAAAAAACTAGTTTCAAAAAGCTTTTACATTCAATACGAATTTGAAACCAGAATTCTTGAAAATGTTTATTTCATTTTGATTAATGATGTAAAACAAGCCAAGGCTTTGTTGAAAAAGAACATTAAATTTATGAATTCAAAAGGGTTTAATTTGAAAAATAGCGAGATGATCTATGTGTTTATCTTGCTTCAAGAAATATTGAAACCAGAATTTAGAGATAGAAATTTGAGCAATAGATTACTTACCAAATACGATTTGCTACAAAAATCGTATGCTGCTGTGTATGGCAAATTGCTCGATTTGGTGATGAAAGCCGTAGCCAAAGCACCGGCTACCTATTGATTGGCAAACAAATTTAGAGTGAAATTGAGTACAAAACATTTCAAGATTTCAATCATCAATTTATAGAAATCTACGTATATTTAGCCTTGTGAGTGGCGTTGCCTCTTACAAGGCTTTGTATTTTATGGCAAAAATCACTTCGTTATTTCTAGTTTTTTGTATTTTTTCGATTAGCCTCATTCCTAAACTCGATATTGAAGAGTTGGCAAAAATACCAAGATTGGTGAGTCATTTTTATGAGCATTCGCAGGCAGATAAGCACTTGGATTTCGTTAATTTTTTGGCACAGCATTATCAAACAGATCACAAACACAATCCAGAACATGAAGACTTGCCTTTTGTGAGCCATCATTGCGCCACGATCGCATTTGTAGTAAGCGAGATTTCATTTCATTTTATTAGTTTTATCTCCATTATTCTTAGTTTCTTTAGTTTTGCCACCTTGCATTTCGTGTCAATTGTAGGCAATACATTGCTTCAGCCACCGAAAATTTAGTTGTTTCTATTTTGTAATGCAAAGGCTTGTTTATCAACCCATTACAATTTTATTTTTTGAAGGCAACCTATAATATTTAAGATAAATGTTAGACAGCATTATTTATTTTTCAATTAAAAACAAGTTAATAATTGGGCTATTTACGCTGGGTTTGGTATTGTGGGGCACTTGGTCCGTAACCAAAATACCGATCGATGCAGTGCCAGATATTACCAATAATCAGGTTCAGATCATTACCAATACTCCGGCCTTAGCTGCGCCTGAAGTAGAGCGACTGATTACGTTTCCGATTGAATTGGCGATGGCAAATATTCCCAAAACAGAAGAAATTCGTTCTTTTTCTCGGTTTGGGCTTTCGTTGGTTACCATTGTTTTTGAAGATGGGGTAGATGTGTATTGGGCTCGGCAACAAGTAGGTGAACGGCTCGCAATGGCTGCCCAATCAATTCCAATCGCGATAGGATCGCCCTACATGGGGCCAATTACCACTGGTTTGGGCGAAATCTATCAATATATCATCAAACCCCAAAAAGGGTATGAAGGTAAGTATTCGACCACCGATTTGCGAACCATTCAAGACTGGACCGTGAGGCGACAACTGCTCGGCACGGCTGGTTTGGCAGATATTAGCAGCTTTGGCGGATATGTAAAACAGTATGAAATAGCCATAGACCCAGAACGATTACGCAGCTTAAATGTAGGCATTGATGAAATTTTTAAGTCATTGGCTTCCAATAATCAAAATACAGGTGGAGCATACATTGATAAAAAACCCAATGCCTACTTCATACGCACAGAAGGGCTAATTGCTTCATTGTCAGACATTGAACAAATTTTGGTAAGGCAAAATGACAAAGGCTTACCAATGTTGATTCGAGATGTAGCCGAGGTAAGGTTTGGGCACGCAACTCGATACGGAGCGATGACTATCAATAACGATGGCGAGGCTGTTGGTGGTGTAGTATTGATGTTGAAAGGCGAAAATTCATCAAAAGTGATTGAAGAAGTAAAAAAGCGGATAGCCGATGTTCAAAAAACCATGCCCGAAGGATTGGAAATTGTGCCCTTTTTAGATAGAACCAAATTGGTCGATAATGCCATTGGCACTGTTTCTAAGAACCTTATCGAAGGGGCTTTGATTGTCATTTTTGTGTTAGTACTAATGTTGGGAAATTTAAAAGCGGGTTTAGTGGTAGCCTCTGTGATACCACTTTCGATGCTTTTTGCCATTTCGTTGATGAATTTGTTTGGTGTTTCTGGCAATTTGATGTCGCTTGGGGCGATCGATTTTGGGCTGATAGTAGATGGGGCCGTGATAATAGTAGAGGCATCGCTTCACCACTTATCGCTCAATTATGCTAAAACAGGACATCAAAACCTAGAGAAAAAGATATTGAGATCGCAAATGGACGAAGAAATATTTGTTTCGGCTTCTAAAATACGGAATTCGGCTGCTTTTGGCGAAATCATTATACTTATAGTCTATTTGCCAATATGGGCCCTGACTGGCATTGAAGGAAAAATGTTCAAACCGATGGCTCAAACTGTTTCGTTTGCGATTTTGGGAGCTTTTATACTCTCACTTACTTACGTGCCCATGATGTCGGCTCTGATTTTGGATCAAAAGCCCAGCACATTTTCAAAATTTTCAGATCGGCTAATGGCACTTTTTCAATCATTCTACGCGCCAATTCTTTCCTTCGCTATTAGAAAACAATATGCTTTTGTCGCCACTGCCATTGCTCTGCTGATTGGCGCTATTTTTATGTTTTTGCGGCTGGGTGGCGAGTTTATCCCCACTTTAGAAGAGGGTGACTTTGCAGTAGAATCGCGACTGATGCCTGGAGCCTCGCTCAGCGAAACAGTGGCCATGGCATTAAAATCGGCTGAAATATTGAAAAAAAAGTTTCCTGAAGTGATAAATGTAGTAGGCAAAGTAGGATCCTCAGAAATCCCAATCGACCCCATGCCCGTAGAATCTTGCGACTTAATTATCACCCTGAAAGATAAATCGGAATGGAAAAGTGCTGCAAATAGAGAGGAATTGGCTCAAAAGATGAAGCAAGCCCTCGGTGAAATTGCTGGGGTTACGTTTGGTTTTCAACAGCCGATTCAAATGCGGTTTAATGAACTGATGACGGGAGCACGACAAGATGTGGTGGTGAAAATATATGGCGATGATCTTGATTCGCTTACAATATTGAGCGAAAAAATAGGCAGGCTGGCCGATGATGTAGATGGTGCTGAAGATATTTATGTAGAAAAAATAACGGGATTGCCACAAATTCAGATAAAAATCGACCGCACTAAAATAGCCCAATTCGACCTTACTATCGATGAGGTAAACCAAACTGTTCGCACTGCTTTTGCTGGCCATGCGGTAGGTTTGATATTTGAAGGGCAGAAAAGATTTGATATCGTGGTGCGATTGCAAGAAGAAAGCAGAAAAAGCATGGAAGATGTGAATCGTCTGTATATCACAAACCAAAAGGGGATGCAAATTCCTATTTCTCAAATAGCAAATGTAGATTTGCTAAATGCCCCCAGCCAGATTCAACGAGATTTCACCAAACGCAGAATTGTAGTAGGCTTCAATGTTCGAGAGCGCGATGTTGAGACTTTGGTAAATGAAATAAAGTTAAAAATACATGATAAAATAGTATTTCCAACAGGCTATACCATTGCATACGGTGGCAGTTTTAAAAACTTGCAAGAGGCAAAAACACGGCTCTCGTTTGCACTGCCCATAGCGTTGTTGCTGATTTTGGCATTGCTGTATTTCACCTTTCAATCACTTAAATATAGCTTTTTGATACTGAGTGCGATACCGCTTTCTGCAATTGGTGGGGTCTTCGCCTTGTGGCTTCGAGATATGCCATTTAGCATCTCGGCTGGCGTTGGTTTCATAGCCCTTTTTGGAGTGGCTGTGCTGAATGGAATTGTGTTGATTTCAGAATTTAATCATCTAAAAATGAACAGCTCACATAGTCTATTGAAAGTAATACTTCAAGGTACTAAAAATAGACTAAGACCCGTTTTGATGACAGCTTTGGTAGCATCTTTGGGCTTTTTGCCAATGGCACTTTCGCATGGCGCAGGTGCTGAAGTACAAAAGCCTTTGGCAACAGTGGTAATTGGTGGCCTAATAACAGCGACCATTTTGACATTATTATTGCTGCCAATACTCTACTTGATGGCAGAAAAAAAGGCAGTCAGGCTGCATATTTAAAATACAAAATAGCATCTAAAAAATACTCAAAAAAATGAAAAAACACATCATAAATATAGTCTTGGTACTGCTTTTTATCTCATGCAAAAAAGAAACAAACCAGACAATACAACTTTCTGATAATGAGCCGAATACAGATATCGTTTCACTTACAAATGAACAAATATCAAATGCTAACATTGAGATAAGCAAGGCTGAAAAAAAGCCTTTAACAGAAACGATAGAAGTAAATGGTATTTTAGATGTGCCACCAAGAAATTTGGTAAGTATCACTGCTATTTTGGGCGGCTATGTTCGCGATGTCACCGTTCTGCAAGGCATGAACGTGCACAAAGGACATATTTTGGCGGTACTTGAAAACCCAGATTTTCTTTCGATCCAACAAGAATATTTGGAAAGTTTGGCAAAACTAGAATTTTTAATAGCCGATTATGAAAGACAAAAAGAGCTCAATTCCAGTGATATAGGCTCGAAAAGAGATTTGCAAGAAACCCAATCTAACTTTACCGTTATTGAAGCCAAAACCAAAAGTCTATCAGAAAAAATAAAGATGCTCAATCTGCCAGTTTCTAAACTCAATAGCAGCAATATCTCTTCCAAAATCAATATTTTGTCGCCCATAAAGGGCTATGTTACAGCCGTAAATGTAAACATGGGCTCATTTATTGCCCCACAAAATGTGATGTTTGAAATCGCAGACACCGACCATTTGCATGCCGAATTGTATGTGTATGAAAAAGACATTGCCAAGCTCGCAGTTGGGCAAAAAGTAAGCATTGTATTGGCAAACGACCCGTCAAAAAATTACCAGGGAACAGTGTATTTGGTGAATAAAAAAATAGAAGCCGATCGCACGGTAAGGGTGCACGTACATTTTAGCAAACACGATGAATCAATGATACCAGGTATGTACATCAAAGCATTTATTGCCATAAATACAGAAATTGAGTGGACAATTCCAGAGCAAGCGTTTGTAAGTTTTGATGATAAAAAGTACGTGTTTGTTGAAATAAAAGTCGGCTGTTATAGAATGACTGAGGTAAATAAGGGCAGAACGCAAAATGGCTTTTCCCAAATAAACCTGCGAGATAATACCCACATTGGTTCCCTCAATTTTGTCACCAACGGAGCATTTACCTTGTTGGGAAAAATCAAAAATGCAGTAGAAGAATAAGTCATTATTCAAATCGTTTTGAAAAATTGAATAGGAATGTATAATTTTGAAATAATGCACTAACCAGATAATAATCTAAAAAATAATAATAATGAAGAAGATAATGCTACTTCTTGCAAGTGTACCCTTAGTTTACACACTTATATTGGCTCAAAATATAGTTTCTGAACAACGCGTAACAATGGAAGGGCAAAAATGGGGCTACAAAAATGCCATTACGGGCGAAAAAGTTACGAAAGCCTTGTACGACCAAGCCTACGATTTTAAGGGAAACATTGCTATTGCCAAAAAAGGGACAAAACTGGGTTACATAAACAGCAAAGGAAAAGAAATAACCCCTTTTAAATACGACAAAGCAGAAGATTTTGTAAATGGTTTTGCCAAAGTGCAAATTGGCGAAGCACTCGGTTTCATCGACTCCACTGGTAAAGAAATTACAGAAGTAAAATTCATCAGGCTTAGAAATTTTC
>JBJXGB010000058.1:0-5022 GCA_046152935.1 Cytophagales bacterium
TCGTGCAGGAATGATTTGATCGGTATCAATATTTTCAATTTCGATAGGCACAGCCCTCGATTGTATTTTATTAAAGTTATTTTTTGACATCGTTAATGCTATCTTTTAAAGTGTAGTAATATTTAGAAATTGATTTGAATACATTTAAGGACTTGTTCCAATGATATTTCTAAAGATGGAAATACATTTTCATTTGTTTCAATATGTTTATGATGAGGAAATGTTGAAATTTTGGACCAATGTGGTTCATTATCCCACCTTACTATCATACTATTGTCACTTTTCATCCAGTGAAATGAATACTTTCGATCGTTGTTTTGGAATCTGTAATCTTTAATTATCAAAATGGAATCATCTTTAAAAGTGACCCTACCTTTGAGCATGTATTTTTCATTTTCTTCAACATATTTTTCAATCCTTATTTCTTGAATTATGGATTGAAAATTGGACAAAACATCAACCATTTCGTAAAACGTTGACTTTTTCTATGTAACTCCTCAAGGACTCCTCAGCAAATTGCCATTCATTTCGATCATCGCTTTGTTCAAAATCTTCAACCTCTATTTTGGACAAAACTTCCTTAGAAAATTCTAAGTAGGTTTTTTGATATTTATGCGCAAAAAAGATTGATAAATTCCTACTTTCTTCAATTTTAGATAACAAAATAAGAATAGAATGATGAAGTGCTAATGCTTCGTAAGTCTCAAATCCGTTAATTCCTAAGCTTTCTTTGATTATTTTTTCTTTTTCAGCTACCATTTTTTTAAGATTAATAAATTTTGTGGTTTTTAATCAAAAGGTGATAAAAGAAACCCGTTTTGCTGTTTAACACTTCATTGCTTTTGCTCATCTTTTTTACATCATTTCCCTCACATCTACCACTTTGCCTGTCAAAGCTGCGGCTGCAGCCATTAACGGACTTGCCAAAAATGTACGAGCTCCAGGACCTTGGCGACCCTCAAAATTCCTGTTAGAAGTAGAAATGCTGTATTTGCCCGATGGCACTTTGTCTTCGTTCATTCCCAAACAAGCCGAACAGCCTGGTTCGCGCAGTTCCATGCCCGCCTCTTGCAATATTTTATCAATGCCTTCTTCTTGGGCTTGTTTTTCTACTTGTTTAGAGCCTGGTACAATCCATACCTCTACTCCTTCAGCCTTTTTTCTGCCTTTCACAAACTGAGCTACTTGCCTCAAATCTTCGATGCGTGAATTGGTACAGCTTCCGATAAATACATAATCTACTTTTTGTCCATTCATCGATTGACCAGCTTGCAAGCCCATGTATTCCAAAGATTTTTTGAAAGAAATGAGTTCAGAATGGTTGATTTGATTTTCCGCAGGAATGCGTTCGGTAATTCCCAAGCCCATGCCAGGATTGGTACCATACGTAATCATAGGTTGAATATCTTCGGCTTTGAAATGGTGAATTGCATCAAATTTGGCATCATCATCAGAATACAATGTTTTCCAATATGCCAATGCTTTTTCCCAATCTTCACCTTTTGGAGCAAATAACCTGCCTTTTACGTACTCAAAAGTAGTTTCATCAGGGGCAATCAAACCACCTTTTGCCCCCATTTCTATGCTCATGTTGCATATTGTCATTCGGGCTTCCATTGAAAGAGATCGAATGGCCGAGCCTGTGAACTCTACAAAATAGCCAGTGCCGCCACTGGCTGTAATTTTCGACAGTATATATAGGACAATATCTTTAGACGTAACTCCTTTTCCCAGCGTGCCACTTATTTCAATTTTCATTGTTTTTGGCTTGTATTGTAGCACGCACTGCGTAGAAAGCACCATTTCTACTTCTGAAGTACCAATTCCAAACGCAATTGTGCCAAAAGCACCATGTGTTGATGTGTGACTATCGCCACAAACGATGGTCATTCCAGGTTTTGTAAGCCCTAATTCAGGCCCGATTACGTGTACTATTCCTTGAAATGGATGCCCCAGACCATACAATTCCACGCCAAATTCGGCACAGTTTTTAGTTAAAGTATCTACTTGAAAGCGGGAAATGGCATCGCGAATAGGCAAATGTTGGTCTTTGGTAGGCACATTATGGTCGGCAGTGGCACTTGTATTTTGGGTACGAAATACGCCTATATTTCTGTTTCTAAGGCCTTCAAATGCTTGAGGACTAGTAACTTCGTGTATAAAGTGGCGATCGATATATATGACTTCAGGAAAAGATTCCTTGCTATGAACGATATGCGCGTTCCATATTTTATCAAATAGCGTCTTGCTCATTCTTTTGGATTTTTAAGAATATAAAATCTTAGTTTTTGTTACATTAGCTTACAAATCTACAAATCAAAGTTTTAAAATTGGCAGATTTGTACAATTCAATTGTTAAATTGAGGCATATAAGTTTATATCAGGCGGCTTTCAACATGTTACAATATTTCAAATTAGCCAAAAATTTGTTTTGTTATATAATAGTTGATAACCAACAAAATAATTTCAGTTGTTTGATGAAATTAACACCAAATAAAGTAACGATTTTTATTCAGGGAAACGCTACCAATTCCAATCTCGAACACAGGGTTTTTAATGTCGCTTGTTTTTGTTCGGCCATATTAAACCTGCTTTCGATTTTTGTAAATTTTTTTATTGAAGCCCATTATTTCAATCTGGTATTGCCAATATTTGGCTTCTTTGTTTATTCGATCATTTTTTTTCTGGCCAAAGTGGCTTCCAATCACAAACTGTTGCTGGTTTTATTTGTGCTCTTCACGCAATTATACATGAGCTTCTTTTGGTTTTACAATGCTGGCACAGAGGGCGTAATTCCCGTTATTTGGATCGGTGTTTACATCATGTATCTTGCCTCCGCATCTTACAAACAGTATTTGTTTATCGTTGCGCTGGTAGTTATAAATGCTGTTGGTATTATTTATTTGGAATATTTGCGGCCAGAATACGTATTTCCATACCCTACTCGCATCAGTAGATATACAGATTTGCAATACATGTACACGCTAATCTTGATTGGCTTGGGAATTTGCATTTATTTTTACAAAAGAGCATTTGAAGAAGAGCGAAATAGAAATGAACGAAATAGCCTAATTTTAGCAGAATCGAAAAGCGATATTAAAGTAAAAAAAATAATTGAAAACTCTACCGATGCCGTCATCACCACCGATTCGATTGGCATAGTGCTTGAATGGAACAAATCTGCCAGCAAGATTTTTGGATTTGATGTGCAAGAGGCAAGAGGCAAAAAAATTGCAGAATTGATCGTGCCATTGTCTGTAAAAGACAATTTTGAAAATGCGGTCAATTATTTCAAAGAAAAAACGAATTTTATACGCTTTGAAACTACTGCTTCCAATGCAAGTGGTGCCATTTTTCCTGTAGAGCTTTCGATGACCCAAATTGAATATGAAGAAAAAACTTTGCTCAATTTTTTTATCAGAAGTATACAAGAGCGGAAAGAAAGTGAAGAAAAAATATTGAAGAAAAACAAACAATTGCTCGATCTGAATGAAGAAATGGATTCTTTTATTTACCGTTCTTCGCACGATTTGCGAACGCCTGCCACCAATATTTCTAGTCTTTTAGAAATATACAAAGTGTCGGACGTGGCAGAAAAAGACGAAATAATAGCCCGTTCCAAATCGAATATTGATCGTTTGATTAAAATATTAGATGATTTGTCTAATTATTCAAAAAACCAAAGAAACGAACTCTCGTACCAACTCATAAATATTGACGAACTTTTGGCAGCTGTAAAGTACAAACTTTCGAGCCAAACCAATTTCGATAAATTAGTGGTAAACACCACAGAAATAGGTAGTTATGATTTCATTTCCGATGCTGAACGAATAAAAGTGATTTTGATCAATTTGCTCGAGAATGCCTTGTGTTTTAGCAATAGTGAAAATGAATTTGCTGTAGTAGATATTTTTATTGAGAAAAAGGGACAAAAAGTATTGCTTCGCGTGAAAGACAATGGCGAAGGAATAAAGCAAGAAGCACTGCCCAAGATTTTTAATATGTTTTACCGCGGCTCGGTAAAGTCAATAGGCTCTGGCTTAGGTCTTTACATCGTAAAAAGAGTGCTTCATAAAATGGGTGGAACAATTGAGGTGCATTCACAAAAAGGAGTAGGAACGGAGTTCCTAATTGAAATTCCTAACAATGTGGAAGGTATTTTATTAGAAGATACTCCTACAAATGAAGTAATTTTGAATTAAAAATTTAACGCATTGAATTTCTTCTCTATACAATCACAAGACCCTCATTCTCAGGCTCGTACTGGCGTACTCAATACCTCTCACGGTAATATTCAAACTCCCATTTTTATGCCTGTAGGCACCAATGGTGCAGTGAAAGGAGTGTATATGGAACAGTTGGAACATGCCATCCAAGCTGAAATTATTTTAGGAAATACATATCATTTGTACCTCAGGCCAGGGCTAGAAGTAATTGAAAATGCAGGAGGTTTACACAAATTTAATACCTGGGAGAAGCCTATTCTAACAGATAGCGGTGGTTATCAAGTGTATTCCTTATCTGAATCAAGAAAAATAAGCGAAAATGGCGTTGTGTTCAAATCGTTTATTGATGGATCGATGCATGTATTTACGCCTGAAAATGTAATGGACACCCAAAGAACAATTGGTGCCGACATAATAATGGCTTTTGACGAATGCACTCCTTACCCGTGCGAAAAAGAATATGCGACTAAATCGATGGAAATGACCCACCGTTGGTTGGTGCGGTGTAAAAATCAGTTCGAAACTACTGAAGCAAAATATGCGTATGCACAGTTTCTATTTCCCATTGTTCAAGGCAGTACTTATCGCGATTTACGCATGCAATCTGCCGAATTTATTGCTTCTCAAAATTTACAAGGCAATGCCATAGGTGGCCTTTCTGTAGGCGAACCAGCTGAAGATATGTACGAAATGACATCGCTTGTTTGCGGAATTTTGCCAAAAGACAAGCCACGTTATTTAATGGGTGTGGGCACGCCAGCCAATATTTTAGAATGTATTGCTTTGGGAATTGACA
>JBJXGB010000088.1:0-5755 GCA_046152935.1 Cytophagales bacterium
AAAAATTGATATTTAAAGAGCCCGTTTTTACTTCGCCAATATTATCATTAACCAAATTGAAACCCAATGCAAAGTGTTTCCTTTTGAATGGAACAATACCCGTAAAGTTTTGTGTAACAGGCGAGCCACGCAACCCATCCCACTGTTTGCGGTGAAAAAGTATGCCTGTAATGTAATCAGACGACCCAGCATAAGCAGGGTTAAAGTACTGATTGTTAAACATATACTGGGTAAACTGCGGGTCTTGCTGAGAAAATCCTGCATTTGACATATACAAGAACAGTAGTAAAGCAATTAGCTTTGGTTTTCCTATTGTAAAAATCAATATTATATTATGATGTACTTTCATTATATTTTGAATGAAATAGTTATATCGAATATTTAGTAATTCTATAAGCTTTCCCTTTAGAAAATGAATCAATTTGTTCCTTGAATTTTGGCAAAAGTTCGTTTAGATATTCAAACTTGCTTTTTTCAACATCAAAAACGACAATTGCTATGTTATAACTTTTTAAATTTTGTTGAAATTCTAAGTTTTTGTCAATTGTCAACAAAATATCAAACCCATTTTCAATTGCTAATTTCATTAAATCTCCATTTTTTATACCATTCCACGACATTTCGGTAACAGAATGAACCTCATATTCGGAAATCCTATATTTAATTTTTTGTGTTACACATTCATCAAGCAAAATTCTCATTCAGTATTTCAGTTGAATTTTGTAGAATTTTTTGAGAAAATGCCAGCACTTTCAGTACTTGATCTCTAGTAACGGATGGAAAATCTACTACAAAATCATCAATATTCTCGCCTGTCTCCAAATAATCAAACAAATTTTTAATTGGCACTCTCGATCCATTAAAAACTGGTGTTCCTCCTAATATTTCGCTATCTATATTTATTATTTTCATTTCTAAATCGTAATTATCTGCGTTCATGTTACCTCTGCAATAAAATACTTCCTTTAAATGGAGGCGTATTGTTTTGATTATTCAACTTAATAATATAGAAATAGGTGCCGTCCGGCATTCCTTCGCCATTCCAATCGTTTTTATATGGTTTGGCATAATATACCTTGCCACCCCACCTATTGAATATAAATATCTCGTTGTTAGGCCATGAGAGAATATTTTTTACTTCATAAAAATCATTCACACCATCGCCATTCGGACTAAAAGCATTGTAAGTATCAATTTCTCTATTGAAATTTATGTTAATAATGTTCGACCAAGATTTAATACTATCCTTGGCAGCCTCTTTCGACACGGCTAATATTCTATATTCGTGTTTAAAACCATCAACCACATTAGATAAATCGATTGTCGTATCGTTTGCTACATTATTCACAAATGTAAAAGCGGCTTCTTCGTCTATTTTTCTCCACACTTCGTAATGATCGACACCTTTAGCCCAACCAGAATATCTACTCCAATTGAGGTTTACTTTATTGTCTGTTTCAGAGCTAAAACCTTTTAAGTATACTAAGCTATGTGCACTTGTAACACAAGCATTGTCATTTATCCCTTCTATTCGGTACTGTTGTATAGAATTGCGGGTCGATTCGTTTCTATGTGTGAATACTGTATCCAATAACGTTCTTATTTCTATTGAAATCCATGGAGAAAAACTATTTTCTACTATTGTGCGATTTTGAATGGCAAAGTCTGTTTTTGGCAAGGCTGCTTTATTTACATACGTCCACACTATTTTTACAGAAGTGTCTGATTGCAAAGCCGTTGTGGCCAATTGCATTTTAATTTCGCTCACATTTACGCTTATAAAGTCTGTATTTGTACAACCATTACTGCCTGGCACTATTACAGAGTATGTTTCATTCTTTAAAGGCTTTATTCCCAAAAAGTTTTCAGTAGATTTTTTTATTAAAGTGTCGTTTTTAATCCAACTGTATAGCCCGCCAGAAAAACCACCTGTAGTAATCGTAATGCTATCGCCAAGGCATATATTTCTATCCTCACCTAAATCTACATCTGGGGCTACACCACCTCCAATAGTTACTAATGGAACAGTCGCAAAGCAATTGTTGTATTCAATGGCTAGTTTGTAAATGCCAATACCTAGATTATCAAATTTATTAGTATAGTTGTTGGTGGTATCAGATATAAAAGATACTATCGACACCACATCAAATCCTGTGGAGGTATTAACACCAAAAATAGTGGCATTATAGGTTGGGAAATCGCTTTCAAAATATAAAGAAATGCTTCCATTGTTGGCGTTACAGTCCGAATCTTTTGCTTGTGGTATTATAATGACTTTCACCGTACCTGTTCCACCCGTAATGGTGTCGAGTGTACATTGTGGGTTGTCTAAATCAGTTATTTTGATGCTTAATTTATTTGCAGTCAATCCACCTACCGTTATTAAAGGGTCAGATACGCTGCCAACTATTGTATTTACTTCGTAGCCGAAGGTGCGTCCAAAGTACTTACTAGGTAGATTAATGTACAGCACCCCATCGTTGCTATTCAAACATTGGGTTGGTATATAAGTGATGGAATTGTTCAAATTGATATTCTCAATAGTAATGGTAATGGTGTTAGATGCAATGTTATTCGCATTAGAGATACAACCCGCTACTGATGAATTTGGCAATAGCTGTGCAGAAACTTTATCGCCAGTCACAAATCCTGTGAAGCTAATCACTTCAAGTGTGTCTAGGGTATTAATTCCCAAAATAGAATAGTTTATTCCCACCACCGAGCTATTGTTTATCTTCCATACGAAGGTAGGGTTTGAACCTGCATTCATGCCAGTTGCGGTAAACACAAATACACCCGATTGGCACGATGAATTAAATTTGGTAGCCACTTGCACAGTTGCTGGTATTGATGCGGGAACTACTACGTCTGTGCCCACACTAGAAATAAGGTTATCGCAGCCAGATGCATCTGCAATCGAAACCACCGTATAGTTTTCAGTAGCACCAAGTACGGTAATCGTAAAATTTGATGCCTTGTTGAAATACGATACATCGTTGTTCAACGTAATCCTGTATGGTGCAACACCTCCAGCGATGGCTACATTTAATATTACCTTTGGCGCATTGCAAAATACACCTCCGCCAGTAATGGTTGCCCCTATGCCCGATGTTGCATTAAGCCCAACCAAAGTTGAGATGCTACTTGTGCCGCAACCATTGGTTGCGCTCACTTCCACATTATACAAGCCAGCCACAAGACCAGTAAAAGTATTTGCAAAGCCTAGGGTTGTGCCTGTATTTATGACAGTTCCCATATTATCTACCAAACTGTAGGTAAAATAGTCGGCCAAAATAGGTATCCACCCTACTCTTAATTCGCCACATTGAGCAGTTTGTTGCGAAACTACTGGTGCAGATGGCGATGTGGTGCATATTGTTCCCCCACCGCATATACTTGTTGGATTTATTGATACTATTGCAAAACCAGTAGTTGAAATAGCACAGCCATTGGCATCTGCAATACCTGAAATGGTATATACATCGTTACTTGCCACCACCGAAACATTAAATACGCCCGTGGTTGTTTGCACGGTCGAAGTAGTAGTTGCATTGCCATACGTAAAAGTATATGGGGCTGCTCCACCTAAGAATAGTGCAGAAATACTGGTGCTTTGACCACTACAAACCCCACTGCCTCCAAATATTTGCCCCGTTGGCTTGGTTTGAAAATTAACGGTGATAAATGCCTCTCCTGTACAGGTAGATAATCCACTAGCCACCTTTCTGATAAAATAAGTACCAGTTGTAGTCACCAGATTGCCAGATTGAATGGTATAGTTGGCATCGGCCCAATAACTTACTGTGCCTGCTAGTGTGGTGTTTAAATCTACAAAATAATTGCTCAAATCGACTACAGATGTAGTGCAATTTACAATTACAGGACTAGTAACAGATAAATTTGGTACTGGTGTTACATTTACCCTTACCGAACCACTTCCCGATCCTTGGCAAGTAGATGTGTTTACCCTATAAATGGTGTAGTCGGTGGTAACAGCAGGAGAAACTGCTAAGTTTGCATTCAGCCCAGCATTCAAACCAGTAAATGTAAGCCTGTTGTTGATGTCGCCATTCTGCAAAATTTCCAAAGATAGTGGCGAAGTACCAGCAACTGACACTACCAAATTAAAAGTACTCGAACCGCCTTCGCATACAGAGCCACTACCGCCCAAGAGCTCGGCTCTACCAGTACAGGTGCATATTGGGTCTGCATCTGCCCTGCGAACTATGGTAACAGAGCCAGAAGCAATACCTGCACCACATGTAGCTCCAGATACGCTCACTAAAGTAATGGTATTACTACCTACGATTAGTGGAACGGTAAAGAAATTTCCAACTACAGCTACTGTATTTTCTACAGAGCCATCAAAATAAGTAATGCTATTACCTCCATTATTCACCATCGATAATGTAATGCTATTGCCACATATCGTTTGGTTAACAGCAGTAAGTGAAGCTGTAGGGCCTCCTATTCCATTCACAGTAAATATATAAGCAGATAAACAACCATTTATTCCCGTGCCTACGACTGTATATAAATTGATTCCTAAAGCTGTGGGCGTGGCATTTACTGTATTTCCAAAATTTACATCAAGTGTGTTTCCATACCAGTCGTAACTAACTACATTACCTACAGTTGTCACCGCCAACATGGCCGAACTACCTACACAAGTACTTGTAAAACCAGATGTTAGTGGAATTAAGGCAAAGTTATCAAACAACACATTTACACTAGCCGAATTATTACTCACACAGCCTCCGTCTGAAACAGTAGCAAAGTAACTACCACTAACTGATGGCAGATAAGAAAGATTTGTGCCAGTAACAGATGCAACTAGGCTTGCCGGACTGCCATTTCTATACAAATTAATATTGCCAATACTACCTGTATTTACAATTATAGGCGATGCAATATCGCTGGCACAATATATACCTGTACCTGATATGTTTGGTGTTGGAGGCAGGCCTGCGGGTGTTAAACTCTCTACAATAGTTGTGCTACAACCACTTGCTACATCCAATACTTCAATAGTATAGGTTGATATAGGCGATGCACTCAAATTATTGAATATTCCAGATAAAACAGTGGTGTTTAATGTCTGATTGATGTAGGTAATGTTTCCACTGGCAGCTATTCCTGCCACAGTTATCGATCCATCATTGGCCGTGCAGTTGGTAGGATTGGTATGCCCACTGAAGGTTACGACTGGCGTTTGATTTACAGATACATTTACACTATTTGATCTAAAATTGCCACAAGCATCTACACCAGTAACTGAAATAGTAGCTATGCCTGTAAATGTGGCTTGCCAAGCCATAGAAGCAACATGTTCATTAGGCGAAGCCGATACAGTAAGCACGCCAGCATTTGATGGACTTACAGCCCAACTGAAACTGGTAGCGTTGTAAAAGTTTTTGGCATTGGGCAATTGATAAGTATTAGTTGCTGCTCCTTCACATCTCGAAGTTACACCTAATGGCACATCCACAGCTGTAATAGTTGTATTGATAGCAATAGTCTCAGTATCAATCCCTACGCATCCATTCAAATCTGTACCCAGCACGGTAACAGTTGTAATGGCTGGTATCGAAATATTTACAGATGTAGCAGTAATGTTTGCAGGCAACCAAGTGTAGCTATTGGCTCCACTACCCACAAAGTTGACAGTTGTATTTGCACATACACTGGTTTGGCTTGGGGCAATGCCTATGGTAGGAATTGAGTTGACTGTGGTAACAAAAGCAAGTGTATTGCT
>JBJXGB010000104.1:0-40746 GCA_046152935.1 Cytophagales bacterium
CGGCTACGCAAAAAGCCAACAATTACTTTCAGAGCATTGGTAAAGTTGTGGTTATTGGGAATAATGAAATCAGCTTGGTTTTTGTATGGTAACACAAAATTTTTAAAGGCCGGTTCTACGTGTTTTGTAATCCAATAAATGGTTTGCTCTACTGTATAGCCTCGTTCATTGAGGTCTCGCTCAAGTCTGCGGGTAATGCGGTGGTGATCTTCGGCTTCGATAAATATTTTAAGGTCGATTAAATCGAAAACTTCTGAATAGCTAAATAAAAACAAACCCTCTAAAACCAATACGGGCGTTGGCTTAAAAACTAAGTTTTTAGGCTTGAAATTAGGATTGTTAAAGTCGTACTCTAGCTTTTCAAATTTTACGCCACTGCACAGTTTATTTATGTCTTCAAGAAATGCAATGATGTCTATCGACTCCAAAGTATCATAATTTTCGACACCATTTTCGTCTCTAGGCTGCAATTGTTTGCTTTTGTAGTAATTGTCCATCGAAATAAGCGTGATCTCGTCTGGATGGAAAGATTGCGTAAGTTGATTCATAAACGTAGTTTTTCCCGAACCACTTGCTCCCGTTATCCCTATTATAAAAGGTGTTATTGTCTTCGACATTTTTGCTTCAATTGGCTACAATTCTTTAAATATCTGTTTGATTGATTGGAATAGATGATCGGCAAAAGGCATTAGAAAATCAAGCTTTTCGATCACTTTTGGTGCTAAGGTATCTAAATAGTTGAATATAAGAGAATCTTGTGTATAAGATTGTAGAAGTACAAAATTCGATTGCTTAATGAGCCAAACTACAATGCTTAGCATAAATACCCATTGACAAAACCCAACCAAAGCCCCCATGACATTATCGAGATTGCCTGCAAAAACGGTAAAGTTTAAGCCTTTTTTCACTAAGATGCCAAGCAAATAGATGCCAACAGAAATCAAAAGAGAGATAAAAATAAACGATAAAAATGGCAATATTTTGGGCATTTGCGGAAAGAAAACAATCAAAAAATCGATGCCTTCCTGTGTAAGTCTGAAAGCACCAGCAATTCCAAAAATATATGCCAAAAAACCAACTATGATCAGTAAAAAACCCTTTTTGTAACCATCGTACACCCCAAAGAACAAAGGCAAAAGCAATATGAAGTCGATTGGTTTCAATTTGATACTAAACTAAAAAGGTGCTATTCAGAAACTTTCTTGCCCTCTACAGGGATTTTTTCTTTGAGAGGAATGTTATAAAGCACCGAAAAATAACCGCCAATCGTTTGGTTGTTGAAATTGGTGTACACTCCTGGCGCGATAACATTGGTAAAACTGTTGTAATACCTGCCTTCTAGCTGCAAAATAAAATTAGAAATTTGGTACGAAAATGCCAAACCACCCACCACACCAAATTGAAAAACACCTGTAGCATTGTCTTTTGCAGCCAATTTTACTATTCCCTTGCGTTTGATGCTATCTATTGGCACGCTAAAACTTTCGGCAGATTGGTAGGCAAAGCCAATTTGCGGTCCAAGATTAATGATGAGCTTCAACTTTTTCTTTCCAATTTCAAAATGTGTCAAAATTGGTATTTCCAAATAATCTATATCTCTTCGGTACAAATACGAACTATCAGAAATATAAATACCCTTTCTGGCCAACTGAAAGCTAATTTGCAAACCAGCATATTTGCTACTCATGTGTTGAATCATAAGACCAGGGGAAACAGAATTGATGCTAATCGTTTTTTGAAATTGATTTCGGGTAAAAAAAGTATTGGAATTTATATAGCCACCGCTCACACCTACACTGAGCCTACCTTTCTGAGCCAACAGCCAATGAAAGCACAAAAAAAGGTATAAAAAAAAAATAAATTTATGTGTTTTCAATACTTGTTAACAAGTTGATTTTAAGATACTTAATCGGTAAAATGGCATTCTTAAAAATGCGTTTAAGACAGCAAGGCTTTTACAGTAGTCGAAATAAGCTTGCCATCTGCTACGCCAGCCAATTCCTTGGTGGCTATCCCCATCACTTTGCCCAAATCTTGCGCCCCTGTGGCACCTGTTTTGGCGATTATTTCTTTCAATTTAATGGTCAATTCAGCTTCAGAGAGCTGCTTTGGAAGAAATTTTTCGATAATAGCCAATTCCTTTTGCTCAACTTCTGCCAAATCGTTTCGGCCGTTGGTTACATACATCTCGGCCGACTCTTTTCTTTGTTTGGAGGCCTTCATCAATAGCTTCATTTCTTGGTCTTGGCTTAAATCTCCTGAGTGCCCCTCAGAGGTTTCTGCCAACAATATCATCGATTTAATACCCCTCAACGCACGCAAAGCATCTTGGTCTTTGGCACGCATGGCATCTTTTATTTCGCTGTCAACTTGTGCTTTTAGGCTCATACTTGATTTATATAAATTGGATTTTAATTTGTAAAATTACAAAGACATAACTAGAAATGTAAATATTATACATACATTTTGAGTTATGTCTTCTAGATCGTTAATCAATCTATTTAATATACCTAAAATCGTGGTTTTCTTTCAGTTGAATCACAAATTCGTACATCAATTTAATCACATTCTCAACATCATCTTGGTGCACAGTTTCTACTGTGGTGTGCATATATTTAAGTGGTAGCGAAATTAGAGCACTGGCCACACCTTGATTTGAATACGCAAAAGCATCTGTATCTGTGCCTGTACTTCTCGAAACCGCTGCTCTTTGCACAGTTATTTCTTTGGCAGCAGCCACATCAAATAGCATTTGCAATAAATTATTTTGCACTGCAGGGCCAAAAGTGAGCACGGGTCCTTTTCCACATGCAATATCGCCATCGCGTTTTTTATCGTACATGGGCGACTGGGCATCGTGCGTTACATCAGTAATAATAGCCACATCCGGCTTCAAGCGATGGGCTATCATTTCTGCACCTCGCAAGCCTATTTCTTCTTGAACTGCATTCACAATATAAAGCCCAAACGGCAGTTGTATGTTGTTTTCTTTCAACCTTTTAGCTACTTCCGCAATCATAAAGCCACCAATGCGATTGTCGAGTGCACGACCTACACAATATTTTTCATTAAGAATAAAAAACTCATCATCGAAAGTAATTACACAACCCACATCTACCCCTTTGTCCAACAGTTCTTTCTTATTCATGCCACAATCGATGAAAATATTTTTTAAAGTAGGCGTTTCTTCCTTCACAGCATCACGTACGTGGATGGCAGGCCAACCAAATACACCTTTAATTGCTCCCGATTTTGTCCAAATATTCACTCGTTTTGATGGGGCAATTTGGTGATCTGAACCACCATTTCGCCTTACGTATATATAGCCCTCTTCTGAAATATAGTTTACAAACCAAGAAATCTCATCGCAATGCGCCTCGATGACCACCTTATATGCCGCGTTTGGGTTTATGATGGCTACTGCGGTGCCATATACATCTGTAATGTAGCTGTCAGTATACGGTTTTACATAATCTAGCCAAACCTTCTGACCAGTGTATTCAAAGCCTGTTGGAGATGGAGTATTGATGTAGTTTTCTAAAAAAGCTAAAGATTCTGGCGACATGCGTTATTTTTTAAGGGTGATATATTAAATAAAGGTACAAAATTAAAAGATTCAGTTAGAAATGACACCAAGTGTTTCAAAAAAAGCATTTTCAAAAATCACATTATAGATGTATGAATTATAATGGTATTACAACAATCGCGTTTAATTTTATAACAAAAAGATTATATCGAACGTATTGATATTATGCATATTAGACAAAGTATTATGAAAATAATACAATTGAGTATAATTATTTAATGATATTTTAATACTTTATTCATTATTACTATCATTTAATTTATTTTATTTGCAAATAAATTTACCATTTAGCCTTTATAACAATGACAACTTCAAACTCGGAAATCGTATTTAATATTGCAAGCCCTGCGACAGAATTTGTAAAAGGAGTGCTACTTATAATTGCTTTTTTAGCACTGATGATTCCTTTTGCTGTAAAGTTTTATGCTTATTTTTAAGCTATAATATTGTCAGGTCTTCAATTATCACTTTGCCAAGCTCTTTGTTGATGGCATTGATAATCTTTGTTTTTGATAAATTGAGTTGATGTTTTAACGCAGCAGAAGACACGCTCACCACCATTTTTTTATCTCTGAAGTAGATTTTTTCTGTCCTAGAAACCACAGTTGGTCCCAGCAGTTTTTCCCAGTACGTTATAGCTAATGTTTGTAAGTATCGATTTTCGAGGTTAAAAGTCTTGAGCATTCCCTCTAGACTTTCGTCCATTTTGTAAAAATAGCCATTTAGGGGAGCGTTTTTGTTTTTTCTCATTTGGCACTAAAATTCTAAATAAATATTTACAAAACATAGGTAAAGCCCAAATGAAAATTGTATGAATTAATGCCCGAATTTGGTTGAAATAATTCAAGATTTGACATGTGTTTTATCCTAAAGCTACAAATCAATGAAATATTTTTCTGTACAAAAAATTGCATTCCAGCCCCCACACAATTAGAGAAAATGAAGCCTTTTTTTTGTTTTTCGGTGTCAATAGCTATAAAATGCGGCCCTGTACCAATAAGGATAAACGTTTGAAAAAAATCACTAAATCGTAAGTTTTGCTTCAAACCATTGTTAATACCAAATTCAAAACTTTGATCTATCGCTCCATTTGGTTTTTGAATGTAGACAAGATTGAATTGTGGCTCTACATAGAAATAGGGAATAGCAAAAGCCGTATTTCTAAATTCTGATTTCAATAAATGATTGGCAAAATAACCCATGAAATAAATGGGTCGATACGTTCCCTCGGGCAGGCTGCTGGGATTTGACCCAAATCCAAAGCCTGTTGTAAACCCTATTTCATCGAACACAGGCTTTTTATGAAAAAGCGATGTAAAAGGCACGCCTTGCCCGTAAACGAATAATGGCACAAATGCCAACACTAAAAATAAATTCCGTAAAATAGCCTTAGGTTCCAATAGTATTCTTTTCCAAATTCGGTAAAATGTGGCTTTGCATCGTAAATTGAGTTGTTTTCGAGCCGAAACCCAACCATCTGTTTCTCATTGAAAGCATATTTTAAGGCTACTGTAAACTGCAAAGGATTGGGGCGTGAATTTAGAATATAAATCCACGATAAATAAAATTCGTACCAACTTTCCAATCCAAATTCGACCAAAAACTTATCTATTCTATACTTTAAATAGATATTGCAGCCGGAAAAATTTTTAGTTTGAAGGCTGCGTGCAAAGCGAAGCATTCCAAAATTTATGCCAATATCTTGCCTTTGGTTGATTCTGTAAATACCTCCAAACCCAATGGTAAAATCGTAAGTAGGGAAAAAACCACCTTTTACAGATGGATAATTTGAGGACGCCAAACCGAGCCCAACTTCACCAATAAGTACATCTGCCACGCGCCACTTAGTAAACTTTTGGGCATAGCACAAAGCTAAAAATGAGGTCGAAAACCTACCTGAAACCCCCAGATAATTGGCATATTTTGCATTTTGACCTGCAATTTTAGCCTTGAAATCGCTCCATTCGTAAAACTTAGAAGTTCTGGCATCGACACCAACACTCAATTCATTGAAGCCCAACTTTTGGGCCGAGGCATAAAAAGGTAAAATCGATAATAAAAAAATACATCTAAAAAATCTTAGTGTCAATGAGAAAAGGTTAATTATTTTCTATTTCAGAAATTCTGCATTTCTCAAATTTTTAGCTCTCAATTCCCATGCAGAAACATAAATACTTACTTCGTAAAGCAAATAAATTGGTATTGCTACCAACAATTGACTAAAAATATCTGGCGAAGGTGTGATAAAAGCTGCAACTATTAAGATGACCACGATCGAATGCTTACGGTAAGTTCGCATAAATTGTGGCGTCACCAAACCCATTTTGGTGAGTACAAACACAATCATTGGCAATTGAAACATTAATCCGCTGGCTAACACCATCATTATTAATGTAGAAATATAAGAAGTAATGTCAAACTGGTTGAGAATGCTTGGATCTAGCTGGTAATTGGCCAAAAAATTGATTGAAAGTGGCGAAATAACGAAATAGCCAAATAAAATGCCCAAGGCAAATAAGAAAGTAACCACAAATACTGCTCCACGTGTGGCATTCACTTCCTTTACATACAAACCTGGCTTTACAAATCGCCACAATTCCCAAAAAACATACGGAAAAGCCAAAATAAAGCCTACTACAAATGAAGAAGTGATGTGCATGGCAAATTGCCCTGTCATTTGCCTACTTTGCAAGGTAAAATTAAGGTGATCGATACACAAATCTGGGGTATTGAAATACACACTCAATTGGCAAAATATACGATATGTCCAGAATTCGGGCTTTGACGGCCCTAAAATTAGCACTCCAAAAATGAAATCTTTTGAGAAAAACGCAACAATGGTCAATATCAAAATTGCTGAAATCGACCGAATCAAATGCCATCTCAATTCTTCGAGATGGTCGAGAAACCCCATTTCTTTATCACCCGAAGGGTTATCTATGTCTATTTGATCGAGTGGCAATTTTTGAATAGTAAATTAAAAATGTAGGTTTGAAATTAAGCAAAAATTATGCTAAAATGTCAATTTTATTTAAGTTGATGTTGTTATTTGAAGGGCGGTAAGCTGTAAATAAAATTCTATAAACATTAAATTTCAAAAATATCTCCCATATCTATTTCTAAGCCTTAAAATGTTGATAAAGGTAATTTCAGAAAAAGCTAAACGCTTACAAGGTTTAATACCTTATAAGCGTTGTTTACTCTTGAAGGCCTAAATTCAACGCAATTACCACTGAAACAAAGGATAATCCTTCACCCAACCATTTATTTTTTCTTTGATAGCTTTAATTTTGGTGTCGTTTTCATGATTCATTAATACTTCATCAATATATGTTGCTATCATTTCCATGTCTTTTTCTTTAAATCCACGTGTAGTGATGGCTGCAGTGCCAATTCGCATGCCCGAAGTAACCATGGCCGATTGCGTATCGAACGGCACCATATTTTTATTAATGGTAATATCGGCTTTTATCAAAGCACCTTCAGCTATTTTGCCTGTCAAATTTTTTGAACGTAAGTCAATGAGCATCAAATGATTATCTGTGCCACCAGAAATAATTTTGTAGCCTTTATCTACAAAAAATTTGGCCATTGTGGCAGCATTCTTAATCACTTGTTGGGTGTAGGTTTTGTAGCCTTCGGTGAGTGCCTCTCCATAAGCTATTGCTTTGGCTGCAATCACATGTTCTAGTGGCCCGCCTTGAATACCAGGGAAAACTGCTGAATCGAGCAACGAAGACACCATTCTTAATTCACCTTTGGCTGTTTTTATCCCAAATGGATTTTCAAAATCATTGCCCATCATTATCATTCCGCCACGTGGTCCACGCAAAGTTTTATGCGTAGTGGTGGTAACTACATGGCAATGTGGCAACGGATCATTTAGCAAACCTTTGGCTATTAAGCCAGATGGATGTGCAATATCGGCCATCAATAGAGCACCTACTGAATCTGCTATTTGTCTCAGTTTTTTAAAATCCCAATCGCGTGAATAAGCGGAAGCTCCGCAAATAATCAATTTCGGTTTTACCGCCTTGGCTTTTTCTTCTACTTTATTCCAATCTATCAATCCGCTTTGTTCTTCAACACCATAAAAATTGGGCTTATAATATTTTCCCGAAAAATTGGCTGCGTGGCCATGTGTTAAATGCCCACCGTGCGACAAATCGAAGCCCAAAATGGCATCGCCAGGCTGCAAAAGTGCCAACATCACGGCTGCATTTGCCTGTGCACCTGAATGCGGTTGCACATTAGCCCAAGTAGCTCCAAAAAGTTGCTTGGCTCGATCGATGGCAATATTTTCAATTTGATCTACAAATTCGCAGCCACCGTAATACCTTTTGCCAGGCAAACCTTCGGCATATTTGTTGGTCAATACACTGCCTTGGGCAAGCATTACCTGATCGGACACATAATTTTCAGATGCTATTAATTCTATACCCTCTGTCTGGCGATGGCGTTCTTTTTCTATAAGGTCGAATATGACTTTGTCTTGTACGATGGGAAAACTCATGTAAATATTTTTATAAATTGAAGATGTGAAACAGGGTTGGAAAAGATATTTGTTGCAAATTTCTTTTAAATAACCACAATAGCCAAACTAAAAGTTTGTTAATTTGTGTTATTAATTTGAGATAATAATGGAAGATAGAGTATTTGAAATAATAAATGATGAATTACGTGAGCTTCGAAATCTTACAATTGAAACTAGAAATTTGACAATAGAAACTAGAAGAATGGCAGATGAAATTAGGCTGACTGCAAATGAAACCAGAGAAATGACGATTGAAGCCAAAAGAAAAGCTGATGCAGCTTGGGAGCTTGTAACAATAGCCAAACTTCAAATGGAAGCTAATATTGCAGATTTAAGGTTGCCTTGGTGGAAAAAATTGGTGGGTATAAATTATAATTAAATGTTTGCAGAAAAAATTTTACACAAATTAGGTAAATATTTCATTTTTTTGGCCACTATGGTCACCAATAGAGAGCGATTTAGGGTTTACCCAAAATTAGTTTTAGAAGAATGTGTGCTGATCGGCATCGACTCTATATTTATCGTGGCCGTAGTTTCACTTTTTATTGGTGCCGTTACTTGCATTCAAGCTGCAGCCAATTTGGTGAGCCCTTTAGTACCTATGTATGTGGTAGGAACGGTAGTGCGAGATATGGAAATTTTAGAGCTTGCTCCTACCATTACTTGTGTGGTTTTGGCTGGTAAAGTGGGGTCGAGCATTGCAGGAAATTTGGGCACCATGCGAATTACGGAGCAAATTGATGCTTTGGAAGTAATAGGCATTAATTCATCGAGCTATTTGGTGTTACCAAAAATATTGGGTGCAATGCTCATGTTTCCACTTTTGGTGTCTGTTTCTGGCTATCTTGGATTATTGGGTGGCTATATTGCGGGTGAAATTTCAGGAGCAGTATATGGCGAAGAGTATATTTTTGGCATCAGAAGTGGCTTCAATGCCATGAATGTGACCTTAGCATTGGTAAAATCAGTCGTTTTTGCTTTTCTAATTTCTTCTATATCTGCTTTTCAAGGTTTTTTTACTAATGGTGGTGCATTAGAAGTTGGCAAATCCAGTACAAATGCAGTTACCAATAGTTGTATTGCCGTGTTGGTAGCCGATTATTTGTTGGCACAATTGTTTTTGGCTTAGACTTTCAAAATTAAAATACAGGTCTTGCCATATTTTCAATAAGCCAAGTGCCCTTTTTTCTTGAGTTTGATTTTGTAAACGCTTTTTTGGGCTGTTACGTACAAAGTTTTCAAATCGGCATCGCCAAAGCATAGATTTGACGGATTCTCGGGTATGTTAATCGTTCCCAAATAGTTACCCATTTTATCGAAAATTACCACTCCCCCATTGCCAGTGCAGTAAATATTGCCCTCAACGTCTACTTTGATGCCATCGGGATTTCCCGTAATATCGGGTTGCTGCATTAATATCTTGTCCGATAGTATGCTACCTTTGTCATCAAGTTGATATGCTTTCCAAAAATAAAAAAACTCAGATTGGGCTACATACAGCGTTTTTTCATCTGGCGATAAGGCTACACCATTTGGACGCTTGTAACTTGAATCTATCAAAGTCAATTTATTATTGGCAAATAAATACAAACCATTGATTTTCAACTCCTTAGTAGAATCACTATCAAGATTTTTGAGTCCATAAGGTGGGTCGGAAAAATAGAAACCACCATCTTTTCTAAACACTATATCATTGGGGCTGTTGAGCCTTTTTCCATTAAAATTATCAACCAAAACTGTGGCTTTTTTGTATTTATCATAAACCACAATTTTTCTTCCCGAATGCTCGCAGGCAACTAAATTACCTCTACTGTCGAAGGTAAGTCCATTTGAATTGCCGCTTGGCGTGATATAAGGTGTGCTTTTGCCATCACTGGTTAATTTATAAATGGTGTTGCCAGGAATATCACTAAAAAGCAGAAAGCCTTCTTTGCTCCAAACTGGGCCTTCTGTAAAAATATAGCCTGTGGCCGCTAGCGTTACATTCGCATCGTGTGACACAAAATCCCAAAAATATTCATTATTAGCTTTAAAATTCATTGATTGAGCGGTTAAAAATGCAGATTTTAGAAGTAGTAGAAGAATAGTTGTTACGAAAGAAAGTTTCATGTTTTTTGGAAATGTTTACAAGGAAAAAATAATTTGCGTGTTAATATTGCAAAATAGAAAACAAACCTAATATTCTGATCGATGTCCAACAATAAATTTGTGCACGTAGTAAATTTTTGGCTAAAGAAACAACTTTCTGAAATCCAAATTCAACAATTTGAAAATGGCCTCAAATCAATAGAAAAAATAGAATCTTTGATTTACTTCAATGTGGGCAAGCCAGCCGACACCGATCGCCCTACCATAGATAAAACATACAGCTACAGCATGTTAACTGTATTTAAAGACAAGGCTGGGCACGATCTTTACCAAACTCATCCGCTACATTTGAAATTTTTGGAGGAAAATAAAATGCTGTGGGATAAAGTATTGATATACGACTCAGAGACTATATAAGTATCCTAATTGTCTAGAGCGCCATTGTCAATCCATTTTTTAACAGTCGTCAGTTCTAGGTCATTCATTTTTTGCGAACTGCTCGGCATCGGATCTGCGCCATTGATGTGGGCGATGGCGTTGTACAAACGGCCATTTTGTGCTACTATCTTTATGCCGTTGTGGCTTCCTAAAAATACACCGCCAGATGAAGAATTGCCACCATGGCAACTGCTTCCGGTGCAGCCATATTTACTAAAAATAGGCTTCACATTTATCGAAAGGCTTACGACCGATGGCACTGTATCTGTAGGAGCCACGGTTGTTTTTGGCTGAATGTTTGCAGCATTCTGGCTCGTGCAACAATAAAGGCCGACAGAAATTGTCAACACCGAAGCTAAGATAAATTGAAGTTTCATGTTTACGTTTTAATTGATATTTGCTAAAGTGCTCGTTGCAGCTTTTTGTTTATTACTGTCCATTATTGTATTTGTTTCATCTCTCAAATATACGATAGAGCTTGGAAAATCTACATCTACATTCATCTCTTCCATTACTTCTTTGATTTGGTAATTCAAATACTCCTTAATAGTCCAAAATTCATCGCTATCCACTACCTCAACGTTGTAAATAATAGTTATTTCTAACGAATAAGTACCTATATTTTCGAAAAACACATAATAATTGTCGTTTACCTTGTTATGGCTTTTTACTACATTTTGTATTTTGGAAATGATTAATTTCAAATGTTCAGAACTGGTTTTGAATGGTATGTGTAAGGCAAATTTATTTCGATGAAAATTTCTGGACGACAAATTTTCTAGCGGCTCATCTACCAATTTTTTATTGGGAATGGTGAGCAAACTTTTATCTAATGTTCGTATGCGAGTAGTTCTAAAACCAACACTTTCTACATTACCAATGTATCCTGCTGCTTTTATCAGGTCGCCAGTGATAAAAGGTTTGTCGACAAAAATAGCAAATGAAGCCAGCAAATTTTCTAAAGTCTCCTTTCCTGCAAGCGCCACGGCCACTCCGCCAATACCTAGCCCAGTGATAACAGCACCTACATTAACTTTAAAAACGATGGCCAAAATGACAAAAAAGAATATGATACCAACCGTCAACTTTACCAATTGTCGCATAAATGGCACAAGCTGTTCTTGCACTTTCGATTCGTTGATAATTGCTTCATTTTTCAAGACCATAGCAAAGAAATCGATTACTCGAAAGGCTATCCAACCAATAGAAAACATCAGTATTAAACTATAGCCCTTATTGATAAACATTTTCAAACCCCATTTTCCAGCTGAAGAAAGATGCCAAGCTTTTGGATAATCGATAAAACTAAAAGCCAAGTAAATGAGCAAAAGTATGATAATGAACTCGATAGGCTTTTGAAGCATCTCCACGAACTCTTTTACTGGCACATTAAAAGTGACTTTTCTCAAAAAACGGTAAATAAATCTATTGAACTGAACCGATAAAAAATGCTTGAATAAAAATGAGCTAAAAAGTACCGTAAGGCATATTGCGATATTCTGAAGGCTATTTTCCAAGATGAAATATTGCCCTAAAACATGCCATGATTTGAGTATTTGATTCATTTTGCAAATTTATATTTTTATTTTGGGCGAACAACGACAAAAAACATTAATCAATTACTGAAAATTTTTGATAGAAAACCGATTAAATCTAAATAAACGCATTCTATTACTGCTCTAAATTTCAGAATTTGATTTTTAAGTGGCATTTTTGAACATTAGTTGAACTTACAATTTTGGATTTTCTAAAAAAATCGTTCTGGACTGGACTGTCATCGCTTGCCTTTGCAGCCTACAGTTTTACTACCAATAAACTTTTTTCGGTTTACTTCGGTCCGCAGGGCGTAACGCTGCTTGCCCACTTTCAAAACCTTATTGCCATTTTCGCCTCTATTACTAACGAAGGCATTAATCGTGGGCTTATTAAGATCATAGCCAAAGAAAATATTGGCCAAAGAGAGTGGAACAATGCATTTACCTACGGCCTTGCCCTTACTTTTGCGATGTTTTTAGTCGTTTTGATTTTCCTTTTTTCCATTGGGTTTACCTTTTATAACGATTTTCCACCTGAATTATTTACTCCTCTAAATCTTACTTGGCTCATCGTAGCTATTTTGCTGCACATGATCTGTCTGCTGTTTATTTCACTTTTAATGGCGATGCAACACATTAAGGCATTTACTATTTTAAGCGTGCTTAGCAATGTAATTGGACTGATTTTTATTTACATTGGAATTGAAAAAGGGATAGTAACATCACTGCTGTATTTGGCAGCATCGCCAGCCTCTATGTTGGTAATAATACTAATTTATTACGTAAATGCCAACCTGTCACGGCTCAAAAAATATACTGCCAATTTTGAGAAGAAGGCATTCAACCAAATATTTCAATTCCTGCTTACAGCGCTAGCTAGTGGCGTAATGGCTCGACTGGTAGATTTTTATGTACGTAGTTATCTCATTAAAACTTTCAGCACCTACCAAACTGGCCTTTGGCAGGGAGTTGCCAAAGTTTCTGATGGCTACACAAGTGTATTTAGTGCTGCACTGGGCATATTGATCTTCACAAAAATATCATCGTACATGGAAGACGAATTAAAACTGAAGCTCTTTATCCGCAAAAGCGTAATGTTTACAGTTGTGATTACTGGCACTGGTTTAACTTTTATATACCATTTCAGGTACGATATTTTAAGTTTTTTCTATAGCCAAGAATTTAAGGGAGGTGAACATTTAATAGGATATCTATTGATAGGCGACTGGCTTAAATTCCCTTCATGGATATTTGGTTTTGTACTGCAAGCACAATTGAAAACCAAAACCTTCATTGCTACACAATTTGCCTCAGCGGCAGTCTATCTACTTCTTTTGTGGATTTTGCTACCAATTTTAGGGTTGGAGGCCATGCCTTTGGCTCATTTATTACGATTTGTGTTCTATCTTTCTTTAATGGCGTGGCTGAGTAGAAAATGGTTTATGTGAGTGCTTTCCATTATCTTTGCAGCCTAATTTAAAATGCAGTGAGCAACTCTTTTGGAAAAATATTTCGCATAACCACTTTTGGCGAATCGCATGGCAAAGCAGTAGGCGTAATTATTGATGGCTGTCCATCAGGTTTGGAGCTAGATTTGAAGGAAATTCAGTACGAACTCGATCGTAGAAAACCAGGCCAATCAAAAATAGTAACCCAAAGGCGGGAACCAGACGAATTTGAAATCTTGTCTGGCGTATTTGAGCCAAATAGTGATGGAAAAATATTTACAACTGGCACACCAATAGAGTTTTCTGTTCGCAATACCGACCAAAAAAGCAAAGATTATTCCCATATCGCCACGTCATTTCGGCCTTCTCATGCCGATTACACCTATTTTGCCAAATACGGCATCAGAGATTACCGTGGAGGCGGCAGAAGTTCGGCTCGCGAAACCATCGCAAGGGTGGCGGCAGGGGCAGTTGCGAAACAAATTTTAGCCAAAATTGGTGTTAAAATAGAAGCGTATGTATCGCAGGTAGGCCCACTAATATTAGAAAAACAATATTCTGAATTGGATTTTTCTTTGACAGAGACCAATGATGTGCGCTGCCCAGAGCCAGAGATGGCTCAGAAAATGTACAATTTGATAGACGATACTCGAAAGAAACAAGATACAATTGGAGGTGTGGTGAGTTGCGTCATAAAAGGAGTACCTGCGGGGCTTGGCGAACCAGTATTCGATAAATTTCATGCAGAATTGGGCAAAGCCATGCTGAGTATCAATGCAGTAAAGGGCTTTGAATATGGCAGCGGCTTTGCTGGCGTTACTTTGTATGGCTCTCAGCACAACGATGCTTTTTACCACCAAACAGGCAAAACGAAAACCAGAACTAACCATTCAGGAGGCGTGCAAGGTGGCATTACCAATGGCGAAGACATATACTTTAAAGTTGCATTCAAGCCTGTGGCCACCATTATGCAAGACCAAGAGAGTGTAAATGAAGCGGGCGAATCGATTGTAGTGTCGGGCAAAGGCCGCCACGACCCGTGTGTTTTGCCTAGAGCTGTGCCTATAGTCGATGCGATGGCTGCTTTGGTGACGGTAGATTTTTGGCTAAGAAACAAATTGATAAAGATGGGCAATTTGATTTGAGGTTAAAAAATAGCTTATCAAGAGCGTACAACTAAGCCAGACCAATAACAAATAAGAACGTAACAATATTGGCATGAGCAAATGCAAAATATGTCTTTCAAATTCAGAAAGATTGTTTCAAAAAACCATACTTAAAAAGTATACCACAACCTATCATCGATGTTTGGTTTGTGGGTTTGTTCAAACGGATGAACCAATTTGGCTAGCGGATGCATACGCAGACGCAATTTCAGACATGGACACAGGAATTTTTGTACGCAATATAAAAATGAGTAAAATAGTTCCGCTGATTATTTCTACATATTTTGATAAAAGCAAAAGTTTCCTAGATTTTGGCGCTGGGTACGGCATTTTCGTACGAATGATGCGAGACAAAGGCTTCAACTTTTTTTGGCAAGACGAATATTGTCAAAATATTTTTACAAAAAATTATGGCATTAACAACAATTTGAATGGCCGTTTTGAGCTGGTAACGGCATTTGAAGTATTTGAGCACTTGGTAAATCCATCGCTAGAATTGGAAAAAATGCTGAAATTCAGCGATTCAATTTTATTTTCGACAAACATAGTTCCAGACAAAGATTTGGAAAATTGGTGGTATTTAAGTCCCGAAACTGGCCAGCATATTGCCTTGTATTCATTAAAGTCTTTGCAAAAACTTGGTGAATTGCATCAGCTCAACTTTTATACGAATGGACACAATTTCCATCTTTTCACCAAAAAATCTATAAACCCATTGATTTTTCAAATCCTTAAGACAATTAAGCAATTAAGCCAATTTATTAGACCAACATCTGCGAAAAACGCTTTTCAAATAGATAGAGAAAATCTCAAATAATGCTACAATAGCCAAAAGAGCAAGCTTTTCAAGCAACAGATGATCCTTTTGATGCCAATCTACTTTTTAAGAGTTATTCATTGAGTTGTACCAAAAATACAACTAGAGTTGCGAGCCGCGAAAAAACAAACAAGTTGACTATCTTGCAATACGACTCTTTTCATTCTTTTTTCAAATTAATGAAAAGCCTTTTCTATTTTTGTTCCAACATCATAAATGGACTTCTTTTTAGCCCATTCATCGTCAATTTCAATAAAAAACCGAACCAAAACACTTATTGTCCAAACCACAAACCAACATAAAACATGAAACTTCTTTTAGCTTTTAGTGGCGGCCTCGACACCTCTTTCTGTGTAAAATATTTGATCGAACAAGGATATGAAGTGCACACAGCCCTTGTAAATACAGGTGGCTTTACCAGCGAAGAATTGATCGATATTGAGAAAAAAGCATTCGAATTGGGCACAACCAGTCACAAAACACTCGATATCACCAACGAATATTATGAAAAATGCCTCAAATACCTAATTTTTGGCAATGTGCTTCGCAACAATACTTACCCACTTTCAGTAAGTGCAGAGCGTGTATTTCAGGCAATGTCGATCGCCAAATATGCAGGTGAATTGAAAGCTGAATATGTGGCACATGGCAGCACTGGTGCTGGCAACGACCAAGTACGATTCGACATGATTTTTAACATTATGTGTCCGGATGTTAAAATAGTAACACCCATTCGCGATCTCAAACTTTCTAGAGAGGAAGAAATAGAATATTTGAAGAAAAAAGGGGTGGTGAGAGATTGGACCAAAGCTACCTACTCGATCAATAAGGGTATTTGGGGTACTTCAGTGGGCGGCAAAGAAACCCTTACATCTCATCAATATTTGCCAGAAGAGGCTTTTCCCACTCAAAAAACCAAAATTGGCAGAGAAAATGTGACTTTAAAATTTGAAAAAGGTGAATTAATAGAAGTAAACAACCTAAAATATAGCAGTCCGGTTGAAGCCATAAATGTGCTCAACGATCTGGCTGCACCTTATGGGATTGGCAGAGATATTCATGTTGGCGATACCATTATTGGCATCAAAGGAAGGGTAGGTTTTGAGGCTGCAGCACCGCTAATTATTATCAAAGCACATCATTTATTAGAAAAACATACTTTGGTAAAATGGCAGCTTTATTGGATAGACCAGATGGCAAATTGGTATGGAATGATGGTGCACGAGGGTCAATTTCTAGATCCAGTGATGAGAAATATCGAATCTTTCATGGATGACAGCCAAAACACAGTATCTGGCGAAGTGTACATTACACTCGAACCTTACCATTTTGTGCTACAAGGCATAAAATCTGAACACGATTTGATGTCGGCCAAATTTGGTAAATACGGTGAAATGAACAATGCTTGGTCGGGCGAGGATGTAAAAGGTTTTGCCAAAATATTTGGTAATCAAACCATGATTTTTCACCGTGTGAACGATTCTGTGCTGTAAGTATCAAATCGAAACCTACATAAATCTGGTGAATTTTATTGCTTTTCATTACAAAAACGAAAATTTACATAGACAATTAACAATAAAACAGAAAGATAATTTATTTTTTTGAGCGATATTTGTGCATATTTCTTACAAAAAATCTACTTTAATCAACTTTCTAACCATAATCAAAACCTAATCTAAATTATGTTCAATTACAGATACATCGTATATGTCTTGTTTGCTTTGCAAATAAGTAGTTTCGCCCAAGCTCAAGAAATAACATGGGCTAATAAATTACTGGAAATTACTGATCGATTTCAATTTGAAAACAACGGAGCAGAGGCAATTTTAGGCGTTCCATCGGTATATCCAGGCAAAATAGACGAGACCAAAGTAGATACTTACAGCGAAGGCTACATTATCTACAACGAAAATACATTGAAAAAAAACAGCATAAAAGTGGGTTTCCCGAATGCCACACTTGCCCGACAAGTAGTAGTTGGAGGTATTTTCAATGTGGGTTCCATCTATTCGATCAGCATTTTTACTGAGGATAATAAAGAAAGGGAAATTTATAAACCAAGTGCCAAGGCATCGAAAACAAAATTTAATACTTTTTCTGCTTTTTTCAGTCCTGAAAAAATCATCGCAATCAAAATATCAATCGACCCAAGTAAAATAAACGAATGGAATATTTTGAAAGGAATAGGGCTCACAAATTCAGACCAACCACTAGATCTAAAACCAAATAGTTTGGTAACCAACGATGGTTTCAAATCAAAAGAAAAAATTGCCAACCAGCTAAATGACGATAAGGATTGTTTTCAATTCAATCCAAAAGTATCGCCAGACGGCAAAACACTCTATTTTGTGAAAGAATGTAAAAACGAGGCAAATAATCAAGAAATATGGTTTTCAGAAATGAATCAGAATGGGGAATGGGGTAAAGCGAAAACGGCAGCATCACCATTGAACAATAAAGGGCATAATTTTGTGGCTTCCATTAGCCTAGATGGTCGTTTTTTGATTTTGGGCAACACGTACAATGATGATGGCACAGAGGCTGGCGATGGCGTTTCCATCTCGCACATGAAAGATGATGGCTCGTGGGAAACACCCAAACCGATCAAAATTCCAGGCTTTAACAACAAAAATAGCAATGCCAATTTCTTTATGAGCCCAGATGAATCTGTACTTTTCATGGCCATACAAGATGAAAAAAGCCAAGGCGATCTCGACCTTTATTTTTCCAAATACAACAAATTTAGCCAGGTATGGGATGCACCTGTCAATCTGGGAGCTTCCATAAACACGCCATACGCTGAAGATTATCCTTTTTTGGCCGTGGACGGAAAAACATTGTATTTCAGTTCAAAGGGTTATTTGGGTTTTGGCGGACATGATATTTTTATGACAAAGAGAATGGACGACAGCTACACCAAGTGGTCCAAACCGGTAAATTTAGGCCCTCTAGTAAACTCAAAAACAGATGATAAAGGCTTTTTGATAGCGGCAAGAGGCGATCAAGCCTTTTTTAACTCTGTAAGTTTTGAAAGTGATTCGCTCCATCATATCGATATCTACAAAATAGACTTGCCTAAAGTTTTGAAACAAAATCCGCAGGTGTTGATGTCGGGCTCCATTGTGGATAAAGCTACAAATTCTCCATTGCGTAGCACTGTTCGTATAAAAAACAAAGCTGGAGATCTTATTTCTTACTGCACATCAAATCCGAAAAATGGAAAATATATTTTGTCTGTTCCTTTCGGGCAGACTTACAATTTAAGGGTAGATGCCATCAACTATTTCAAAATAGATGAATCGCTACGATTGACCGATTCTTTGGTAGGTATCGAAATCACCAAAAATTTCAAAATGAGTGCGTACCTAGATTCAGGACAAACGATTGTAATCAAAAACCTATTGTTCGACAACAACAGTGCAAAACTTTCATCTGTAACGGGCTCAGTATTAGACTCTTTGGCAGAAAAACTAAGCCAACAGCCCGATGCCATTATCGAAATTGGAGGGCATACAGATAATGTTGGAGATAAAAAACCTGCTGCTCAAGCCAAAAATACGAAAGGAAAAAAGGGAGTTGCGGCTTCAAAATCTGCTAAAAAACCAGCAACTTCTGTTGCCATTGCTGATAACAAAACGCTTTCTCTCGAGCGTGCCAAAAGTGTAGGTATCTATTTGGAAGGCAAGGGCATATCTTCAAAAAGAATCTTCTGCAAAGGCTATGGCTCCGAGCAGCCTTTAATGCCAAACACAACGCCAGAAGGCAGGGCAGCCAATAGAAGAGTCGTAATAAAATTCCTAACGAAAATACCCAAAGAGTAGTTTATTTTATATCACTTAGCCAAAAACAAAAAATCACTTCCTGGTTTATTGTCGCCAAATTCACCAGTTTTTGGACCAGGAACTGATTTTTCAGAGTAGCTGTACAGTTCGCCAAAGGTTAGAATTTTATCCTCTCCACCATAGCTTCTTAATGCATCAAGCAGTTTTCTTGCGAACGGTGAATGTGCTCCTGGTCTGCCGTCAGGTACATATTCTTTTCCGCCTGATGTCAAGTACTTGCGAGTGGTATATTGCAGTTTCTTTTGAATAAAGGCTATTTTATTAACATCATCTGCAGCTGCACCTCGGCCTTTCGCTACAAATTGATCGAATGTGCCTCCGAAGCACACATCCATTACCAAAAGTATGTGCTTGCACGGGATATTATTGATAATGGTCCGGAGATTGGAATGGGAAATAAAAGATTCCTTCACCTCATCGTTGGCGCGAGAATCTGTAGTTACAATATAACCTTCCGAAAATACAGGGTCAAATTCGCCATGTCCGGCAATAAAAATGAATAGCTGATCATCGTCATTGAATTGCTTTTTGCTATAATTCCGGATGGCAGCATACAATTCAGCACGTTTGGGGTTATTGATAGTTTCGACTTTGAAATTAAAATTTTCTTTTAACTCCTTTCCAATGGTAAATCCATCATTTATTGGATTTGAGAGTTTATGAAAGTTTTCGTACTCATCGGTGGTGATGATGAGGGCATAGTCGGTGCCAAATCTGGCTACAGTATCATTTACTTCATGCTTTACTTGTCTTTGAATGGTGATGCTGGTTTCGGTTACATTGTTGAGTTTATCGATAGCTCTTAGTGTGATTATATTGTCGCCATAAGCTAATTTTACTGGAAAATTGAAATCATTGTCGCCAACAATTGGCACCTCTTTATTGTCAATCAATAATTCGTAAATGCCCGCTTGTGAACGGATTGAGCCTTTGATTGTAATTTGTTTTTCCAATGATAAAAACACTTTCCCTTTTTGCATTTGAGGCTGCACAATATCAATTTCAGGCTTGCTTACGGGTGTGGCATCGGTAGTTCTACTTGCCAAAAGTTGGGTTGTTTTTACCACCAACTGTTCTTTAGCAGCTTCGATTTTTAAAGAAGAAATATCCCAAAGTTTGATATCTTTATCCATATCAGCAGTAGCTAAGTATTGGCCGTTGGGGTTGAAAGCCAGCGAAATAAAATTATAGAAGGGACTTAACTCTTTCACTTTTTCACCTGTTTCAGTGCTCCATATTCTCACCGTATTATCCAATCGACTTCCTCCTGCTACATATTTTCCATCAGGACTATATTTTACATCATTCACCATTTTTTTATGGCCTTGTAATATGAAAACAGGTGCTTTTTTCTTTATTCCAAATTCAATAATTTTAACTGTTTTGTCTTCATAAGCTATTGCAATGTGCTTATTATCAGGGCTGAACGAAATCGAGATAATTTTACCTCCCCTCATCTTAACCGTATCAACTGGTTCCCATGTATTGCTGAATAGTCTTATCAAAACTTCGCCATCAAATGAGCCGCTTGCCAAATATCTCCCATTGGGGGACACAGCGACTGTAGAAACTTCCTTTTTATGGTCTCTAAATTCCTTTACTTTCATATTCCTGTTCATATCCCATACCGCTACTGTTTTGTCCACACTTCCACTTACCAAATATTTGCCATCGGCACTAAACGCAAGCGAAGTTACAGCACCAGAATGCCCAATAAACCGCTTATCTAGCACACCGCCTGTAGTCCATGCAATCACAGTTTGGTCTAAACTTCCAGTAGCAAAATAGATGCCATCTGGGCTAAAGGCTGTGGCAAGAACTATGCTTTCATGTCCTTGCAACTCCACTATTTTATCGTTTCTATGTGCGTCCCATAAGATAACCTTGCTATCGTTGCCACCTGAAACTAGATATCTGCCATCTTTGCTATAGCAAACTGAAATGGCCTCGTGCCCCGCATTCTTCAAAGGAATAAAACCTTTTGAATTGGGTGTAAATGAAGGTTTTTCTTGAGATAAAGCTGAAATTGAAATAAGTGAAAATAAAAAAAATGAGATAAAAGAACTGCAGATTTTCATTTTACAATATATTTTTGAGTTGAATAATGGAATTCACAGATATTTTGAGTGAATTCCATTCCTTGATGTACTTAATTATTAATATAAAAATTTATGCCTTATGAATTTCAAATTAAAGCCTGCACTGATCAATAAATATTGAAAATCAGACTTGTTGTAAATATAAGATTCGTTGATGTAACTATTATTTCGGGCGAAGCTGAAGCAATACTCGCCTTGAATAAATAGATAAATCGTATTGTTATATTTGAAGTTGAAACCAGCCCCTGCCGAAAAACCCGGTAATGGCACAAACGAAAGTGAAACATTAGGATTGAAATAATGGATTTCATTTATTGGAATGTTATCTTCCTTTTTTATGCTAAAAGATTCATCGGGAGAAAACTTATAGTCGTTAATATTTTGTCTGATACTTATAAGCGAAATATTTGGACCTGCAATTAGATAAGGCACATATTTTCTGTCAGCTTGCAGAAGATGAAATTTGACATTAGCTTCAATCGTGAGATTGTTGATGAGGTATAATGGTTTGAAAGTAAAAAAATATTTTGCCCTTGCGCCAGCAGAAAGCTTGCTATTAAAATTATAAAAAGCACCTGCCCCAATGGCTGGTGATGGACTGTAGCCCGCAAAAATATTTTCAGAAACACCAGAGGAATTGAAGTCTTGATTTCCAATCGTTTGCATTACGCCTGCAAACGCAGTGAAAGTGATTTTACTCTCCAAATCTGCTTTGAATTTCGGGTATTTCCCTTTATTAGTCTTGAAATAATGTTTGCCCTTTTTGCCAATCAGAAAGGCAGTGTAGTGCTTGTCGTTCTTATCTTCTGATGTATTCTGCCCAAGCAAAGAAAGGGGTAAAAACGATACAATCGTAAAAAATAAAAGTATTGAAAGCGTTTTTCTTGAATTTCTCATGGTTATTTGGTGCAGGCTTCAAGTTTTAAGATTTTACATTCAGATTTTGCCAACGTGAAACTTCCAGACCACACACAGGTGCCTGAGGCAGCGAAACCACCATAACTATAAGTGCCAGATGGTCGTGGGGCAAAAGCAGTATTAACTTCATTGCAAAGCGTTGGAACAAAAGATGATGCTGCTGGAATTACCCCAATTGTATCAGAATTATTCAGCACCACTGTGATTGGATAGAATTCCACAGACAATGTGTCGGCCCAAAAAGCCACATTGCCATTGTTGCATTCAGGAACTTTAATTTTAATGTGTTGACCTGCCTTTAAAAGTGTATCTCCTGTCCATAGGCAGTCGTTTTCGCCTTTTACGTACCACATGTATTTGCCTGGTTCTCTATTGAAAGTTAAGGCCGGAATATCAAATGGTGAAGATGGTTCTGCGATCTTAGTGGAATCAATATTTCCAAAAATACTGTCTTTTAATAGGACGGTCAGCGGTAAATTAGCGTTATTAAAATCCGCTGTCCAAAACGAAATAATGCCGTTAGATGGTCGAACCTGCACGAATCCTGTGGTTACAGAGCCCAATGGAAGATTGTTGAATAGAGAATTGTAAGCCAAATAATTTTTCATATTTAAATAGCGAGCAGAATCGCGATAGCTGATGAAGATCCAATAATTGGCAATGTTGCTCAAGCTATCAAAAACTACTTTCCCTGATTTTGCCATTCGCATTTTTTCGAATCCGAATGGGTAATTATTTTTCACACTTGCGGCATAACTCTCAAAATTATTAAAAATATAAACTGGGATATTGTCGAGGGGCTTTAGATTGTCATCTTCCACCTTTAGTTGAAGCTGAATAGCCCTTACTTCAATTCTTTTTTCAGTTTCGCACTGAAAAAGCAACAGTGAGAGCATAAAAAATAATCCTAAAATTAGCCTCGGTTTTGTCTTGTTCATTCAATAACGAGTTTTTTGGTAAAGGTTTGGGTTTCTTCCTGCAACACCAGAAAATAAAATCCTGAAGGCATATTTTTCACAGAGATTGCTGCATTGTAGTTAATAGATGTTGGTTTATAGTCTGCATAATAAGGGATACCTTGAGCATCGTAAATGTGAACACGAACAATGGAAGGTTTGCTGCACAAATGGTTTACTATCAAAATATCATTAGCGGGAATGGGTGAAACCAATAAGTCAGAAGGATTTTGTTGGGAAGGAATGCGAATGGTGCTATCGGTAGTTTCAAATCCCATTCTTTGCAAAGAAGAGAAGGTACTTTCCTCAACTATAAATGCTGGAGAAAGACGCAAGCAGCTATCACGGTTTACACTTACATAGTATTTTGCATTGTATTGTGGTTTGTAAAAGGGCTGTTTTGCATTCACAATAGCTCTTTTTACGGAATCCCATGCTGCATACCATTGGTATTCATAATCTGAATTTGAAATGTCTGAGATCAACAATGAATCAGTTAAGGCTATTTTGGGAAGAATTCCGGCACTTGAAAAATCGAGCTGGAATTTCTCAGATAAATTAGAACAGCCATTTTCGTCTTGTATTTGGACCGTATACGAGCCAGGCAGTACCGCCCTAAAGCTAGGTTGGTTTGCGCCAGAAATAAGAATGGAATTGTACCGCCAGCGGTACTTGAAACCAACACCACTGTTTATCAATGCTAAATTTACAGGATCAGAACTACATAATAAAACATCAGGATTTTTAATTTGCGGAGGGGCAGGGGAGGTGAAATCTGCACCTGTCAGCAACAAACTATCCGATTCGCTGAGGCAGCCTCCATCAACAAAAGCCATTACTTTGTGGCTTCCTGGTACTGGAGCTTTATAAAGGCTCGCAACAGCATTTCGAATCAGGGTGTCGTTCAATGTCCACTGATAACTCTTTAAATCAGGCTTTGCAAAAAGGTAAACTGTAATAGGTACACATATCAATGTGCCTGTATACGAAATGGGAGGCATTTTGCCCAAAGATTTCACCTTCCTAACCCAAGCGGTATCAGGCATAGTAATTTCACTGCAGCCATATCGTTGTACTTTTACATACACTACATTTACTCCAATTTTCAAATCCTCATGAGGCAATATGAGATTAAGATCTTTGCCTTTACCAATCCCTTTTTTGCCAATTTGTTTTGCATTAAAATACGCTCTATAATTGATACCTGTTACCGCATTGGAAATGGTAGCTAGGGCATTGGTTCCTTCACAAATAACTGATCCTGAGGAAAATAGCGTACTATCCACTTCCTCACATTTTACTCTTTGTTGATGAAAACCTTGCGTGAGATTAGGTGTAGGAGATGAAGTGAAAACGACCGTTTCTCCTACTGTCCAAGATAAATTTGCGCTTGCTGCAGCCCCGTAGCCACCGCCAGAAGCCAAAACAGAAGGAGATAAAGTAGATGAATCCGTTTGAGCGAAAAGTGAGTTCAATGTATAAATCGAAAAAAATATAGAAAATACGATGCTATTTTTCATTATTTTTGAGATAATAAATGAGTTTGACCCATGAAAACAATCACTTTAGAATTGCCAGATGAAGTGGCAGATGCATATATGAAATTGCCTGATAATGAAAAGGTTGAAATCCTTTTTAAATCAATAAAAGAAAAATCAATAAGCCGACTTGAAACATTATTTGATCGAAGTGCCCAGCAAATCCGCACAAGCGGCATGAGCGAAGCGGAAATAGATGAGCTAATTGATAGTATCTCATAAATGACAAGAGTAATAGTAGATACTGGTGTGGTGATTAGTGCAGCACTGAAACAAGATGGCACTTCCAGACGAGCGTTACTGAGTGCAGGTAGGAATGGAGTATTTCTCAAATCGTTCCAAACCAATGCAGAATTGATAGAGGTGATAAATAGACCTAAGTTTAGGGCTATATCTTCAGATATAAAAGCGCAAATTCTAGATATTTTAGATTTAAATAGCGAGACTATTTTTACAGTATCTGATATACTTATTTGCAGAGACCCAAAAGATGATATGTTTCTGAATCTAGCCATTGATGGCAAAGCGGACGTTATCATTTCCCGCGACCCCGATTTGTTGGTTTTGCATCCATTCCAAGGCATTTCCATACTGAACCCTGCCGATTTTTTGGCTTGGATGGAAAATAAAGCGGTTTGATAGGTTAGGCTCATTTTTTTAACTTTTAATTTTTCAATTATTTTCAGATAGATTTGGCAACTTTTGAAAAGTTGTCAAATCTGCCTCCTCAATCACATAAATTACAGTTCAGACTAATTTGTTCTTCTCCAAAATATCACCGCCACGTTTTCAGGTCTTGTTTCTATTCCAGCATTTGCTCCTACGCTTATATTTCCTATGGTAAAGGTGTTGGTATGGGTGTGGTTAGGGATTGTATGGGAGTGGTCGAGATTTCCACTTGCATTGATCGCGAGGGTATGCACATGACCACCATCACTTGAAATAGTAAGAGAATGACCATGTACTCCATTTGAACTTGTAGTAAATGCATGTGAATGTGCACCACCCCCAATAACAAAAGGAGGAGTTGAAGAGGTAGCTTCTGCGGCTCCCATTTCAGTTCCAATACCTAGAACCCTTCTTATATCATGGTTATGGTTACCATCATTGTCAGTATTTCCATTGTGCACATGACTTCCATCATTGTCTGCTCTAGAACCACTATGACTATGATCACCCACTGCATTAGCTGAGCCAGTGTGGCTATGAGCTAAATTTACAATATTTGTAGTATTCCCCCCACCCCCGGAACTCGTAACCCCACCACTCAATCCATGCCCGTGCTGCTGCATGGCATCGTCTTGTACTGTTCCAGTTAAAGGATTTACATTGCTTACGTTACTATTTCCTCCTCTTGCTCTTATAAATTGACCGTTTTCTATATCGCTGCTTACCCAAGTGGTGTTGGGATAAATGGTATTGGGGTTCGCAGCATTTGCCCATTGTATGTAAGTGCTACCAATGGGTGGGGTATTTATATTAAGCCATTTTGTGCCATCATACACTTCCATGGTGCTTAAATCGGTATTGAACCGCATAGTACCCGTAGTTGGTGATGCAATTCGTTGCGCAGTTGTTCCAGAGGGAATCGAAATTCCTCAAGGTGAACCCGAAGAATTATAGCTGATTATTCCAGTAGCCGAATTAAAGCTCAAAGGAGCAGTAGCACTAATATTAGAACTAATAACACCTGTTGAAGCATTAAACTGTATCGGGTTGCTTGCAGAAATGTTTGAACTGATTACGCCCGTATTTGCATTAAAATTTAAAGGTGCACGAGCGCTAATATTACTGCTCATTACTCCCGTTGTAGCATTGAATTGGATTGGGTTGCTGGCAGAAATGTTTGAACTGATAACTCCAGTAGCCCTGTCAAAAGCCAACGGGGACGAAGTACTTAGAAAATTGCGCTCGCCCAATATTTCCATATTGCCTGTAATTGTGGCGTTTCCAATCAATTGTACGCCATTGCCATTGTCAAAGATATTGCTAGGCCTAATTTTCTGCCTGTTCTCATCCCATCTGGCTAGTTTATTGGCTTCACCTTCTGCAATGTTTTTTGCGGCAAATGCATAGGGTATGGTTACAAATCTAGTATTGCCAGCTTGAATGTAGCTGCCTCCATTATCAAGTGAAAGCTCTACTACCAAAAATTGTGATGCTCCGCTCCAGTCGATAGTTGCAATACTGGTTTGTGTGCCAGCTCCAGTGGGCGTACCAGTCCCAATGATCAAATTAAATAATCCAAATTGGTTGGTAGTGGCGGTGTGCGTTTCTTGGTATTGCAGTGTGCCAACCACACTTCCACTCAAAATGCTAAATCGAACAGTAACAGGCTTAGTTAACAATTCTTTACCCAAATTATCACGGGCTATGGCTTGGTAGCTCATTCCAGATGGAATACCTTGTGCTTGAATATTTAATGATGATATGTGAAAGAGTAAAAGTAAAAGGAGTGATTTCTTCATGGCAATAGGACTTTAATATGATCGTTATTAACTGGTTTATGAATGACTAAAAAGAGGATGTTCATTGATGTTTGAGATACTACCTATATCAGTACTCGAGATAAATAAATAATTTTTTTATTCAGTACTGAGTAATTGAATCAAGAAGTATATGATAAATGTTACCTGCGAAATAGACGTTAATCAAGATATATTACATTACAATCCAGTGTTTGCTAGCGAAGTTAAATGTAGTTTAAATTGAGCGATCAAGTAGCTACTAGCCCATGTAAAAAAATCACTACCCCCGTGTGAATCGTATATTTCTTAACCATAAAATTCAAATTCTTATGACTTTAAGGATTAACATACATTTTGGCCCTTCTTAATAATTCAGAGGCATTCAATCGGCTGCCTTCATCTTTGTCGATAATATTGAGTTTGGTATATATTTTTTTGATCCTGCTTTTCACGCCTTCAATTGAAATATATTGCAGATGGTCTGCTATTTGTTTGTTACTCATTCCTTTTTCTATCAAACACAATACCTCCCATTCCTTTTCAGTAAGCTGGTCAACTGAAGTATTTTGTAAATACCTGTTAAAAGTAGCAAGCGAAAGCTCAATTGGTTCGTTTTTGACTGAAAGCAATCGTTTTGTCCCTGCTAAATCACTCAGTAGTTTTAAGCCAATCAATAGTATTTCTAGGGCCGAGCCTATGAGTAAAGCTGAATCAGTTATTACTGTGTGTGGAAGAATTTTGAATGAAAAAGTGAGTGCATGCGTTGCTCCAGCCACAAGTAATAGAGCAAGTGCCAGCAAAAAGACAGTTCCATTTACATCGCCTTGTTTCATTCTTAAAATTGAAACGACTAAAATATAGATGGAGGCCAAAAGTGCTATTCCTTCCATTAAATAATATGCCTGACCAATCTTATTAAATACTCCACCTACTATCACAGTGCCTGCGCACAGAAAACTGATACAAGTCTCGAAAAAGTACGCAAATCTGAAACTAACAGTTGTTTGAAGAAAAAAATCGTGTGAAAAACATCGCTGATACCAATAGCAAACATTTACTAATGGTAATAGGTAGAGCGTTAGCTTGCAGGTAATCTAAAATTGACAAATTTCCATGTACACCAAAATAGAAAGGAGAGGTGTAAAGCGTGTAATTATAAATCCCCATGCAAATGAGATATACAGCATAATAGTAATGTATCTTGTCTTTTAGTTGAAAGAACAACCAAACGTTGGCAAGAAAGACAAAGACAAAAACACCAGAATATAGATTATTAAGATGCTCCATTTCGATAGGTATTGTAGTTTGAATATTCTCAATGTATCAAAAAAATAACAAAATTACAAATCAGACCTTAATGAGGCACAGATAAGTAAAAAATCTCTCAGTCTTGTTTATTATGTAGAGTTTTATCTTTGAGCTTTAGAAATGGGCAAGATTGAAAAAAATTACTTATGCCTTTTCATCAGGATTGTAAAGCATGGCTGTGCAAAGGCAGTTTTTACGCTCTTTCAACATTAGTATCTCGTAATTGATACAACTTTGGCAGCCTTTCCAAAAATCTTCATCATTTGTAAGCTCCGAATAGGTTACGGGCTCGTAGCCTAACTCCGAATTGATTTTCATTACCGCCAAACCAGTTGTGAGGCCAAAAATTTTAGAATCTGGAAATTTGGTTCGAGAAAGCTCAAAAACCTTGTATTTTATTGCTTTTGCCAAGCCGGCTTTTCTAAAAACAGGGTTCACGATCAAGCCAGAATTGGCTACAAATTTGCCGTGCCCCCAAGTTTCGATGTAGCAAAATCCAGCCCAAGTGCCATCGTTGTGAAACGCAATCACGGCTTTACCTTCCTTCATTTTTTCGGCAACATAAGCTGGCGAACGCTTGGCTATGCCAGTACCTCGTGCTTTTGCACTTTCCTCCATTTCGTGGGTAATGGTACCAGCGTAGTGTTCATCGTCAGCGGTAGCTACCCTGATGGTGAAATCGTCTGCTGAGGCGGTAAAAGGCACTACTATCGTGGGTTGGCTCAATTGAGATGTTTGCATTGCTAAATAAAAACGAAGCAAAAATAATGGAATCCTTTACATTTCAACAAGATATATTTTCTGAAAACCGCAACAAAAAATGCCATTTGGTGACAAAATCATTCAATTACTTGCTATTTCAGACCAAACAAAGATTTGTGTAAAACATTAAGTGTTTTGGCCAAAACTTTCATTTCCACTACTACCGAAATGTTAAATTCAGATGAACCTTGGGCGATGGCAACCACATTTATTTGATTCTCGCCCAATGCCTGAAATATTTTTCCTGCTATACCAGGTGTTTGCTTCATATTTTCTCCGATAATAGCAATAATCGACAGCTCTTTGGTAAGCGAAATATTGTCCATTTTCTTTTCCCTTATCTCTTCCATAAACTCTTTTTGCAAAGCTAATTGTGCTTTTGTGCCATTTTCTGGCTTCACTGCCAAGCAAATAGAGTGTTCCGATGATGCTTGGGTTATCAAAACGACACTGATATTTTCATGAGCCAGTGTGCCAAAAACCCGAGAAGCCACTCCCGCCACACCAATCATGCCACTACCTTGTACATTTATCAACGATACATTTTGAACAGACGAATTGGCTTTCACAACATGATGGTGATTGTGATTTGAATTGGTAATTACTGTGCCTTCAAAACCGACATTATAGAGATTTTTGATGGTAATTGGAATATTTTTAACAATGGCAGGCTGAATGGCAGGTGGATACACAAAACTATTACCAAAATTACTCATTTCCATCACTTCGGCATAGCTTATCTCTTTGAGGCTGAAGGCATTATCGACCAATGTAGGATCGGTATTTAAAATGCCATCTCGATCAGTGTAAATCTCTATTGACGCTGCATTCAAGGCATTGGCAAAAAGTGCTGAAGTGTAGCTAGAACCCGATTTACCCATATTAGAAGATTCTCCTTTTTCGGTGCTACCCACGCTGCCAGTTATCACCGAAATTCCTTCATTTTTTGCAAATTTATCTCTAATGTTGGCCAAAGAAATATCTGCATATACTTCTGCTTGCCCATATACATCGTTTGTAATAATCACATTCTGTGTTTCATAAAAATGCGCATCTGCGCCCTTCGATTTCAAACATTCGGCCATCAAATAAGCAGAAAGTTTTACCCCGTATGTGGCAATATGATCTTTGGTACGCGGTGAAAGCTCCCAAAGCAGATACACGCCATACAAAATCTCTTCCAAATCATTCAACATCACCTTCAAACCTGCTATTACCTTGGCTTGGTGCTTGATATCTACAAAATGTTTTGCTATCGCAAAGTGCTCATCTTCAATATCTTGTAAAATGGGTTTGTAAGAATTATCGCCTACCATTGCCAAATTACCAATTTTACCTAATCGGGTCGATACTTTGTATAGAGGCGAAACAACCACCACACTTTTCGGGTTTTTTACAATAATATCTAAAACAAGGGCAATACTTGAGGTGTCTTGAAGGGTCGATTGCCCAAATTTTAATATTTTCACTTATTTATTTGAAGTATTATTTACAACCAAAAAGCCCAAACACTCAATATTATAATAAATGTAAAAGATTACGATCAAATATCGATTGGGTTTCGTATTATCTTGTTATAACTACTGATGTAAAAATCAAGTTGCTATTCAACCATTTAACATTGCAAAAAAACGAAATGCTTAGGATTTTACCTATTGTTATCTTATCAATACTTTCTTGCACCCAATCTATCGTAGCACAATCAAAAAAAGCCCAAAAGCTTTATGAGCAAGGTTTGAACGAACTAAAAAACCGCAAATGGGATTTGGCTTTGCAGTATTTCAATAAATCGGTCGAAAAATCTTCCAATTTCATTGATGCTCATTATCAATTGGGCATATTGCACAAAGTGTACGACCGAGATATGGAAGGTGTAAAACGCCATTTTGGCAAAATACTTGCCCTCGATTCTAATTATAAGAACCCTTCGATCAGCCGGGTATTGGGCGAAATATATTTACACGAAGGAAATTACCCATTGGCAAAAAAATTGTTTCTAAAGTACCTCACATTCAAAAATGAGCCGAAAAATTTCATCCTAAAAACCGAACGATACATCGTGCATTGCGACTATGCCATGGCCAATATCAAAAATAAAGTAGATATCAAGCCAAAGCCTCTAAATAATCTGGTAAATAAACAATCGAAGCAGTATTTCCCTGCCGTGACAGCCGATGAGCAAACCTTGGTTTTCACAGTGCGCGATAAAATAGGCTTTCAAGAATTCGAAGATATTTTTATCTCCAAAAAAATAAATGGCGATTGGGGATATGCTGAGTCAATTTCTGATAAAATAAACTCCCCTTACATCAATGAAGGCACTTGCAGCATCTCTGCCGATGGCAAAACCTTGGTTTACACCATTTGCACGCAAACTGGCAATACCAATAACTGCGATTTATTTATATCCAACAAAGAAGGAAACGAATGGTCGAAACCAAAAAATATGGGCAATGGTATCAATTCACCTTTCTGGGATTCGCAGCCTACGCTGTCACCAGATGGAAAAACCATCTATTTCTCTTCGAGAAGACCTGGCGGCTATGGTGAAGAAGATATCTGGATGGCAAAAGCAGATGAAAACTTCACTTGGACACAAGCCGTCAATGTAGGCGATCTGATAAATACGGCTGGCAGAGAAGTAGCTCCTTTTATTCATCCAAGCATGAGTACTTTGTATTTTTCATCAGATTTCCACCCTGGCTATGGCAGTTTCGATTTGTTTGTTTCCTATTCAGATACAACTTCAAATTGGTCTGCCCCAAAAAATTTAGGCTACCCCATCAATACTTTTTTGGAGGAATCTTCAATTTTCATTACTGCTAACGGCAAAAAGGCCTATTTTTCAGCCGAAGCCAGTACAAATTCAAAATCGGAACGATATTTTTTATTTGAATTCGACATGCCAAAAGAAGTGGCGATTCAACTCAAAAGTACCTACGCCCAAGGCACTATTTTCGACAAATCAAACGGGAATCCAATTGAAGCCAATGTTGAACTTATTAATTTGAAAAGTGGAAAAGTGGAAAGTTTATTAAAATCTGATAAAATAAATGGCGAATATCTGGTGGTATTGAATGAAAATTCGAGTTATGCACTTTTTGTAATCAAGCAAGGATACATGTATAAAAGCCACACTTTCGATTTTGAATCTGAAAAAACATTCGACCATGTAAATTTAGATGTATACCTCGATCCCATTAAAAAAGGGGCATTGATTACGCTCAACAACATATTTTTTGAAACAGGAAAGTACAAATTAGAAAAAAAATCTTTTACTGAACTGGATAGATTGGTTAGCTTTCTGAATCAAAATCAAAACCTGAAAGTAGAAATAAGCGGGCATACAGACAATGTAGGCCAGAAGCAAAACAACATTGTGCTTTCTACTAAAAGAGCAGAATCGGTATTTGATTATTTAGTTGAAAACGGAGTAGCAGCCGATCGAATACTCTACAAAGGCTATGGAGACAACCAACCTGTGGCACCAAACGACCTAGAACAAAGCCGCAAACTGAACCGCAGAATCGAGTGTAAAATACTGTAAATCAAAGAAATGCAAACTACCAAAGAGACTGGACGATAAATATTTTCAATCTCGAACGCAACAAGCAGATTCAGGTCTGTCTTGGGTAAAAATCTAAGAAATAACTCTAATATTCCCCTCCAATTTTTCTGGTAAATCCTTCTATTTGGGGCAAATAGGCTGGTTTAGATGTCAAACCAGTTGTGTCAGTGAGTGTTTTCATAAAAGCGACCAAGTCTTTTTGCTCTTGTCTTGAAAGGTTTAGTTTGTCGAATGGCAAAGTTTGGTTGGGCACATCCAAACCTAAACCTCTGCCGCCTCCTTTGTTGTAAAAATCTACCACATCTTCCAACGTTTTGTAAGCCCCATTGTGCATATAAGGTGCTGTCAGTTCTATATTACGAACCGTTGGGGTTTTGAACGAGCCATTTTGCCAAGGAATCCCTGTGATATCTCCCCTTCCCAAATCATTATCAGCCTTAATATTTTTAGCATAAGGATTTTCTGGCACACCCAGCACTTCAAGTTCGCCTTCATCGTACAAAGGCGGTACAGTGCCATTAAATAAGGGCACAAAATGGCAACTGGCACACAAGCCTTTACCTGTGAAGATATTAAAACCACGAATTTCCGAAGTATTCATCATTTTTTTGTCTCCCCCCATATATCTATCAAATCTAGAATTGAAGCCTACGAGTGTTCGTTCGTACTCTGCTATGGCTTTCATGATGGCAAAGCTTGTGATCTCACTATCCGCGTTACCTGCAAAAGCTTCAGCAAAAAGCTTTTTGTATTCTGTACTTTTTCTCAATTGCAAGGCTATTTCAGTAAAGTTTCCATGCAGTTCATTAGTGGCAAAAACCACATCTTGTATCTGATCTTCTAAAAAATTAGATCTGCCTTCTGCAAACAATTTGGCTTGGAGCGCTCCATTCAATAAAGTGGGTGCATTGCGTTTGATAGTCGTTTTTCCATCCATTGCCATACTTTTAGCCATGCTTTCTGCAAATCCATTTTGTGGATTGTGGCAAGAAGCACAACTGCGTTTTCCATTGGCCGAAAGAATAGGGTCGAAGAACAGCATCTTTCCAAGCGCTGCCTTTAATTCTTTATTTGGGCTATTTAATGATTTATTTGATTGAAAATAATGGGCATTCCAACTTTTGGTTTCGAATAATGTGTTTGCTTCTGGTCTTATGGCCGATGAACCATCTAGAAATCCAATTTGTAAAGACGCTTGCAAAGCCAATCCTTTGTTATACAATGGATTAAGGTATTGGCTTATGAATTCCAATCTGTCGAATTTATCGTAATTTTTATTTTTAGAAAGGTAAATATCTGCCTTGGCGAATAAAGCATTTATCTCCTTCCAATCTTGTTTGGTAGTATCGTCAACATACAATTTCCAACAGTTTTTAATGGAATTTAGACCAGTTTTTGCTTCCAACATGGATAGTTTTGCGGTGGGCGAATCGAAACCTGTGATGCCCATGGCCATAATTCTGACAAAATGGGTGCGAGAAGCCCACCAAACATGCTGAGGTACAAATTCATAAGAGGCGATAAATGGATAAAGCCTTTCCGCATTAAATTTCAATCTAAAAGCCAATACTTCTAATAGATATTTATCGATAGTATCGGCAGCAAAAAGCTGGTCTTCAATGGCTTGAAAGCCTTCTGCTTTCCTTGGCTCTTTTGAAGGCTCTTCTTCATCTGCCTTGTCTAAAAATGGACCGTTGATGATTTTGCAAGTGGATGGGGCATAATATTCTGCCAAATATTCAATTCTTTTGTAAGCCAGTCTAGCATTTATAAAGTCTGCCTTTAGGTTCTGTTTTTTATCAACACTATCTATGGTAGCTTTTACATTGTTGTAAAATTTTTCAGTAGAAATTATGAAGAGTTTCAGATCTTTGATAAAAACCTGTTTAAGGGCTTGCGTAGGAACTTCAGTGCCATCGTTTTTAAAAGAAAACAAAGTTACGAGAACTGTTATAATTGCTATTAATCTTAATTTCTTCATATTTATTTGAATGTCTCAAAAAAAACTTGCCCTATAAATCTATTTCTGCAATTCTCAATATTGACTTTAACAAGCCTAACTTAATGGGTATATTTCCATGAACTGGGACTGAAACACGCTCAATATATCCACTTTTCGCAAAAATGTGATGACTTCCGTTTACTCTTTTCAATTCCCACCCTTTGTCGCGCAACAATTTACAAAGCTCTTTTCCAGAAATTTGTTTCATATCGCAATTTCCATGATTCTTGGATTATCTAACAACGATGCTGTTTCAATATCAACAGCCAAACAGCCTTCCACCGCCTCATAAATATTTTGCAACAGTTCGTCAAAGGTTTCCCCTTGCGTCATACATCCTGCTATGGACGGCACCTCTGCCCAGTAACCTCCCTCTTCAGCTTCGTGAATTACCACTTTTAGTTTCATAGAACATTAATTAATCGAAATCAACTTACGTATTTTTTTTCAATTCCACATCTAAATTCTCTTTAAGGATTTTTTCCTGTGTCGATCCATTTTTTGATGAGTGCTATTTCTGCAGCTGCCAGCGAACCACTTTGGGGCATTTTTCCTTGACTGCCCAATGGCCTGCTTACTCTGTCATATATACTTTCTGCAATATTAAAAGCACCTGAATAGCTTTCATAGCCTGGGTGGCACCTTTTACAATTGATTGAGATAATAGGCGCAATTTCCAGCTTGAATGAAATGGCATCTGGATTTTGATTTAATACGCCTCCAACAGAAATATTCACCACATTGCTAAAACTTGAAAACCCTTGGCTGTTTTTTGTAGTAACAGATACGCTGTACGAGCCTGGTGCTACACTTTTATCTACAATAATATTGCCAAAGGTATTGTTAATGGCTATTGATGAAGCGCTTGGTTGCGTGGAAAGCAAAAAAGTAACAGGTTTTGTGCCATAATATATAGGTGATTTGGAAACAAAATCTTGGCGCGAATCTAGCACAATAAGGCTTTCGCTGAAAGTTAAATCTTTTACCAAACTAGAGGTAATGGTAAGTTGAAAAACATTTTTAAAAAGAGTGTCTTTGTTGTCTTTAAATATTTTTGCTTGGATGGCATATAAGCCATTTGGCAAATTGCGCGAAAGTACAATTTGATTTTCTGCTCCTGCAGAAATAAAAGAGGTGGTTGTGGAATTTTTAATGCCATATGCTATGCCAGTAATAGTGCTTGAAAGTATGGGTTTTGCAGATATAAAAGTATCGCCTTCCGAAACGATAGCATCTATAGTTGAGAAAGAAATGCTGAAATTAGCAAAAGGACTGGTTGCCACTTTCTCGGGTTCAATTGGCAATACAAAATTATCGGGCTGTGGTTTTACTTGCTCGCTTCTGCAAGAGAATAGGAGTAAGACGACTAAAATAATATATTTCATAACGAGTTTTTATAAAATACAAAAAAAGGGAAGAAATTGTTTTCTTCCCTTTTTTAAAGTGATTTAAAAGTGTCTGACCGAATAGTATAAGTGTCTGACCGCTTGGAGCGGTCTGACACTTGAGCGGTCTGACACTTACTCTACCACTACTTTCTTGGTAGCAGATTTGCCATTGGCAGAGATAACAGCCACAAAAGTGCCTTTACCACCTACAGAAATAGCTTTGCTATATACGCCTGCGGTAGATACATTGTCTAAATACACCAATTTACCATTGATGTCATAAATTTCAACTTTGATAGTAGATGCCGATTTTGCATCGAAGGTCAAAGTAAAAGTACCATTGTTTGGGTTTGGAAAAACATTGAAAGAAGAAGCTTCTTCAAATGATTCTGTGCTTAAAACCACTGGCTCAGTAGCGATAATGCTAACTGGTTCACGTCTTGCGCTTTTGGCAAGTGTTGTACCATAGGCTACGTAGTACGTCATGTTTCCAGTAACAGAAGTTACGAAGTTTTTCCCAGAAGCGATAGCGGTACCACCTACAGAAGTATTGTACCAAAACCAAGTTGGTGTTTCTGCAGCCATTGAAAAACCTGTACTAGTGTTTTCTGGCAAACCAGCTAACATGATAAGGTTAGAAGCTTCCAATCTGTAACCATCTGGCGTTGGGCGCGAGCCACCATCAGGACGGATATAGTTTAAAGACTGCCAGCTATGAGGTTGGTTGCACAATATATATGCACCAGGTACACCAGTTTCTTTCGATACATTTACCAAAGCACCAAATTCCCAATCGCCAGGGCGAGACGGAGTGAAAGATGTTCCAGTAGGATTAGGATTTGCGAATGTAAATGTTCGTGGTGGAACTCCTTGGTTATAATAAATATTATCAGCGGCTAATCTTCTGTGGTCTTGCTCAAGCAATATTTTTATTTGGCCAGTGTTCATGTTCATTTGGTAAATTCTTGAATCATGATTTTCGTAATTGAATAAGAACTTAGCAGCAATAGGTGGCAAACCTGTCAAGGTAGTAACAGTCTGACCGCCACCAGAATATCTGTTTGGATCTTCCTGCACATACAAATAATCTTCAGTTGCAGTTACGTTATCGCAATTCATCAAGAAATTTTTAATGTCAGCGGCATCGTTTGTTTTGGCATCGCCATCCCATACTACAGATAATTGTCCTTTCAATGGATCAGTTTCATTCAATTTTAGCTTGTAAACTCTACCAAACATCGTTTTACCAGCAGATGTTGGCAATACCAATGAACTTGGCAATGTAATAGTTGCGTTAAAACTAGTGTATCCTTTTTGACCATAAGATGCATCTGTACCGTTCCAAAAACCGGGGAAAGTAATAGGGGCAAAAGCTGCATCCAAAGGATTTTGAGCTGATCCAAAAACTTGACCAGTTACAGCAAAATACAACTCTTTCGAAGCTGTGCCAGGTGCGGTAGCAGATTTTCTGAAATCTATATCTTCCACGCGACCAAATTTCATTACGTTATTTGCATCACAGTAAGTATTGATGGCTTTTCCAGTCATAGTAACGATGTTTGGAATTTCTACAAACTCTACATCAACCACATTACCTACCGTAACACCTCTTTCAAAAGTAGCTTTGTCCAAATCATCACCAGATAAAGTAGAAAGACCAGCAATAGACCTTCTCAAAGCATATACTTTTACTTTGTTGTAATTTTTGTTTTGGAAATCAGCAAGATCACCAACAATGGCAACTACTTGGCTATTATTCTCAAAATCATCATCACCTAATATGATAACAACTTTACCTGGATATGCATCTTTGTGCAATGGCACAGCGTTTTCTGTGCTCCATCTGCCCCAATTGCTCATATAATAGCCTTTATTTGCCCAGTTGATAGAATCAGTTGGACTAAGATTGGCAAAGTTTGGATTTTCAAATGGATCAACAGCCAATACCAATGATTCAATACCTGACTCACCACCTGAGAAAAATACAGGGCCAAATCCGTGCTCTTCTGGTGTAGCCATAGTACCTGAGCACAATCTCCAATAGCCAGCATTTGAATTTACTGCATAATCTCCAGCCACAGGTTTGAAAGTTTCATCATAAAATTGACGAGAAACTCCCAAATTATCTTCATGGTTTGTAAGGTACACATACGTGCCTTTTGGGTTGTACATACCAGTTACCGTAGCCATTGAGCCTTTGGTAGCAGTTACGTTTTTAGAAACAACAGCAGCATTATTGATAACAATACCAGCTCCATCAGCCATACCGCCAAATTTGAAAGAAGGCGTCATTGGCAAGATATCATCACTACTAATTAAGCCAAAAGCGCTAACGCCAGGCAAAGACACAGTTACCAACGAAGGGGTAACAGAAAGCTGACGCAATGACACAGGATTCTGAGCCAAAGCCACACCTAAACCAAGTACTACAAGGCTTAATGTCGTGTAAATTTTTTTCATACGTTTTTAGAGAAGAGATTTGTTTGTGAAATTCAACTGACAAAAATATCTCTACACTATTATTTCAACATTATGCAAATGTTAATCATTCATTACTAATGTGTTAAGTAGGTGTCAATACTTAGAATGAATAAAAATAATGAATGAAAAGGTGACGGGTTTTAGGTGGCAGGTATATGGTTAAAAAATCAATTACAAAGTAATGTGATTCATGCGATACAATTCTAACCTTTCAATTTCTATGGTTAAAGCAAGTCCCGTGGTGTCGGGAGTTTCCTCCCGACACTTTCAGCTACACAACATCCAAATAATGTGTAACCTCCACTAAATTTTGAACACCTTTATCATAAAATGAAGCACTGCTATATAAATATGCCTCTGGACTTACTGCTAAGTTCCAATGACTTTGCATTGGATTTGTGTGAATGTATTCTAGCTTAATTTCTAATAGCTCTCTTTTATCCAAATACACTTCATCGTATCTGTCTTTCCAAACTTTAAATACTTGATTATCTTTTATATATAGCAATTTCTCAAGAAAACTAGGCCGATCTCTTTCTATTTCTTGTCTAACTTTGGTTGATGTAAATTTCTTAAAATCACACATAAAATCTATTCTCCTTATCCCTTCTTCAAAGTTAATAATGAGGTGAATATGATTTGGCATAAACACATAGCCGAGTATTGCAGCTTTATATTTTGTTGCACAAAAGTTGAGGCTTTCAGACAATATTTGCATAGGATCCCCAACTGTAAATAGGGAAAGCCATTCATGCGCAGTTGTGGTTATGAAAAAAATGTTCTTATCGTGGTAAAAATGCCTGTCTCGTAAGCCCATGAACAAAAATAAAACTTTTATTTTAATTGTGTCGGGAGGGAACTCCCGACACCACGGGAATTATGAGCAATCACATTCATTTAATTTAGCAAAATATGCCGCCTTTTAGCCAAGCTGAAAACCAACTGTCATTTATGAAATTTACCGCCCAAATGATATTAAAGGAACTTAGAAATAACCATGTAGCAGTATTAGCACATTTTGAAGTAAATCTGAAAGATCGAATGTATCAAATATGGGAAAGGAATCCTATGATTTTAGAAATAACAACACCAAACGTAAGCAATCAAAAACTTAATTAAATCCACGAAAATCCAGTAAAAGCTGGTGTGTGTGCTACAAGTGTTGCATATAAATACTCATCATCGGAATATTATGAACTTAATCAGTCAAACTGGTCGTTTTTATCCCATTTGCATGAATAATCTATCATTTGCTTTATTTGCGTGTTGGTGAAAAACACCAACGATGGCAGAGCAAACTTACGCCTGGTGGCATCGGTCAGGTTATTGGCGAAGAGTTGAAATTTAATACCGCTAATGTTGCTGAAGGCATATTTTTTGTAGATGCTGCGGGCGTAGCAACTAAAGTCGCAATACTTGCCACCCGTACAGAAGAAAAGCTAATGTTTAGTATTCCTGCCACTTTGCCAGTGGGCACCTACACGAAAGAAGTAAAAAGAGGCTATGGCAACGGTGCAGCCATCAAAACAGGTAGCCTTTTAGATACTTTGGCGGTAGCTTAGCATTGCTTCATTAAAGGCAAACTCCACCTTTATGATACGATTGAAAATTATGCAGCATAAATAATAAATTTATGCAGCATAATTTCTACAATTGTGCTGCATACTTTTGAAAATTATGCACTAAAGAACAGAAGACTTTGCTGCATAGATACTTTGGGTATGCGTTACAATTTTTTTCTTCACTCCACGGACTGTAAACAAACCAAGCCAACAGGAGAAAAGGCTGCTAGATAGACGTGCTC
>JBJXGB010000125.1:0-7637 GCA_046152935.1 Cytophagales bacterium
GGCTTTAGCGACTTTAATATCAGAACTTATTCGCTTGCAGATTTTTCATTACAAAAAGAATGGACAGCCCACACCAATTCTATTTTCAGCTTGCAATTTACGCCCGACAATAAGCATTTGGTATCTGCGAGCCGCGATGCCTACATCAAAATATGGGACATTTGGAACCATTTCGAGCTTGAACAATCGATTGTTGCTCATCTATATGCAATAAATAGTGTGGCTTTCTCTCCCAATGGTAAATATTTTGCCACAGGAAGTATGGACAAAACGGTAAAAATATGGGATGCTTCTGAGTGGAAACTACTAAAAGTGCTCGATAAATCGCGACATGCTGGGCACGCTACTTCTGTAAACAAAGTGATCTGGTTGGATGATGAAAAGTTGATTTCTGGCAGTGACGACAAAATGTTGAGTTTGTGGGAATTATCAGATGAAAATTAAGTATTAAACTATCTAAAGTCTCTGACCGATTGGATCGGTCAGAGACTTTAATATTCCACTTTTATTTCGTGGTAATATTCTTGCAGTTTGTAGTCTTTTCGCAAAGGAAAACCTTCCCAGTCGGCTGGTAGCAATATTCTTCTCAAATCTGGATGATTGGCGAAATGTATGCCGTACAAATCGAAAATCTCTCTTTCGTGCCAGTTGGCAGTCCGCCAAATGTGGCTAACAGACTCAATTTCGGGCATGGGCTGCTTCACATGATTTCTATGTAAAATCACTTTAAAGCAAAATTTTGAATCAAAAGGAATGGAATACAAATTGTAAATTATTTCCATCGTTCCTTTTTCGCCTTCTCCATCATCTTTGCCTGGGCCATTGTCCATGCCCGTGACACAAGCCAAATAATCGAAATAACACTTGGGATTTTCGTAAAGAAACTGGCCTAGTTTCAACAAATTATCTTTAGAAACGATAGCAAAAGGCATCAATCCATCTTCTTGGGCTGTTTGATCGATTATACTTTCGTCACATTCGTTTTTGATAATCTCTACTATTTCGTTGAAAGTCATTTATTTACATCTTTAGAATTATAAATACTTTTTTATCTGTAATTCGACATTGCAAATGTCAAATAGCCCTAATTGGTTGGTGAAAACACCAACCAAGGCTGCGAATTATAAATCCTTCTTTATCTGTAATTCGACATTGCAAATGTCGAATAGCCCTATCTTCAATCTTCGATAAAATCAAATTTAGCATTTTTATATTTATCTTGTTTCACAGATTCCCGCAACTTTGTCATGGTTTCGAGCGGAGCATCTGTAACAAATAAATTTACCAAAAAAGGCGGAAAACCACGTGGGTCTGCGTAAAATATGCTCTGCACTTTCAATTGATTGTTGCCAATAGGTGTAAATTTCCACACGGCTTTGGCTTCCAATATACGCACCACAGTATCAGTTTCTGGCAAGAATTCAGGAAAAGCATTCGATTCGATATAGACAGTTTTGTCAGCTTTGTCTTGCCAAACATTTACCCGAAATATGCCTTCACGTTTTTTCAAAGGCCACGGAATATCGGTAAGAAAATAATTGATATACTCATTCTCATTTATTACTTTCAAGCATTTTGAATATTTGAGCGTGCTGGTCCATTTATTTACATTCTCAATATCTCTAAAAATTGCCACAAAAGCGTGAAGCGTAACGCCCGATACGATCGTTTCGGCCTTCAATTGTTTTAAACCTTTATCTTTATAGAATTTGGTATAAACTTGCACACCACTTCTATTTCGTACCAAAACCCAATCTGGCTGGCAAATTGCTTGATTAAAAAATAAAAAAGAAAGTAAAAAAAATGCGTATTGTGCAATACTTCGTGTCGACAAATAGCTACAAATCATTCCTAAAATACCGTTGGTTACCCCTTTTTTCATTCCGCATTCATCGTTAATAATTCAACTTTTTTAGCGGTCTACCTCGCCCATCAAAAAATCGAGCGAGCCCACAATGGCAACTAAATCGGCCAACAAAGCTCCTTTTGAGATCTCGTGAATGACAGATAAATTGACAAAACTACAGCCACGAGCTTTGCAACGAAATGGCATCTCGCCCCTGCCTTCGGTTTTGAAATAAAACCCCAATTCGCCTTTAGGATTTTCGGCTCGGCTGTAAAATTCCATTGGTTGAATACGAATTCGCTTGGGAACGAGTGCTTGAGGGTTGAAATCGGTAGTTCTCTTGTGGTCTTTTTGCAGCTTTTCGATGCATTGTTCGATAATTTTAATAGATTCTTTGCATTCTTGCATGCGCACATCTGTTCTGTCCCAACAATCGCCAACAGTACCCACTTTTCCAGAACCTATTGGAATATTAAATTCTATTTCGGGATATACAGAATAGGCATCTACTTTCCTGAGGTCGAATTTCAACCCTGAGCCACGCAAAACTGGGCCAGAACAGCCATAGTTAATGGCCAAATCCATTGGTAAAACACCTACATTGGCCGTGCGACCGATAAATATTTTGTTTTCAAGCAACAATTTCTCTGTTTCAAGCAATTTTGGCTTGAGATAAGCTACAAATTCTTTGCATTTTTCTTCAAATCCGACAGGGATATCATAAAATAAACCTCCAATCCATATATAATTGTAAAGCATTCGAGCTCCATTTGTCCATTCTAATAATCGAAGAATATGCTCTCGATCGCGAATCATCCACAAAAAAGGCGTGACCGCTCCAACATCGACACCATAAGTGCCAATGGCTACAAAATGCGAGGCCAATCGATTGAGCTCGCAAACCAATACACGTATAAATTCTACTCTTTTGGGAATTTCTTTATCAATTCCGAGCATTTTTTCTACGCCCATCACATAAGCATGCTCGCTATTCATAGCAGCCACATAATCTAACCGATCTACGTAAGGAATTATTTGGTTGAAAGGCAAGGCTTCGGCATGTTTTTCAAAACAACGGTGCAGATAGCCAATATGTGGCACTACATCCACAATTGTTTCGCCATCTGTTACCAATTCCAAACGCAAAACCCCATGTGTAGAAGGGTGTTGTGGTCCCAAATTCAAGATCATTTCATCGTCAGAAATGCTTTCTTGCGAATATTTGGCAGGCTCAGAAGCTTGAAGATTTGAAATGTGGGTAATTTGAATAATTGGCATCGCGCTGTAAAAATAGGTAAAATCTGAAAAGGCAATTACCCAAAGTTGAATAATTTTACTTTTCAGATTTGTAGATTTTTGCCAGACTCTTAATGTGGCGTTACAGCAACATCAAGACCACAGCAAATACATACCCCAACACCAACCAGGACCAATGTCCAATCTATAGTTGCTACCTAAAACTTTAATTTGTACTTCGCTACAAAGGGCAAATTATCTCCACCAATATACAAAAAACCATTTTGCTCTTTTACAGCACCCGCTTCTGGCATTTCTATTCCAGTTGGGTCAAAAAGTGTGTTTAATATCTTGCCACTTTCGGAAATATTCATCACCATTCCAAACTTATCTTGCTTTGGTTGTAGCCAGTTGGGCAGTGCATTTACAAATTTTTTCATACCTGGTTTTGGGTGAATTTGATCTAATGCATCATTTCTTTTAGTCGTGAATCCAAGCCAATAAGTACCATCTTCCCTTATTGAGATTCCATTGGGAAAACCGGGTAAGTTATCCATCAGCACTTCACTTTTCCCCACTTTTTCACCTTTTAGCCAATACTTCAATATGCGATATTTTGTTGTTTCAACCATCAGCAAGTAAGTTTCATCTTTGGAGATCACCACACCATTGCCAAAATACGTACCTTCAATCAATGTATTTATCTCGTTTTTTAGAGGGTCGTATTTGTACAAACCTCCATTGGCTTTCATTTCCAAAATCAGTTTTCTGCCATATTTTATGCTGTATCGCTCACTATAGGAAGTATTGGTAAAGTACATATTGCCTTTGCTGTCAATATCCAACCCGTTTGGAATTAGAAAAGGTCTGCCTTTTTCATCTTTGCTTGCCAATTGGGTCACTTTTTTGTCCGTGCCAATGCTTATCAACCCTAATTTATGGCTTAAGGCAATCAAATTATGCTGCTTATCGAAATGCAAACCTGCTACCCAAGCACCTGCTTCGTAAAATACTTCTACTTTTCCATCTTGCCCTACTTTCAATATTTTTCCATCTGTAAAATCATTTTCGGCTTTGTGCACACCGCAATACATATTGCCAAGGCTATCAAAAAGAATATCTTCTGGGCCGGCCCAGCCTCCTAGACCTATTTTTTCGATATTTTTCAACTCATTATTAATTTGGGTTTTACCCTCAAATGCTGGCTTGGGCTGAGGCTGCCAAGCCAATGGCTTAATGCTACAAGATTGGATAGATAACATGATTGCTGCAATACTCAGCACTACAACACTCGATTGGGCTATTTTCATTTTCGTTTTGTTTAATTTTTTACAAAACTAGATGTAGCGTTTTTTAATATCCTTTACATATGTAAAGAACTTCAATCTGTCATTTTTCAGCTCTGATTCTTGATAGTTGAGTGGGAGTAATGCCTAAAAATGAAGCAATATGATATTGGGGAATAAGCTGCTCTAGCGTGGGGTATTGGGACTTAAAAATTTTGTAATAGTCCTTAGCCTCGAGCATCAGCAAATTCACTTCTCTATTTTCTTTTTCTACAAAATAATATTCAGCCATAATTCTCGCCAATCGCTCCAAATCTTGGCAGGAATCGAAGCTTCGTTTTATCACGTCATAGTCTATTTCCCAAATGATGCAATCTGTCAAGGCTTGTTGTGCCAACTTATTGGCGCTGTTGGTAATTAACGATGAATAAGCACCAATAAAAGCGGGTGCAACAAAAAAGTTTTTGTTAAATTCCTGTGCCTCAGCATTCGAATAAAATGACCGAACCACACCTTGATGCAAATAAGCAATTTTAGTAGCGATCACATCCACTTTACTAAAATATTCAAATTTCTTCAACTCTTTTCTAACAAAATGGTCTTTTAAAGCTGACCAAGTTTTATCAGAAATAGGCGTGATGTGGTTGAGATATTGGTAAAGTTGGTCCATGGCACGTTTTGCTTACTACTTTATACTTGGATGACAGCGCTAAAGAATCAAATATACTGAATTTACTGCCAAAACTGGCAGTTTTCAAAATGCACCTACGTCAAGGTTGCTGGCTTTCAGATATTCCACAACAATGAAATATTTGATTTGAGTTTATCACAATTTCACTTTAGACGCAAAAAACTACATTTCAGCATAAATTGACACCTAAAATAAAATACCTGTGATTAATTTCGGAAAAAAAAATCAACATGGAAACAAAAAAAGTGTAAAAAACTTTTTTTGAATAAAAAGTTTCCATAGTATTGCACAGGTTTCAAGCGAAAAGTATATTTTCTTGAAAATGAATATGGAAACGAAAGAAGGAATAGTAAAAGGGGCTTGCGATCTATTTATGCGATATGGCATAAAATCGATTACGATGGATGACATAGCTCGTCATCTTTCGATGAGTAAAAAGACAATTTACCAGTTTTTCTCAGACAAAGATGCCTTGGTGCTCGATGTGGCACACATGGAAATGAATTCGCAGAAATGTAAATGGGAAAATGCGGCCAAAGAAAGCAAAGACGTAATTGAGTTTTTCTGGAAAGCCACAGAAATATTGAAAAACGACATGAGCAAAATGAACCCATCTTTGTTATTTGATATGAAAAAATACCATCAGAATGGGTACAAAGCATTTCAACAACACAAAAGTGAGCACATTACCAGAGAAATAAAAGACATGCTCAATTTGGGCATTCAACAAGGACTTTTCAGAAAAGATGTAAATGTTGAAATATTATCAAAAGTAAGAGTAGAGCAGATAGAATTGATGTTTAATCCAGATGTGTTTCCACACGATGAATTTACCATTACCGAACTTTCTACCCAAATTTTTGAACATTTTATGTATGGCATTTCAACTTTAAAAGGCCATCAGAGGCTCAATGAATTAAAGCAGATTACCGAATAAATTTTTAACCGATTAAATTAACCAAACCTTATTTCAAATGAAAAGAAAAGTATTTGTTGTGCTGTGGGGACTTGCCTCGCTAGGTGCTTTAGCCCAAAATGCGCAGCCCACACCGACAGACACGCTCAAAATGTCGTTGCAAGACTGTATTGATTATGCAGTAAAAAACAATGTGAATATCAAAAATGCCACACTTGATGAGGCAATTGCTTCTGCAAAAGTTAGAGAGATTCGAGGCATTGGATTACCTCAAATCAATGGATCTGCGGGCTTACAACATTATTTCAAATTAAGAAATTCGTATTTCCCCGGAGGCGGGCCTTTTGGACCACCTGCTGATCCCAACGATCCAGACCCGACAAAAGTAATTGTGTATCCAGCTATCTTTCAATTACCGACTAACTTGGATGCAAATGTTACGGCTTCGCAAATATTGTTCAATGCAAGTTATATTGTGGGACTTCAAGCAGCCAAAACCTACAAAGAACTTTCAGTAAGAGCAAGTCAGCAAACCAAGGAACAGACAATAAGTAATGTAAAAAAAGCCTATTTCCAAAATCTTGTCAACACTGAAAGAATCAAGCTTTACGACATTAACATAAATCGATTAGATTCAACTATCTCTCAAACCAGAGCGTTACAAAAAAATGGATTTGTAGAACAAATAGACTTAGATAGATTGGAAGTAACATTCAATAATTTGCTAACAGAATATGAAAAAACATTGAATCTACTTATATTATCATCGTTACAATTGAAATTTCAAATTGGACTTCCCATTGAAAACAATATGATTCTAACCGATAAATTGGAAAAATATGTAGCAGATACGTCATTCAAATCAATAAATCAGGTAAATCCAGACGACAGAGTTGAATACCAACTATTAAGATTACAGGTAAAGTCTAACAAATTGCAATTGAAAAACAATCGAGGTGAAGCTCTACCTTCTTTAGTGTTGTCGGGTACAATTGGTGCGTTTTCTTCTGCTAAAGATTTGAATCTTTTTGAAGGCAAAAAAACAGCAGTTTTCAATTCGTTGACTGAAGCCCCTTCTCTTCAAAATACGGGTGCTTACTTCAGTAGTTATTCGTTCTTTCAGGTGGGATTGAATGTGCCACTCTTTACAGGTTTGCAAAGAACAAATAAGGTGCAACAGTCGAAATTATCTTTAGAAAAATCTGAAAATAATCTTAAGAACTTCGCAGAAGTAGTAAATCTTCAAGTAAAAGTGGCTAAAGTAAATTTACAAAATAGCAAGCAATCCCTTGTGATCCAGCAAAGAAATCTTGATTTAGCCAAAAAAGTTAGCTCTAATGTGTTCAAAAAATATAAAGCCGGTGTAAGTTCAAATTTAGAAGTGATTACAGCGGAAGCTTCATTAAAGGAATCCCAAATCAATTATTTCAATGCACTTTATGACTTCTTAGTAAATAAAATTGATTTTGAAACTGCAGCAGGACTCAACAAATAACCATTAATTAACCCAACTTATCTTCAACATAAATCTCTAAAAAAACAATGACAACAAATCGATTACCCAAAATATTTGCCATTGCCCTAGCGCTTTTGATCGCCTGTGGCAAACAAGAAGGTGACAAAAAAGCCCAACTTGAAACCCTAAAAACGCAACAAGCCGAA
>JBJXGB010000136.1:0-2685 GCA_046152935.1 Cytophagales bacterium
CCTCTTTGATGGTAAGATCGCCCTTGGTATCTAGGCTGAATTGGTCTACTTTGGTGCGTAATGGCGTGAAAATATGGGTAACTTTTCCTCTTACTAAGCCTTCTTTTTCGGCAAATGTAAGCTCAAGTTTGAGTTCTAAAAAATCTAAAGCATGCTCTCTGGGGCTTGTGGAAACATCTAATTCTCGTTTATACATTTTTGTTTGAGCCGATAAACCTAAGCAGAGATAAATGCAAAAACAGGTGAAAAAGAGTGCTTTGTTCATAATTTTTTTGTGAGTAGGACAGAATTAATGCAATATTCACCAAATTAACAGAAAATTAATATTGATGCTTAAAAAAATGGCAATTCTGTTGGTGAAATTTTATAAATATTCACTTTCGCCCTTGCTGCCGATGGCTTGCAGATATACGCCTACTTGCTCGCAATATGCCGAGGATGCCCTCAATAAATATGGGGTTTGGAAAGGAATTTGGTTAAGCATACAAAGAATAAGTCGCTGCCATCCTTGGGGCGGCAGTGGCTACGATCCTGTGCCTTAATATTTCATTGCGAATCACATATGTATTTTGAATGTACCAATTGCAAAGCTTTTCATTTTGCGGATCATCAACATCGATCCTACTTTGAAAGAAGTTTCTATCACGCACTTGAATCTAGCATCTGAGATTATAAAAGGGGTTTACAGGACTATTTAATCAATAAATTAAAATAAACTTTGGCAATAAAATAGTAATTTAGATATTTGTCTAATTATACAATTATGAATTCTCTGTTCAAGGCACTTAATGATTCGACAAGAAGAGCTATTTTGGAAAAGCTGAGAGAAAAAGACATGACAGCTGGTGAAATTGCTGACCAGTTTCTGATTACTAAGCCTAGTATCTCACATCATTTAGATCTTTTAAAGCAAGCCGATCTTGTAAAGAGCATTAAAAAGGGTCAGTTCATATTTTATTCGATCAACTTGAGTGTGGTTGACGAAATTTTAGATTGGTTACTTAACATTAAAAATCCACAAAAACCATGATGCAGACATTAAAAACAAACTGGAAAGAAGAATTATTTATTATTAGCATCGCCACTGCCCCTTTTATATATTTAGCAATTGTATGGGATCAACTGCCCGTTAACATGCCAGTTCACTTTAATTGGAAGGGAGAAGCCGATAATTTTACTGCTAAAAGTAATATTTTACTAATACTATTTTCAATAATTTCTATCACAAATTTGCTTCTAAAATTTGCTAATAAAATCGATCCCAAACTATCCACAGCAGAAATTGGGCCGTCATTTTTCAAAATTAGAATAATTATTGCCATGTTTACTTCCGCTCTAGCAGCCAATGTCATCTCAGCTTCGTTTCTGAATGAAGATCAAAATGGGAATTTGCTAATATTCATATCTGGTCTGTTTTTCGCACTATTTGGCAATTATTTGCCCAAAATTAGTGCAAACTATTTTATAGGTATCAGAACTCCATGGACTCTAGAGAACGCAACTGTTTGGAAAAAAACACATATCTTAGGTGGGAAGCTGCTTTTTTTCGGTGGAATCACCATTATGGCGATAGTTTGGTTTATACCTAGTGCTTACAAGCCGATCCTTTTATTGGGAATAATCATACCTGCAGCCATTGTTTCTACGGTATACTCATATTTTATCGATAGCAAAGAAGCACAAAAAATGAATCTGCATGAATTTGAACTATGATTTTTAGATCACAAATTTTGATTTTGTTCCAGCCGGTGAAACATGTAAAAATCTTGCTAGCTAAAATTCAGCATTTCAAATACTACTATCCTTTTTTTATCCAACCTGCTCCTTATTTCATTCCTTAACGATTCTACCAATCTGTGACACAGCCTTCACTGGCATTTTGTACATTTTTTATGTATTTCCAAAGCACACCCGAATTTACCCTGTAATCTGGTTTTTTCCACGCTGCTTTTCTGTTTGCCATTTCATCAGCAGAAATATTTACATTTAAGGTATTGTTTACAGAGTCGATCAAAATAGTGTCTCCATCGCGAATTAAGGCCAATTCGCCACCTTCCATCGCTTCGGGCGTAATGTGCCCCACTACAAAACCGTGTGTGCCACCCGAAAAACGGCCATCAGTAATCAAAGCCACTTTATCGCCCAAGCCTTTGCCCATAATAGCAGACGTTGGCTTCAACATTTCTGGCATTCCTGGTCCGCCTTTTGGCCCTACGTATCTTATTACCACCACGTGCCCAGCTTGCACTTTTCCTGCATCAATGCCATCATTAAGTTCTGCTTCAGAATCAAAACATATTGCTTTTCCTTCAAATTTCTCGCCTTCTTTGCCCGTAATTTTAGCTACAGCACCCAACTTGGCAATGTTTCCAAATAAAATCTGGATATGACCTTGGGCTTTAATGGGATTGTTTAACGGCCTTAATAAATCTTGACCTGCGGTTAATTCTGGTAAAGAAGTCAAGTTTTCTGCAATAGTTTTTCCTGTCACGGTAAGGCAACTGCCATTCAACATGCCATTTTTCAACATAAACTTCATTACCGCAGGTATTCCACCTATTTTATACAAATCTTCCATCAAATATTTGCCGCTTGGTTTCATATCTGCCAAAAGCGGTGTTTCGTCTGTTACCTTTTGGAAATCGGCCAACGTAAGTTCGATGCCAACCGTGCGCGCAATAGCCA
>JBJXGB010000142.1:0-28789 GCA_046152935.1 Cytophagales bacterium
CAAAAGTTTTGAAAAATTCGATTGGCAGAAACGGAATGTCTTCGAGCTTTGAAACGTGGGCTGGATTAATTTTCAAAAAACGAATGTAGCTGCTGTAAATGGAGTTGTTGTAGGCTTGGTAATAAAACGATTTGAGCGCGTATTCTACAAAATTCGATTCATCGATAGTGAAAATATCCTTTTTGATAATGTCTGCAAAATCCATGATTCAAAAACGCTACGCATAAATATCTACCAAGCCTTGTAATTCTACATCTATTTAAAGAAAATCGGCTTGAATTGTCTTAATTGTTTGCGAAATATCAAGGGCCTTGATGGGCTCGCCAATGGCTACAAACTCCCAACCACTCCCAGATCTCAGCAATTTACCAAGTATCATTGAGGTGTAACCAGCAAATTTTTTGTCGGCCGACAAGTCAAATTGGGCAAATACAGATTTGATGTTTGTTAAAGTGCCTTCAATGATTCTAATTTTCGAATAGGGTACATCTGCAAAATCTTGTTTATTGAAAGAATTAAGATAAATGACAATCGTTGAAACTACCTTCGACACTTTCTCTAAGTTGATGTAAATGAGCTCATTATCCTTTTCGTCTGTAACGGTATCGCCTGTGCGATCATCGCCACTGTGCTGAACTGCACCATCTTTAGATACTAATTGTCGATAATAAACGGTGTCAATTACTCCTTTGGTGCCATCGAACATACTGACAGAGCCATCCAAATCGACATTTACGCCTGATTTTACCAAACCAAAAAACGAACTGTTTATGATTTGACCCCAATTAAGTCCGATACATATCTCCTTGAGATTACTACCGTCTTTATCTAAAGAAATTCTCGAGTTTTTTTGTAGGTTTATCATTATTTCATTTAAGCATAAATATCTACAACACCTTGCAAACCAGTTGAATTTCCTTCTGAATTGGCATAAAAGTGCCATTCTCCGTTTACCTTTCTAATTTTTCCGAATATAGCAGTATTGTCGTTGGTGTGGCTTGCATCTAAATCGTATCGTAATATTTCTTGTTTTTTCTCTACATCATAGAGTCTGATGTAAGCATCTTTCAGCAACCCAAAAGTATGTCTTCTTGAAATGGCCTCATGGATAGAAACAACCACAACAACTTCTGTTGCATTTGGATTGATAAGTGCCAAATTGGCAAGAATTATTTCATCATCGTCTTCTTCCGAACCAGTACGATTGTCGCCAGTATGTTGAATTGCACCATCTGGAGATTTTAAATTGTTGTAAAAAACAAAATATTCATCGCTCAATAGTTTGCCATTTGCCCCAACTACAAATGCAGAAGCATCTAAATCGATCGTTTGGCTAGTCATTTCCCACCCTAATCCAATTAGGATTTTGTTCAATGTTGGAAGTTCTTTGGTGAGATTAAATGAACCTCCTTTTTTTAAATTAATGGCCATAGTTACTAGTTTTTACTTTTTAAAGAAGTTGTCTATATGATTATCGATCTTATTTTTTTCCTGTATTTGAATAGGTATTGAAGCTGGTGGCAAATTTTGAGTGGTACTTTTAGCAGCATTGTTCATGTTGTTCATTTTCTGCTCAATTTCGATTTGCTTCTGTTGTGCTTTTTGCAGTTTCTTTTGCTCGATTTCTTCTTTCAACTTTTCCATGTCGTTCTGTACACTAAAGTTGGTTTCTAAAGTACGAAACTCATCTTCGAGCACATTTTGCGAACTATTCATCTGGGTGAGACTTTCGGCTTCAGCTTCCAATTGGTTTATTTTCTGCTCGTATTTATCAATGTTGGCTAATGCAGAACCATTTATTCCACCTAAGGATTCGGCAATTTGTTTTTGAGCTTTGGCATTTTCGGCTTTGGCTGCATAAATAGATTCTTTGGTTTTGGCTTCTTGCAATTTCAGTTTGTACTTATCTGTTTGGGCAGTAAGTGAAGCCACCATTTGTTTGGAATTTTCTGATAACAATTGGTATTCCAAAGCCTTTTTGTCGGCATTGGCTTTCTGTGCAAGTGCTTTTTGTGCCAATTCTTCATTGCCAATTTCCAAGGCAGCTGTTGCTTTTTGATACCAACCCAACGCTTCGAGCCTAAATTGTTCGTAGTCTTTTTCTAGTTTTTTCTGATTGGCGACAGCTACCGACAGCGCCTTAATTGCCTTAGAAATGGCTTCTTCAAGTTCAACGACAGCTAATTTTATCATTTGAACGGGGTCTTCAATGTTGTCTAAAGTGTCGTTTGCTTTAGCTTTGAAAATGTTCATCAATCTTTTAAATAATCTCAACCACATAAGGAAATAGTTATAATATTCAAATGTATAAGATATTCAAAGATTTTGCCAATATTTTACTACAATATAAAAACTTGTCGTTTAGAAAAGACCTATTTTCATTTCAAAATGCCCTCAATTTGGTTTAGCTCTGCCTCGCTAAATGACAGATTTTCTAAACATCCGATCGAATTTTCCAATTGTGCCACCGAACTTGCCCCAATCAGCACCGTTGTTATTTCTTTATTTCTCAAAATCCAAGCCAAAGCCATTTGTGCCAAACTTTGATTGCGAAGTACAGCCAAATCGTTCAATTTTTGAATTTTAGCTACTTTTTCTTCTGTAATTTGCGAGGGCACGAGAAAGCCATTTGTTTTCCCCGCTCTCGAATCTTCAGGAATGCCTTTCAAATATTTATTGGTGAGCATGCCTTGTGCCAACGGTGAAAACGGTATGCAACCTATGCCTTTCTTACCTAAAGTTTCTAGCAAACCTTTTTCTGGTTTTCTTTCAAACATCGAATATTTTGGCTGATTGATAAGACATTTCTGCCCCAATTGAGCCAAAATTTGCGTAGCTTCTTCCATCTGTTCGGCTCCGTAATTTGATAGGCCAATGTACAGAGCCTTGCCTTGCTTTACGATCAAATCTAAAGCCGACATGGTTTCTTCCATGGGTGTATTTGGGTCGTAGCGGTGATGGTAAAAAATATCTACATATTCCAATTCCATTCTTTTGAGGCTTTGATCGAGGCTGGAAACCAAGTATTTTTTGCTTCCCCAATCACCATAAGGGCCATTCCACATGTGATAGCCAGCTTTTGTAGAAATAATAAGTTCGTTTCGGTAGCCCGCCAGTTCATTTTTGAGCATTCGTCCAAAGTTAATTTCAGCACTGCCAGGTGGCGGCCCATAGTTATTTGCCAAATCGAAATGGGTGATTCCCAAATCGAAAGCACGCGTCACGATTTCGGTAGCAGTTTTGTAATTATCATTATATCCAAAATTTTGCCATAAACCAAGCGAAATGGCTGGCAATAAAAGCCCGCTTTTGCCACAGCGGTTGTAAGGCATTTTAGAGTATCGGTTTTCGGACGGCAGGTAGGTCATTTCTATTGGTTGTGAGAATAAATCAAACATAGCAAAAATCTTTATTTTATCGTTTTAAAATTTATCCTTGACGATTTACGCGTTCGGTGTTTAATTTGCAGTACATTTTAATAAACCAACAACATTTTAGCATTCGATTGTTTTATGGAAGAAATAGAAGTATCAACACCCAATATGTACGCCCTGCAAGAGAAAGTAGAGGCGGTGATAAATGAAGTGAGCAAGGTAGTGGTGGGGCAACAATATATGGTAAATAGGCTTTTAATTGGGCTTTTCACCAACGGACACATTTTGCTTGAAGGAGTGCCAGGTTTAGCTAAAACGCTCACTATCAATTCATTGGCCAAGGCCTTGAACCTCGATTTTCAACGAATACAGTTTACGCCCGATTTGCTGCCTGCCGATGTGATCGGAACCATGATTTACAACCAAAAAGATGGTTCATTTGAGGTAAAAAAAGGACCAATCTTCTCAAATTTAATATTGGCAGATGAAATAAACCGGTCGCCAGCCAAGGTGCAATCGGCTTTGCTAGAAGCAATGCAAGAAAAACAAGTTACCATTGGGCCGACCACACATAAGCTCGAAAAACCATTTTTGGTGCTTGCTACGCAAAATCCTGTAGAACAAGAAGGCACATATCCGCTTCCAGAGGCACAAGTGGATCGATTTATGATGAAAATTTATGTGAGCTATTTGAATAAACAAGAGGAATTAGAAGTAATGCGTAGAATGTCGAACATGACTTTTCAGGCAGATATTCACCCCATTTTAAATAAAAATGACATTTTTACAATAAGAGATGCCATAAATGCAGTCAATATCAGCGAAAGTTTAGAAAAATACATTATCGAGCTGGTATTTGCTACTCGCTATCCAAAAGATTACGGGTTGAAAAACGAGGCAGATTACATTATGTTTGGTGCTTCGCCAAGGGCAAGCATCAACCTTAATTTGGCTGCCAAAGCTATGGCATTTATCAACAAAAGAGAGTATGTGCTGCCCGAAGATGTAAAAGAAGTAGCAGTAGATGTGCTCAATCACCGTATTTTGCTCAACTACGAAGCCGAGGCCGATGGCATTTCTACCAAACAAATCATCGAGACCATCTTGCAAAAAGTTTCTATTGGCAAATAGTGTTTTTTTTGATTTAAGTACTTATTAATGAGTAGTTTACCAGTATACTCTTTACTTAATGGTTGATGAAATTGTAGCTTATTTTAGGAGTGAGTTTATGTCTGTTGGCGATCCAGAGAAGGCTGTGCAGATGAAGGCATACATGAAAAATAAGTTTGAATTTTTTGGTGTACCTGCACCGATTCGTAAAGATATTATCAAACACGGTTTTCAAAAATTTCCAATTGCAAGCGAAGCAGAATTGATAAGCCTAGCTTACAAACTTTGGCAATTGCCCGAGCGTGAATTTCAATATGTGGGGGTAGAATTTTTATTCAAATACAAAAAAATTATTTCTGAAAACGCAATACTTGAGCTGAGCTACTTTATCGCTGCAAAATCTTGGTGGGACACGGTAGATCCCATTTCGGCAGATAATGTAGGCTCATTTTTTACTAAGTATCCAACTTTGCAAGAAAAGCAAGTAGGTATCTGGCTCAACTCGGAGAATATGTGGTTGCAACGAGCCTGCATTATTCACCAACTATTTTACAAACAAGCCACAGACACAGCCATACTTACCAAAGCCATTGTTTTTTGTATTGATTCTAAAGAATTTTTTATCCAAAAAGCCATAGGTTGGGCACTTAGGCAATATGCCAAGACAGATGCCGATTTTGTGAAAAATTTTGTGAATGAATACCCGTTGAAACCGCTCAGCAGGAGAGAGGCACTGAAACATTTTGAATAAATTTCAGCTTCTTCAAAGTCTTAAAGTGTAAAAAAAGCGTTTGGTTCCCAATTATTTTTTTGGCCAACATTAACAGTTACTTAACACAGGTTGCCGCCTATTTTAGTATTTTTGGGTGGTAATTAACAATAAATTCATTGGAAAAAGCAGTTTTTAATAAAGCCGATTTCGGTGACGATTTTAAGTGGGGTGTCACCATTTCTGCCTTTCAAAATGAAGGTGCAGTGAATGAAGATGGCAAAGGCCCTTCCATTTGGGATACATTTTCTGCCAAAGAAGGCAAGATAAAAACGGGAGAAACAGCACAACATGCTTGCAATTTTTACCAAAATTATGCCCAAGATATTGCCTTGGCCAAAAAGTTGAATTTTGAAAATTTTGGCTTTTCAGTAGCTTGGACGCGCATATTTCCTGATGGCGTTGGCAGAAAAAACCAAAAAGGCATCGATTTTTACAATCGAGTGATCGATAATTTGCTTGAGCAGGGCATCGACCCTTGGATAACACTTTACCATTGGGATTTGCCTCAGGCCTTAGAAGACAAAGGCGGCTGGGCAAATCGCGATATTTTGGGCTGGTTTGGAGAATATGCCGACACTTGCACCCGTGCTTTTGGCGATCGTGTCAAAAATTATAAAGTGCTCAACGAACCCTCGGCATTTGCAGGCTTCGGCTACATGACTGGCGAACATGCACCTGGTCACAAAGATATTTTCAAATTTTTAGCAGCGGCTCACCACGCCAATTTATGCCAAGCAGATGGCGGCCGAATAGTGAAAGAAAATGTAAAAAACAGCCATGTAGGCACAAGTTTTGCCACTTTTTGTGTTGAAAAACACAGCGATCATTGGCTCGATGTGCGTGCCGAAAGAGTAATAGATGCCATTATTAACAAAATGTTTGTCGAGCCATTGGTAGGAATGGGGTATCCGTACAAAGACTTTGCTGCCATGCGGTTGATCGAACTTTTTTTCAAATCTGGCGATGATGAAAGGCTCAAATTTGACTTTGATTTTTTGGGCATACAATATTATTGCAGGCTTGTGGCCAAGTTTAGCCTACATCCTTTTTTGGCTTTTGCTTACGAAGTGCCTGCCAAAGAGCGTGGTGTTCCAATGAATAATATGGGTTTTGAGATATACCCCGAGGGAATGTATGAGGTGCTAAAACGCTATGCAGCTTACCCAAAGGTGAAAAAATTGATCGTGACTGAAAACGGGGTTTGCTTAAATGATATTTTGCACAATGGAGTGGTCGATGATAAAGTTCGAATTCAATTTTACAAAGATTACTTGGCTAATGTGCTGAAAGCCAAGCAAGAAGGCATACCGGTTGAAGGCTTTTTTTGTTGGACGCTTACCGATAATTTTGAGTGGTGGGAAGGCTACCATGCCCGATTTGGCCTTGTGCACGTAGATCATCAAACCCAAAAGCGAACGATCAAAAATGCAGGTTTATGGATAAAAGAATTTTTACATAATGATAAATTGGTGCAAGCAAAATCAGATTTCATGTCGGCTGGCGTTTAAATTTGGTTAGTTTTGGAAATATTTATGCTCATTGATGCAAAATAACTTATCAGATTTTGGAGTAGTGTTAATTTTTATCATCGGGGGAATACTTTTTCTCAACTTAGGGCTTTTGTTGGCTCAATTCATTCGCCCAAACAAACCCAATGCGGAAAAACTTACAACTTACGAATCGGGTGAAGAAACTATTGGCAATGCTTGGAACAAATTCAATGTCAAATATTATAGCATTGCCATTATTTTCATCTTGTTTGAAGTAGAATTGATGTTTCTCTTCCCTTGGGCCACCATTTTTGGCAATGAAGAATTAAATATCGCTACCCAAAAGGAATGGGGCTGGTTTTCGTTAGTAGAAATGGGAATTTTTATTGGCATATTGATATTGGGCTTGGCTTATGCTTGGGCAAATGGCTATATCGACTGGGTGCAGCCAAATGTAAAACCTACTGATTATAAGGGAGTTGTGCCCAATAGTAAGTACGAAGCAATCAACAGCAAATATTGAAAATAGAGACTATTCTCCAAAGTATGTATTAAAAAATGCTTTCTAAATTGTTATTTTTTTTTAAGATATCTAAGAATGTTTTTCTCTCTACCATTTCGGCACCTAAGCTTTGCAAATGAGAGCTATGTATTTGACAATCAACTAGTTGCAAACCTTTGGGAATATAGTGCAGCACAAAGCTGAGAAAGCCCGCTTTTGAAGCATTGCTGGCGTGCGAAAACATCGATTCGCCAAAAAAGCAATTTCCAATAGCCAAACCGTACAATCCACCTACAAGCACATTTTCTTTCCAAACTTCAACCGATTTGGCAAAGCCTTTTTCATGTAGCATAATATAGGCATCTATCATGGCTTGGTTTATCCACGTGCCATCTTGGTCTTTGCGAGGTTTTTGGCTACAATTTTCGATAACAGATTCGAAATCGTGGTTGAAAGTAATGCGAAATACCTGCTTTTTGAGTAATTGTCGCATCGTATCAGATATTTTTAGATTTTGTGGATACAATACAAAACGAGGATTGGGGCTCCACCAAAGTATGGGTTCGCCATCGCTGTACCAAGGAAAAATGCCAGATTGATAAGCCAAAAGCAGCCTTTCTGGCGATAAATCGCCTCCAAATGCAAGCAAACCATCTGGCTCTGATTGCTCTGGCGATGGAAACCAAAGTTTTTGATCTAAAGCACTAATAGGCATGCTTCGGGAAATTTTTACAATTTGTAGAAATCATATTTCGGTTTTTGTGATCTTACATTAAAGAGAGGCTTACACGTTCAACTACAATGTTCAATTCTGGTTCTCAGCCACTCGATTTATTATGCGGTCGAAAGCAAATTTCTTTAAAGTTGATGTTTATTTCCTTTTCTATTTTGTTACCAATTTCAAAAGTTCATTTACGGTTTTCCAATTTCTGGTCGTGGCGTTTACTTTCAGTTTACTTTCCAAAAAAGTATTGTGGAGTTTGGTTTTTCCGTAGCCGTTTGGGCAGTACAAATAAATGGCATTTTGAGCAAATTCAATCTTTTCGCCTTCTTGTTTTTTCACTTCAATGCTCTTTTTATCGATTTCCTTTGGTTGCTCTGCCAAGAAAGTAACGTGCAAGCATGAAATATCGTGTCGATTATCATTTGCAAACGGATTGTGCTTAATGATATCAGCTAAGGTTTCTATATTTAAGACGATAATTGGAACTTCAAATCCAAAATCTTTCTCAATTTGGGTTTTGATCTTAGTTTCTAAATTTCTTAAGTCAGATTCTTTCGTACTAAAAATAACATTTCCGCTCTGAAGGTAAGTTTGAATATCTACAAGATTCAAGTTTTCATACACTTTTTTCAAGTCATCCATCTTAATGAGTTTCTGCCCACTTACGTTTATCCCTCTTAATATTGAAATGTATGTGGCCATTTTACTTTTGCCTGCGATTTTGCAATAGGGGAAATTAGTTGGCGTTAATGCTTTTGAAAATCCATTCTTTTATTCTTCAGCAAAATATAAATCATGAATGCAACGACCAAATTTATTTACTTACGATTCCCAAAAAATCGTTGGTTTATATTGATTAAAAAACAACAAAAATAATACCAAACGTACCCACAAATTGACGAAGGTTTGCCTCTTGTTAAATTTTAAATTATCTTGCAGATGTAAGTAATAAGGAAAAACAAAAACCAAAATCAAACTGAAAAATGCCAGATCTTAGGCAGTATTAGCCGCTTTTTTAAAATAGGTTTTGCAAGAATACTTGAAAAAAATTAAACTGTATCAAAAATGCCTGATCTTAAGCGAAAAACCAAGCAAGAGCTTATTGATGAAGTGCGTAAGCAACGTGTGGCACTAGAAAAATGCTACAACGAGCTGCATATTATTACCAAGGGAAATACAGAAATATTTTCTGATAGCTCTCAAAATTTGTACTATAGCATCGCCAATTTGGCTGTGAGAAGCATCAACTTAGAGCAGCTTTTCAACGACATCCACGCACTTTTAAAAAAGGTAATAGATGTAAATAATTTTCTTATTGCCTTGTACGACAGCCGATTAGACTATATTTCTTTCCCATATTATTTGGATGAGAATTTCGGTACTGCCGTGCAGAAGATAAAGCGAAAAATATCAAAAGGGCTCACCGAATACAATATTTTTCATGGCTCGCCTTTATTTTTATACGAGGAAGAAATTATAAAGCTTGTAGAAGAAAGAAAGGTAATAATGACGGGCAAAATACCCAAAATATGGATGGGTGTGCCACTAAAGATCGAAGGGAAAATAATTGGCCTTATTGGCATCAAAAGCTACAACCATAGAAATAAATATAACCTCAAGCACTTAGAAATGCTCGATTTTATTTCTGGGCAAATCGCCATCGCCATCGAACGCAAACGAAACGAAGAAAGACTTAATTTTCAAAATGCCCGAATTAAGGCCATTTTTGAAAGCAGCTCGCATTTGATGTGGTCGGTAGATCGTAAATTGGCACTAACTTCATACAATCACAACTATGGAGATAGTATATTGCTCTTGCACGGATCGGTGCCAGAGTTGGAAATTGCTCCAGAATCGCTTCAAAAGATACTTTCCAGTGGCGAGTATGTGAATATGGTACTATCAAAATACCAATTGGCATTTGAAGGTAAAGCTCAAGTATTTGAAACTAGTAATATATTACCAAATGGAAATAAAATTTGGTGGGAAATATACCTCAATCCCATTTATCAATCAGATGGTACCACCGAAGAAGTATCGGGGATAGCTCACGATATTACCGAGAAAAAAATGGCTGGAATGGCTCTACATGCCAGCGAAGAGAAGTTTCGAGCCATTTTTGAATCGTTTCAAGATATATTTTATCGCACCAAGATGAACGGTGAGGTGTTGCTAATAAGCCCATCTGTGATCGAGGCAACTGGCTACAAGCCCGAAGAGGTAATTGGCAGGAAAATAAAAGAATTTTCTCAAAACCTTGGAACCAACAAGCTTTTTGAGCGTGAATTACTCCAGAATGGCAGTGTAAAAAACTACGAAACATCCATAAAAACAAAATGGGGCACAGTCATTCAAACGATTTCTAACGTAAGAATTATTTATGATAAGAACAATGAACCAATTGAAATAGAGGGTGTTGCAAGAGATATATCTTCTTTGAAGATGGCCAATGAAGAGCTTGTAAAAGCCAAAGACATGGCGGAGCGTTCGCTCAAAGCAAAGCAGCTTTTCTTGGCAAACATGAGCCATGAAATACGCACACCAATGAATGGAGTGATAGGAATGATCGATTTGCTGTATTCGACCCAGCTCGATGAAGAGCAGAAAGATTATGTGCAAACAGTAAAAAAATCATCTGAAACATTGCTGTATATTCTCAACGATATTCTCGATTTATCTAAATTGGAGGCTGGCAAAATGCAATTGCGACCTTCACCAATTTCGCTCGAAGTTACCATCGAAAAACTTTTTGCCTTGTTTCAAAACCTGGCCAATGCCAAAAATATCGTCTTGGAATACAGTATTTCAAACGATGTACCTATGTACATCAATGCCGATGAAACTAGATTGCTGCAAGTTTTATCAAACCTCACATCAAACGCCATCAAGTTTACTGAGAAAGGGTCGATCTCTGTAATTGTAAAAAGAGCAGGCACAAAACGAATAAAATTTGTAGTGCAAGATACTGGTATTGGTATATCAAAAGAAAATGTACGCATACTTTTTGATGCTTTCAGCCAAGTAGATGACACTAGCTCAAAAACTTACCAAGGCACAGGATTGGGTTTGGCCATCTCAAAAGAACTTTGCCGATTGATGGGCGGAACCATTGGCGTAAAATCAAACTATGGAGATGGCAGCATATTTTGGTTTACCATCCAAGAGCAAGCAGTCGATAAAATAGAATTAGTAAAGACTTTTAACCACGATGCAGATCAAAATTTTCTCTCGAAATTTGAAGAAATGTCGCCAAAGGTTTTGTTGGTAGATGACAACCCAATCAATCAAAAAGTAGCTACCGAAATACTCAAAAAGCTAGGTTGCACAGTCGAATTGGCAAATAACGGCATGGAAGCCATATTGAAAGTGATCGAATCGAGCTACGACATTATATTTATGGATATTCAAATGCCTGAAATGGATGGCGTAACTGCTACAAAAAAAATTCGTGAACTGAGAATAAGAAACCTAGCACCCATCATCGCCATGACGGCTTATAGCATGGAGGAAGACAAAGCGCGATTTATAAGTGCGGGTATGGACGATTATTTGCCGAAGCCCATCAATTCCGAACGCATCGTGAAAATAATACGAAAATGGCTGCTAAAGGAGGATGAAGAAAAGTGGGAAGAACAAAAAAGCAAAAAAGAGACCAAATTTACCGAGCAAATCATTAATTTGGAGGTGGTGGGTCAGCTAAGAAGCCACATCGATGAAAGCATGATTGCCGATGTGTTTGACGATTTTAAGAATGAAACTACCGAATTAATAAACGGTATCGGATCAAAAGACTGGGAAATAATTCGCTCAAATTTGCATACATTGAAAGGAAATTCTGCAACTTTGGGAATTGATAAAGTAGCTTATTGGTCTACATTGATAGAAAGCAACTTAAAGAAAAAGAATACTTCAAATTTTGAATCAGATTTCATTCATTTGAATATTGCCTTTGATGAATTTAAAAGTAACTATAAACGAATATTAAACATAGCATCGCATGTCAACGCATAAAAAAGTACTTATTGCAGAAGATAGCTCGGTAATTCAAAATCTGACCAAGAAAATATTGCAGCAAAAAGATTACGATATCAGATCTGTAAAAAATGGCCAAGAACTACTCAAGGCAATAGAAACAGAAAATTTTGACGTGATATTGGTCGATATCAATATGCCGATTGTAAACGGTATAGAATGTGCCAAAGCCATCAGGGCTATGGCCGACCCGTTAAAATCGCAAACACCACTCATTGCCATTACTGGCAATGCTTTGAATTTTACAGTAGAATATTTTAAATCTGTAGGCTTTAACGAATATTTGCAAAAACCTCTAAATTTCGATCTTTTGGTAGATTTGGTCAGTAAATATACCAATGCTTAAATGCGATAATTTTAGATTTTTAAGTGCCTGATTATGAATGAGATACATGAGGCAAAGCGATATATCGACAATGCCAAAGAAATACTTCGAGAAAAAGCAAAGAAAGAAGATGGGCTTTATTTGGATAAAAAATATGTAAAACTTGCAGGACATGCAGCATACTCTGGGGTATTAGTAGCCTTAGATGGATTGCTTGGGGTAAAGAAAAAAGGTAGAAAAAGCGTAGAATGGTATAAAGAAGAGCTGTCGAAGATGGATAAAAAATTATTGCATACTTTTGATAATGCTTACGATACGCTTCACCTAGCCATGGGCTACGATGGCAACGCAAGTGTAAAAGTAGCCAATGTGGGGCTTGAGTTGGCCGATAACATAATAAATTGGGTTGCTAGCATAAAACAGGCCGCATAAAACAGTAGCATTTACACAAAATTTGATACTTTAATTTTAGATTTTGTAATCTCCAAAGAGCCTTCTTTATATTCTACACGATGAAAGCCACACCGCAGTTTCTCACCAAATTAGAAGATATTTTTTCAGAATCAGATTTTGTGTTAAGATACGAAAAAGGCAATTTCAAATCTGGTTATTGTGTGCTAAATGAACAAAAAGTGATTGTAGTAAATAAATTTTACCCGCTCGAAGGCAAAATCACTTGTCTGATAGAAATACTGCGAATATTGCCGCTCGATACTACGGGTTTTAAAGAGAAAACAAAAGATTTGTACAACGAACTTACCCAAACCCAAACCGCCCTGTCATTTTGAAAATAACATTTCTAGGTACTGGTACTTCGCAAGGCATACCTATGGTAGGCTGCGAATGCGAAGTTTGTAAATCGGTCGACTACCGCGATCAGCGATTGCGTGCTTCTGTGCATATTGAAACGAATGGAAAAAGTTTTGTGATTGATGCTGGCCCAGATTTTCGGCAGCAAATATTGAGAGAGCGGATCAAAAAATTAGATGCCCTCATACTCACCCACGAACACAAAGACCACATTGCTGGGCTCGATGATGTGCGTGGTTTTAATTATTTGCAGCGAAAACCTATGCCCATTTATGCCCATAAAAGAGTAATAGAACACATAAAAACAAGGGAGTTTTATTACGCTTTTGGCCATTACAAATACCCAGGTGCTCCCGATATTGAAGTGGTAGAAATAGACAATAAACCATTTGATATAGAGGGTGTTACCATTATTCCTATCGAAGTTTATCACTATAAATTACCTGTTTTCGGGTTCCGAATAGGCGATTTTACTTACATTACAGATGCTAATGCCATTTCACAAATAGAAGAAGAAAAAATAAAAGGCTCGAAAGTAATTGTAATCAATGGCTTGCAATACGAACATCATATCTCACATTTTACATTCAACGAAGCCTTAGAGCTGTTGAAAAAATGGAATCCGGAACAAGGCTATTTTACACATATAAGTCACAAATTGGGTAAACACCAACAAATAGAAAAAACTCTACCACCACAATTTCGCCTTGCCTACGATGGCTTGAAAGTTGAAATTTGAAAAATCAAGCTCAGTATTGAACAGTGTAAGTTGATAATTACCCAAAAAAAAGGCTTGGCAGCACAAAATCTACCAAGCCTTTCGTTATTTTTCGATGCGAAATTAATCGTCATTTCGCCCCATGAAAATGGAAATCCAATAAAGAAGTTGCGCTAAAGTACCCAAAGCAGAAACTACATAAGTCAAGGCTGCCCAATGCAAAGCATCTTTTGCCATTTCGTGTTCTTTAGAAGTAACTACGCCTGCATTGGTCATCCAAACTAAAGCACGGTTGCTGGCATCAAATTCTACTGGCAATGTTACCAAAGCAAATGTTGCCAAAGCCAAATTCAATCCGATAATAAATAGTAATATGGTATTGCTTACAGCCCCTGTTGAGTAGAATAAATAGCCACCACCAAACAGCAATGCCATATTTACGTAATTCAAAATGGTAGAACTGATGTTTACCGCTGGCACCATAGCAGAACGCAAATTTAACATCGCATAAGCGGTGGCGTGCTGCACGGCATGGCCACATTCGTGCGAAGCCACAGCCACAGAAGCGGCACTTTTGCCATAAAATACATCGTAACTCAAATTTACCGTTTTGTCGGCAGGGTTGTAATGATCTGTCAATTGTCCATCAACTGAAATGACGCGAACATCAAATATGGCATTGTCTCTCAGCATCTTAGTGGCTGCTTCGGCTCCACTGATATTGGAACGAAGTCCAATTTGAGAATATTCTTTAAACTTTTTCTTTAATCGCCAGCTCACATACCAGCTTACGATCATGGTGGCTATACCTATTACGAACAACATAAGAATGATTATTTATTGGTTAAACGAACGCTAACTATTTTTTATTTTATTCACAATATTGGTGGTAGAAAATCCCTGTACCAATGGAATTGTTTCTACTTTTCCTCCGTTGGCAATTACAACATCTGCACCAACGATATTTTCTGCCAAATAGTCATTTCCCTTCACGAGAATGTCTGGAAGCAGGTTTTTGATGAGGTCGTATGGCGTTTCGGAATCAAAAAAAACAACCAAATCGACAAATTCTAAAGCAGCCATTACCCTACTTCTTGACTCTTGGTGGACAATCGGGCGACTTGGGCCTTTTATTCTGCTTACAGATGCATCGGTATTTAAACCCAGCACCAATTTGTGGCCCAAACTGCGGGCTTTTTCCAAATAGTCGACATGGCCCAAATGCAAAATATCAAAACAGCCATTGGTAAAAACCACCTGCTGTCCGGTCATTTTCCATTCCGATACAATATCTATCGCATTTGATTCTGAAACTATTTTTTCTTCTGTCTTCAATTTTCTTTTTTCTTTGATGATAACATTGCCATTATAAAACTAATCCCCCCAAAAACCAAAACTGTCAAAAATTGCGAAGTGTGCAAAATTGTAGCCACAATAAAACCTTTGTCTTGCGGAATGCCATAAATGAGTAAACCAGTAGCTACCATGATGTGGTAAACGCCAATACCGCCTTGCACAGGTGCAACCATGCCTAGCGATGCAAGTGCCAATACCACCAAACCCGATTGAAAAGGTAAATTGGCCGTATCGTCAATGGCAAAAAATATCACGTAAGTCATTAAAAAATAGCCTCCCCATATTACAACTGTATAAAAAATGAAAAGCCCACTTTTCTTCATTTTGGTAATGCTCATTACGCCCGCCACCAAACCAACAATGAACTCGTAAATTTTCAGTATAAATGTGTTTTTCAGTAGTTTTTCTCTTGCTTGATAGATAAAAAAGAGAGCTAAGCCAAACATTAAGCCTATCACGATAAGCAAAATGAAATTGTTCAAAAGTGAATCGGAGATGCTTTGAAATTTTGTACCAAAAAAATTGGCAATAAAATCTTTTAATCGGCTAAATTCTAACATAAAAGACAGGCCAAAAATCAAGCCCATGGCTGCCACATCTACAATTCGTTCGGTAATGACAGTACCAAGGGAGACATTGATTGGCACATTGTCTGTTTTTTTAAGCAAACTGCAACGCACCACTTCACCAGCTCTAGGCAAGGCATAATTGGCCAAGTAGCCAGCCAACACCGCTTGAACAGCATGGAAGGGATTGGCCTTGAAATTAAGTGGTTCGAGCAATAAATTCCAACGCAAGCCGCGGGCAAAATGCGAGATAAGTGAAATAAATATAGACAGCCCAATCCAGTAATAATTTGCTTTTGCCAATTCGGCCAAGAGGACATTGAAATCGACAATCGAAAAAATATAGCCAAGCAAAGCTGCAGCAACACCAATGGAAACAAAAATTTGAATAGCTTTTTTGATGGTATTGTTCATTAATCGCTAGATTTACTTGCCCAGCAAAATTGACATAATATGCTCTGATTTCCTTTGAAAAGAAGAGAAATATTTGATTATATTATGAACAAATTTGTGATTCTACAGATTTACCAAAAGAAAAAATTGAAGGCTTGAGGCTTGAAGTTTTAGATATAGTTTGATTTTTTAGAAAAAAAATTTTATTTTTCTAAAAAAAGGCCAATCTCCAAAATCAATTTGACTTATGGCAATTGCAAAGGGTGATGCTGTGAGATTTATTACCTTGGCGCTGTGAAGACAAAGCCAAGTAAAAACAACATAAATTGAATAAAAAAGCAATTTTAAACAAGATATTTCGATCGCAATCAATTGATATTTGAAGCCTATCAGACTTATCTCTTCGCTTCAGGAAAAGGCACCATTCTACTAAAAAGTCCTTCTAACCGCAATATTTCTGGAATAAGCAGGTGCTTTTCATCATTTTCAAGCACGAAATCCGCTTGTTTTACTTTCACGCTTTCAGGCATTTGTCGCTCAATAATAGTTTTTATATCAGCTTCGGTTCGAAAAGTATCGCGGTGCAAAACACGCTTTATTCTTACCTGTTCAGGTGCTGTTACTACTACTACTTTATCTAGTTTTTTGTGAAAGCCTGTTTCAAAAGTAAGAGCCGATTCCTTCAACACATATTTGTATTTTGCGTGGTCGGTGCACCATTGTTCAAAATCTTCGAACACTTTGGGGTGAACAAGGGCGTTGAGTTTGGCAAGTTTTTCTTTGTCGTGAAATACAGTACCAGCAATAAAAGTTCTATTCAGTTGGTATGGCGATGAATAAGCCTCTTCACCAAAAATGGCTTTTATGCCTGCTACTACCTCTTCGTCAAGTATTTGTATGGTTCTAGTTCGTAAATCTGTGTAATAAACTGGCACGCCTAGTATTTCAAAAACTTTGCAGACCAAGCTTTTGCCCGAGCCAATGCCGCCTGTTACACCTATTCTAAGCATATTTTTATTTGTCTAATTCAATGAAGTAGGAAGATACTGAACATTCAAATCAAAAGTTTTGAGCTTTGATAGCTCACTTGAGCCTAAAACTCACTTTTACATTCGCAATATCTTGCTTTATGTTTTTTGAAGGATGGTAATATATCGGCACCAAAGCATTGAAGTCTTTCTCGATAAAAGTATCGGGCAATGCAAAAGAAATATAATCTGGCAATGCTATTAATTCGTTTTTTGGCCCAGTGCAGGTAAGGTACGCAGGCTCTACCACAATATTTTCTATCGATTTCCCCTTGGGGATATGCAGGCTTTGCTTATCCAATTTCAAGAAAAATTTCTTTCTTTCTTTGGTTTGGGCTTCGATTTTAAAAGTATCAGACACCACCCTATTTATTTCAATGTTTTGCAGTTGAATTTTTGCCAACTCAAGCAGCTTGTCGTCTGAAATGTACTTTTTATCAACAAATTGATGTAGCGAAACATTAATAGGCGTAATACCAAAGCCAAGACTGTAATAAAGCAAATACCAACCGTAGCCTGTGGCACTTAGTTTCACATATTTGTCTGAATGTCGCTCAACGGTGTAGTCGTTGGCATCGAATACCAATTTTACAGGGTATTTGATAACGGTAGAATAGTCGTTATTCAAAGCATTAAAAAACCAAAAGACCGTTGTCACAAAAAGGCACAAAGCGATCGTAATAATTTTTCTACGCTTCTTGCCAGCCAGTAAAAACGGTCTTTTATAGGTGTTTTCAGCCATGCTGATTAAGCTTTAGCTTGGTATTTTTTTGTGAGTTCGTCTGAAATCGAAGTTTTTTCAAACGTCACTTTCACGCCTCTGTCGATATCAATAATTACAAGATCTCCATCTAGCTCTACTATTTTGCCATGCACACCACCAATGGTCACGATTTTATCGCCCGCTTTCATATTTTCACGGAAAGTTTTTTGGTCTTTTTGTTTTTTCTGTTGTGGACGCAACATGAAAAAATAAAACACAATGATAATAGCACCAATAAAAATAAGATTTGGCACCAAACCAGCACCACCTGCTTGCAAAAGAATGTAATTGAAATTCATTATTGATTGTTAATTAAGTGTAAAGGGTTACTTTTTTGATGATAATGTGCTGTCTACGACTGGTTTTGCCTCTACCAATCCTTTCAAAACAAGGGTAGTGGTATTGGGCAGCGTGTTGGCTGTGATTGTGATTGTTTTATTCTGCGTGCCTATTTTTCCGGTGCTATTAAACTGCACCAATATTTGGCTTTCTGCACCTGGAGCAATTGGCTCTTTGGCATATTCGGGCACTGTGCAACCGCAAGATGCCTGTGCACCTGAAATAATTAATGGGTTTTCGCCATCGTTCTTGAATTTGAAAGTATGTTTTACGATATCGCCCTGCTTTATTTTTCCAAAATCGTAGGTGGTTTCTTCAAATAAAAACCTTCCATTGCTGCCTTCGCCCGTGCCAAGGGTGACAGTATCGGTTTTTTGCACCGTTTCTTTTGTTTTTTTATCGCAACTCAACATCGATATCGCTATCGCAGCTGCAATTAGAATATGTTTCATCTAAATATGTGTTTTTGTAATGGAGACAAAAATAGGAATTATTTATTGATTTTACTTCTGCTTTGTAAAAGTGATTTTGCTGAAGGTTTTGAAAGATAAATTTTTTGTAAAAAGATTTCTTTTTCTAAAAATGATTCTAAAATTTGCCTACATTTAATTCACACAAAGTAATGTATCTGGTTACTTTTAGCTTGTAGTATTTATTTATTCTTGAACTTCAACATTTGATCCTATGCCAAAAGTAGTAGAATTTGCAAAAAACATTGTTTTAACGATTGGGGGCTGTATTTCTATAATAGCCATTGTATATGTAGGTGCGGTCGGCTTTTTGTCGGCTTTGCTGGTAGATAAATTATTGCAAGCTGCTGGCAGTAAACTCACCGTAAATCAATTGATTATTGATTTCGATGTTTTGTTTCACGCTCGATACGAAGAGTACCGCCATTCTTGGGACAATTTTCATTTTAAAAATTTAAAGTTGCCATTCTAGTAAACAAAAAAGCCTCGAAATCAATCGAGGCTTTTTTTATCAATTTGCAAAAGATTATTTTAATGTAGCCAATGCATCTTTTAATCTTTTGCAACCTTCAATCAGTTTTTCATCGGCTGCTGCATACGATATTCTAATGCAACCTTCGTAGCCAAAAGCGCTCCCTGGCACAGTAGATAGAAATGACACATTTAGCAACCACATACTCAAATCTTCAGAGTTGTTGATCGTTACTTTTCCATCTGTTTTTCCAAAATACGAGCTTACATCTGGAAAAAAGTAAAAAGCCCCTTTTGGATCATTTATTCTCAAACCTGGTATTTCTTTCAACAAGCCATACATCAATTGTCTGCGTTTGTTGAATGTTTTGGTCATTTCCAAAGAAGTCTCTGTAGTACCCAATATGCCTGCAAGTGCTGCTTTCTGAGCAATAGAGCAGGTGCCAGAAGTAATTTGGCTTTGCATTTTGTCGATGGCATCGGCTACTACTTTGTTTGAAGCTGAGTAGCCAACCCTCCAGCCTGTCATGGCATAGCCTTTTGAAAAGCCATTTACGGTTACAACTCTATCTTTTATTGCCGCAACCGAACCGATCGAAAAGTGTGGCTCACCATAATTGATGTACTCATATATTTCATCGGCTATTACATAAATATTTTCATTTTCTTCCACCACTTTGGCAATTTCAAGCAATTCAGCTTTTGAAAATACAGATCCGGTAGGGTTGCAAGGCGAAGAATACATGATTACTTTCGTTCTTTCTGTAATTGCATCTCTCAAATCTTGGATTGAAGGTTTGAAATCATTTTCAAATGTTCCGTTCAATTCTACTACATCGCCTTCGTTTAATTTTACCAATTCTGCATAGCTAACCCAATATGGCGAGTAGATAATTACCTCATCGCCAGGATTTACCAATACAGAAAGGGCGTTTGCCAAAGCTTGCTTAGCACCTGTAGACACAATAATATTTTCAGCTTTCCATTCAATATCGTTGTCGTTTTTCAATTTATCGGCTATTCCTTTGCGAAGCTCTGGAATGCCTGCTACAGGTGTGTAGTACGAAAAATTATCCATAATTGCCTTAGCACCAGCCTCTTTGATATGAATTGGTGTGGCGAAATCTGGCTCTCCTAAGGTAAGATTTACTACATTGTGTCCTGCATTGGCCAATTCACGGGCCTTTTTAGACATGGCAATGGTTTGCGACTCAGCGAGTGCATTTATTCTATCAGAAAGAATCGAAGCAGTAATTGTAGACATGATTTACTATTTTATTAGTCGGTTTAAAACGAGTGTAAATGTAAAAAATAAAGGCTAAAAGAGGTGTGAATGTTTAAATAAATCGCAGTTTTTAGAAATCAGCATTATCTAAATTGCCAGTTTGCCTTTGGCAATTTGACAACTTTTTCGATTGATGATTTTGAAGTTAGTTTGAAGATGGTGTGTTATTAATGATGATGTCCGCCCTCGCCATGTACGTGTCCGTGCTCCATTTCTTCGGGTTTGGCATCGCGTACAAGCTCTACTTTGCCATCGAAATGCAAATCTAAGCCAGCTAATGGATGGTTGAAATCTAATTTTATGTATCCTTTGGCTTCATTTATTTCCAATACTCTGCCCACATGTTGGTCTTCGTTTTCATCGGTCATAGGTACTCTTTTGCCAACGGCAAAAACTTCGTGATCAAGTTTGCCTTCTTCGTTTAGGAAATCTTCGAGTGGCAAATTCATTATTTCTTCCTCTACCAAATCGCCAAAGGCATCTTCGCTATCCAATTCAAAATTGAAACTATCGCCTTGTTTCAAACCTTCCAAATGGTTTTCAAATTTTTCAGGTAAGCCACTGTGGCCAGCAAGAAAATACATTGGGTTTTTGCTGTCTACCGTTTCTAAGTGTGCTTTTTCGCCTTTTGGGTCTGTAGAGCTCAGCTTGTAGCTGATGGCGACTACTTTTTTTTCTGTGATTTGCATAAATGGGTTTGGTTAATTTATTAATTCAACAATTAAATAGATGCTTTTTTAGCCCTTAATGTACTTTTTACAAATTTCGGCTACAAAGGTATATTTTTTAGCTTATTTTCAGAAATGCAACAATCTAAAGTCCCATTTTTTTTCTTACTTCTGCAAGCTTTGGCAAAGCAATGGCTTTTGCCTTTTTCGCACCGTAATTCAATTTCAGTTCAATTTCCGCATCGTTGTTAAAAAAGTAGGCAAATTTTTCTCTTTCGAGCTTGTATTTTTTCGTAATACATTCAAAAAGAGCCTGTTTTGCATGGCCAAAGCCAAATCCACCAGCTAAATATTGAGTTCTCATTTGTTCAATTTCAGCCTTTGTTGCTACCAAAGAATATATTTTGAACACATTGCATGTATCTGGATTTTTTGGTTCCTCTAAAGGTGTCGAATCTGTTACGATCAATTTGATGTTTTTGAGCAAATCTTTGTCGTCTTGAAATATGTCGATGGTATTTCCATACGATTTGCTCATTTTTTGGCCATCAACGCCAGGCACTGTCATTACTGCATCTGCAATTTTGGCTTGGGGAATGGTAAAAGTATCGCCATAAACCAAATTAAATTTTTCTGCAATGTCGCGTGCCATTTCCAAATGTTGCACTTGATCTTTGCCAACAGGCACATAATCAGCACTATACAGGATAATATCGCAAGCCATTAAGATTGGGTAGGTGAATAAACCAGCATTTACATCCGACAATTTTTCTGATTTGTCTTTGAAAGAATGGGCATTGGCAAGCATCGGAAAGGGTGTGATGCAGCCCAAATACCAAGCCAATTCTGTTACTTCTGGTATTTCGGATTGGCGATAGAATATATTTTTGTCGGTGTCGAACCCAAACGCCAGCCAAGCTGCGGCCACCGCTTTTGTATTTTCTTTTAACAATTTAGGGTCGCGAACTGAAGTGAGTGAGTGCAAATCGGCAATGAAAAACAAAGATTCATTTTTGGAATCTTTCGACATTTCTATTGCAGGGATTATTGCCCCTAAAATGTTGCCCAAATGTGGTTTTCCACTCGATTGTATGCCGGTCAATATGCGTGCCATTGTTGATATTTTGTTCGGCAAATTTGGCTATTAACGCTCAAAACAAAAAATCAAATCTGAATTAGATAAAAAATTAATAACATATATGTAGATTCTATGATTTTGTATTTTTCTAATATTAAGTACCCAAATTGAAACAAAAAATGGGTTTGCTGTTGTACTAAAAAATTATACTCTCATTTATCCACATTTTTTCACATTTTTTCAATTTGTGTAATTATCTGATTGTTAAGCTATTACGCTGCATTTTTTTTTGCTCTGTGGATAACCGCACGTGCTGTGGAAATCTTTTATAGATGCTTAATATTCTTAACAATAAGTTTACAATATTAAAATATCGCGTTTTTATAAGTTACACTGCAATTGGCGTGCCAGTGAAACTTGGATTCGCAGCTATTTTTTCAAATTTTTACTTGGCTGCTTCAAAAGAATTTCAATCCAATTGCTTAATTGCTTTTAGTGTCAGTAATTTAGTGGCCAACTTTCCATTTGACAAATGCTAAAAAATCGAATATTTGACATTTCAATTTTTGTTTTTTGCTTTGCTATCATTGTTGGCGGAGCCTACAACACATACGTTCATTTCGATTTTTCGCATTCACCAGACACCAAAAGCTATATGAAAATGGCCGTTGGCGACTTTGATGTGAATGTGACACATAGATATAGAGTAATAATTCCTTTTTTGGCAGGCAGTTTGGCCAGCACGATCGATTTTATTTACCCTCTCATCTGGAAAACAAGAGGTGGTTTCGATTGGTCGCTGCGGCTTGCTTTTTTTATCATTAATTCTATCCTTGTGAGCTTTTCCGCATTCTTAATTTTCAAGATATGCCATTGGCACAAAGTAAGTTTGATCGCTTGCATGATCGCTGTAATTGCTTTTCTTTCAAGCAGATGGGCATTTTACATCGCGGGAATGCCATACATTGATAGTCTCTATTTGGTAGTTGTCTTTTCGTTGATCTACGGCTTACTCAATGGCAATCAATGGTTGATCTGTTTCGCCTTGCTGATTGGGCTTGTCGCGAAAGAGTCGTTTTTATTGTTTGTTCCCATTGCTTTTTATTTTAATAGACAGAAAATAGTATTGAATTCCATTGCTTTTATGGTAGGTGTTGGAATTTTTTATGTCATCCGTTTGCAAATTAGTGCTGTCAGTACCAGTGGTAATATTGAAGGTTTTCAAAATGCCATAAATCACCTTGAAAATATTCAATATTCACTATTTAGAATGCTATCTATAAAAGGATTGGCTGAAATATTTTTCACCTTTGGAGTTTTCAATTTTTTCTTCTTTTATAGCATGCTGCATGCAAGAACAATTGCTATTTCTGTTTCACCAGTTCTTTATTGTATCTTACCAATTGTTGGCGTTCATATATTACTTTCTGGCGATGTAGGCAGAATGCTGTATATTTCTGCACCTTATTTTTGCACCACATTTGCCATAGGAGCTGAGGTAGCATTAATGAGAATAAATCGAAATGCCGAAAGTTTATAAGTGAAGCAATCCGTTTTAAAATCACATTTTTCATTTAAAATAAGGTATAGATGAACGGCATAAAGTATGTTCGGAGGTCGCAAATCGACATTATTCTCTGGGATAAATGTATTGCACAGTCTTCAAATTCAAAAATTTATGCCTTTTCTTGGTATCTTGATAGCATGGTCGAGCATTGGAGTGCGTTGATACTTGGCGATTACCAAGCTGTAATGCCATTGCCATGGAAATCGAAATTTGGCTTGAGATACATTTACCATCCGCCATTTATTCAGCAATTGGGTGTTTTTTCTGCGAATATTGATGTAAATATCTTTGATTTCATTGCTGAAATTCCTACATATTTTGTGAAAGTCGATTATCTTTTTAGTTCCAACCTATTTGATGACCGTTTCCAAAATTACGCCACGCGAAAGAAAAATTTTGTTCTAAATCTCAATCAATCTTTCTCCAAAATTGAAAATGGGTACCGCGATACGTTGAAGAGAAATTTGAAGTCGGCAGAAAAAAATGGTTGTAAAATTGGCAAATTGGGCCTTGAAGGTATTCCTTTGGTAATAAATATGTATCGGGAAGCGTATGGAAAACACTTCTCTCAATTTGACGATGAGGTATTTGAAAGATTTGGGAAGATGATGCATATATGCTTTGAAAAGCAGATTGGCAGCATATACTTGGTACTGTTACCTACCAACACAATTGTTGCTATTTACTTCATTATCAATGATTTGCATCGTATTTATTACTTAATGGGTGCACCTACGACAGAAGGTAAAAACAGTAAAGCTATTCCTTTTCTTATTAATAAGATCATTGAAGAAAACGCAGAAAAAGCGTTGATTTTTGATTTTGAGGGTTCAGAAATAGCCTCAGTAGCCAGTTTTTACGAAAAATTCAATCCAGAGACCGAATATTATTACCTAATAAAATATTACAATTTGTTGGGCTGGAAAATAAGAAATGTTTAGACCGAGCTATTTAGTTTTTTGCCAACAGATTCAAAATCGATTTGCTGACGTGGTGCAAATAAAAAAGGCTTCAATTGCGAAATTAAAGCCTTTTTTATTAACCAAATTTTGATTCATTTACAAAGCCAACTCTTTTTCTTTGGCGGCTTCTTTCACTTCTTTTAGCGAACTGCCTTTCTTGGCTACTACTTCTGGAATGGCTATCATTTCGACACCAGCCAATATTCGGCCACAATGCTCGCAAACAATTATTTTTTTCTTCTCTTTGATTTCGGCTTGGCGTTGAGGAGGCACTTGGTTGAAACAGCCTCCACAAGAATCTCGCTTCACAAATACTACTGCTAAGCCATTACGAAAATTGTTGCGCAGACGCATGTAAGAGGTGAAAAGTTTTTCTTCTACATTTTTAGAAGCAGTGTCACGGCTTTTCATCAGCACTTTTATTTCTTCTTCGCCTTCGGCAATGATTACGTCAAGTTCCGATTTCTTGGCTGCTAAATCCGATTTTCTTGCATCCAAAGCCAAAGTAGTGCTTTCGATATCTTTTTTCTTTTGGTCGATTTTGAAAATGGCCTCTTTGATTTTTTTATCGCAGAGTTGTATTTCCAATTGCTGAAGTTCTATTTCTTTTGAAATGGCATCAAACTCGCGGTTGTTTCGCACGTTTGATTGTTGGTCTTCATATTTTTTTATGAGCTTTTCAGCATCCTTTATGCCATTCTTAAATCCTGCGATTACCTCATCTTGTGATTTGATTTCCTCATTGTATTTGCCAATGCGAGTTTCAAATCCAATAATTTCATCTTCAATGTCGCGAACTTCTTCGGGAAGATCGCCTCTCACTTTTTTTATATCATCTATATTAGAATCAATTGCTTGCAGTTTTAGAAGGGATTCTAGTTTCTGCTCTACGGTTTGTTCCATGCAAATTAGGTGTAAAAGACGGGGTTGGTGTTAATTTTTGACAAAAGGACTGCAATATTAGGAAATTTTTTTAATATTATTTCTTGAATTAAATCTTTTGTGTATTGTTCGCTTTCGTAGTGCCCAATGTCGGCTATCATTATCTTATCTTCAGCATCGAAAAACTCGTGGTATTTAAAATCGGAGCTCACAAATATGTCTGCATTTTGCGAAATGGCATTTTGGAGTAGAAAACTCCCTGCTCCGCCACAAACGGCTATTTTTTTGGCTGTATCTTTCAATTGCTTGGTGTGACGAATGGTTTTTGCCCTAAAAATGGCTTTCATTTTGTCGAGAAAATATTCTGTTCGCATTTCCTGCGGCAAATCGCCAATGGCACCCGCACCAACGTGCTGGTTTTCATTCTCCAATTTGGAAATATAGTAAGCCACTTCTTCGTACGGATGTGCTTTTTTCATCGCTGCAATCACAGCTTTCTCTATATCTATGGTGAAAATTACCTCTATTCTCGCCTCGGCAACTTGCTCTAATTTGTTTTTTTGACCGATCGTTGGGTTTGCATTTTCATTTGGGCGAAACGAGCCCACACCTTCGGATATAAAACTACAATCTCTGTAATTACCAATATTGCTAGCACCTGCGATGTGCAACGCCTCAGTTAAGCTTGAAACTTTGTCTGTAGGCACAAAAACGGTGAGTTTACGCAATAAATCTGATTTTGGGGCAAGAATTTTGATGTTTTGAAGGCCTAGTTTTTCGGCAATTTTAAAATTTACGCCTCCAGCAATATTGTCTAAATTGGTGTGAACAGCAATGATGGCAATATCGTTTTTGATGGCTTTGATGATAGCTCTCTCGAAATAATTTTTGCCAGTGAGGCTTTTGATGCCTTTGAAAATGATAGGGTGGTGGGCAATAATTAAGTTGCAATTGGTCGCAATGGCCTCATTTACAACCTCTTCGGTAACATCGAGGGTAACGAGAATTTGCTTTATTTGAATATTGGGCGAGCCCACGAGTAAGCCACAATTGTCGTAGCTTTCTTGGTATTGGGTAGGAATTTCAAGGTTTAAATGGGCAGTAATCTCGCTTACAAAAGTCATTGGGCTAGTGTTTCGTATAAATCTATAAATGTTAGGGAAATTCCTTGTATAGAATACAGTTTTTCTACCATTTGTAACCCATTTTTAGTTATTTTATTTTTTAGCGAAATATTATTTTGAAGCTCCATTATGGCTTTTGCTACTTCTTGATAGTCGGTTTTTGTTACTACCCCAGCTTCGTTAGCAAGTACATCTTCAAAAATGCCTACTTTATCGGAAATTACAACTGGACAACCACTAGCCATAGCTTCGACCACGCTCATGCCAAAATTTTCAGAATAAGATGACAATACAAAGCAGAAGGCATTTTTATACATATCAATTTTGGCTTCGCCTTCCATTTGTCCTTTGTAAATAATATGTTCGGAAATGGATAGTGATTTTGCCAATTTGTCGAGCGTAGATTTGTAATTGTCGCTGTCTGGCCCTACGATAACAAGCTGTAAATCAATGCCAAAGCCACGAATTTCAGCAAATGCATTGTATAAAATATCGAGCCCTTTTTTGTAATTTATTCTACCCAAAAATAATATATAAGGTTTGTGCGTTTTTGTGTTTTCAATTGCATTGTTAGTAATATAATCGGCTAGATCAATGCCATTGGCTATCACAACTGAGTTTGTTTTTAATTTTAAATATGTCTTCACTTTTATTTCTTCGTCTAAAGCAGTAAAGTGAATGCAACTGGCTTTTTCTAGGCAATTTTTGGCTACGAACTGGTAATAAATTTTTTTAAAGGTGGATGATTTGATTGCAATGGTTTCGGGGTATATTGTACCTCTGGGCGAAATAATATAGGGTATTTTGTGCCATTGGCATGCAAAAGATGCCGCCCAAACAGGGAAATTCCAGACAGCTGTGATGTGAACAACATCGTATTTTCTTATATTTCTGAATAACGCAATCAGGATTGATACTGAGAAATTGTAGTGAATGTAGCCCCAAAATGAATAGTATTTAACCCTTACTCCATCCAAATAAGCCCATTTTTTGGCACTGAAATTTCTAGAATCGAGCCCTGCATTGGTGGTGAAAACATCAACCTCAACTCCATTTTTTACAAGCGTTTTGTTTAATAAATGCACTGATTGAATGGGGCCTCCAAACTGCAAAGCTGGAAAATAAGAGGGGCTTACGTGTAGAATTTTCAAAAATGGAATTTTGTTAATAGGCTCAAATATGAGAAAAAAAAGGTAAACTGATTTAAAATGTACGCTAGAGTGAAATCTTGAAGTTTAGATTTCAGAAAATAGTACGAATGTATTACCTTGCATTTCAGATATTTGATTTAAGGTCAAAAATTCACAAAAGGCAAGCTCAATACCCAGACATTCATGACCAAACCATTTTTTACCAAAGATCAAATAAAAGAAACCACAGAAATTTTTGAATCGCTTGGTGGGCAGTTTATTACCCCTTCGATAGAACTTAGTAAAAAGATTGGTAAAATTAAAGGCTTTATTTTTGATTGGGATGGCGTATTTAATGATGGCAGAAAAGGTGGAGCAAAAACGAGCGATTTTGCAGAGCCCGATTCGATGGCTTTGCACACCATTAGATATGCGTATTGGCTAAAATTTGGACAATTGCCGCTTATTGCCATCATAACAGGGCAAAACAACCAAACCGCTTTTGAATTTGCCGAACGAGAGCGCTTAAATGTGGTGTTTGCAGGCTACAGAGATAAATTTGAGCCAATTGAACTGCTAAAAACTGAATTTGGGATAAAACACAGCGAGCTTGCCTCGACATTTGACGATATTATTGATTATCCGTTGATGGTGAGCACCGAGGTAAGGTTTTTGTGTAAGCGCAATGCGAGCCCGCTTTTTACCAAATATGTGATTGAAAACAAACTTTGCGATTACATTACCTACAGCGAACAGCCAAATTTCCCTGTGCGAGAAATTTCTGAATTGATAATAGGCATGTTGGGCAACTACGAAGAAATGTTTGCTTCTAGATTTAATAATAAAGAGA
>JBJXGB010000147.1:0-26809 GCA_046152935.1 Cytophagales bacterium
TTATGAGCCTCTGGACGGTAGACGACCTAGCCACAAAAGATTTAATGATCGCTTTTTATACCAATTTAGTGCAGTCGAAAAATAAGCGTCAATCGCTAAGAGATGCACAATTGCAAATGTTAAAAAAGTATAAATTTCCGTACTATTGGGCTCCATTTGTGATGGTAGGCGAATAGAAATTGATAAAATAGAATGAGAAATTTGAGAATTGTGTACATGGGAACACCCGAATTTGCGGTTCCTGGTTTGAAGTTGCTGGTGGAAAATGGATATAATATAGTTGCGGTAATTACAGCTCCAGATAAACCGCAAGGAAGAGGTCTCAAACTGGGCGAAACTCCTGTAAAAGAATATGCAAAATCGGTCGGTCTGCCTATTTTGCAACCTGAGAAACTAAAAAACGAGGATTTTTTGGCAGAACTGAAGGCATTAAGAGCTGATTTGCAAATAGTAGTTGCGTTTCGGATGCTACCCGAATTGGTTTGGAATATGCCTCCAATGGGCACTTTTAACCTCCACGCATCGCTTTTGCCTCAATACAGAGGTGCTGCACCGATCAATTGGGCTATTATTAACGGGGAAACTGAGACAGGTGTAACGACTTTTTTCCTGAAACATGAAATCGATACGGGCGATTTGATTTTGCAAGAAAAAGAACCCATTTTAGAGAATGATACCGTTGACTCTTTGTATGAAAGATTGATGAACAGGGGAGCAGCATTGATACTAAAAACAGTGCAACTCATTGAAAATGATGGCGTTGTACCTATTGCCCAAGTTCAAACGGCTGAATTGAAACATGCCCCTAAAATATTTAAAGAAAATTGCAAAATAGATTGGCATTGGAGTGCTGCACAAATCAAGAATTTTGTCCGCGGCCTAAGTCCGTATCCCACTGCTTTTTGCCACATTAATGGCATGTATTGTAAAATCTACAAAGCAGAATATCACCGCGATGCTACGACCCATCCGATATTGCAACCTTTTAATTTTGAAGTCAGAAACAAAAAGACTTTGGTAGTGGGTACAGGTGATGGAGAGATAATAATAGAAGATTTGCAACTTGAAGGCAAAAAAAGAATGGATATTGGTGCATTTTTGATGGGAAATGAGGTAAAAAGCATTTCCTAAGCTGTTCGCCATTTTGAGGGTAAGGTAGGCAACAGTTGTCTGGTCAAATCAGTCGCCTTGAAATCATAATTGGCCGTAGGATCAGTAATGCAATGACTGCTGTTGAATGCATTTGATCTGGAAAGACCATGATGCTTTGCGAGACCTAGTTTTGGCACGGCTACCAAATGATCTCAATTGGTATTGGATCGCTTTATTTTTTCCTTGCTTATTCTCAATACCACCAAAGGAACGAGGCATATTGCAAACCAATAAAAAGGCATTTCGAGCGACCAAACAGATACAACACCAAATACAACGGTGGTTGCTAAACTCGCCACGCCATTCAATGCTTGGGTGATACCAAATAATTCGCCCCTATCTTCGTCTTCTGAAAATTGGGCTACCAATCCATCGAGAACGCCTGGCAAAAGTGAAATGGTAATGGTGTCGAGGGTCACAATCACGTACATGGCCAAAAGTGAAGTACCAGTGTTGGCGTATGCGACATGCGTAGCTATACCCATCACTGCCATGCAAATAATGAATGACTGATGATGGATTTTATTGACAATGTAGGTATAGAAAAAGTAATAAGTAAAAATACTAAGCGTGCCAAAGTAGATGAAGAAATAAGAAATATCTCTTACACTCAAATGCAACGCTCCAAAGCTCAAATAAGTAATAAAATAAGAATAGTATCCTAAACTAAGCGTCAGGAATAACTGCAATATTACCACTTTTAGCAGCCCAGGCGATGCCTTGTCTTTCAGCAATAGTTTGTTCCACAATTGGGTAATGTCAAGCGCCTCACGCATTTGTTTTAGCACTTCAGATGATGTGAGCGATGTTTTATTCTTCAATGTTTCTTTAAAAAATAAACACAGAACAACATTTATCGCAGAAACTATCAAGCCCATACAAATAAGTGAAAAAGTAGCAGCTTCGCCAGTAGCATTGGTTACGCTTAAAAGCAAGCCAGCTAACATAGGCCCTATTACAAACCCTACGGCCACAATCGTACCTTCCATTCCCACATTTTCCATAATGTCTTTTTCATCAGAAATATCAGTAACTGCTGAGCGAACGGCTGCGTACACACCATTGGTAAAACCATCGGCCGTCCTGTTAGCAAAATACGACCATGCTTTGATTGGAGATAGTAATAATAGTGAGAAAAATGTACCAATAGCCGAAATGATAAAAACGGGTTTGCGGCCTACATTGTCCGAGAGCTTGCCAAGCAAAGGTGCTGTTGACAATTGAATGCCCAGAAAGAGGGCGGTGCCAATCGCAAGCCATATTTGAGGCTTTTCAAGGCCAGATACAAAGGCGGGAAAAGCTGGCCAGATGGCCGAACCAGCTATTACATCGACCAATACGATCAAATAGACAAGAAGCAGACGCTTGTTTTTAAACATATATAGGGTGTTAAGATGATAAACGCTATAAAGGCAGTAGCCTATCAAAATATAGGTTTGAAACCTTTATAGCAAAGGCACGAAATGCATACGAAGAAAAAAAAGATAGCTCAGCCGATTTTTTGACAAATAATAATGTTGTGCCTACCGGCCAACCACGTAAACGAACACATTAATTTTCTTAAGAACACCTTGTTTCCACATGCTTTCGAGGTTTTAAAAAAGATGATCGGATAAAATAAGATGGCTAACAGCACGCTTTTAACTCTAAATCTTGATGTGTCTGTAGCAACAATCTTTAAACCATTTTTCTCGAAGAAATAGTTTAAGTGCGGCAATTGTATCATGCTATTCGCATATAGAAAACTTTTCGATTCTTCAGATTCATGGCTCATCGGATTGTGCCAATCTACGTCTACAAAGCCATCAAAAAAATAACGTAACCTTACTTCAAGCGCTAAGTCGTTTGGTATTGTGATGAGCAATAAGCCTTGCGATTTCAAAACCCTAGAAAGATGATTTACAGATGTAGCTATGTCTGTAACGTGTTTGATGCCTTCCAGACAGACTACAAGATCAAAACTGTTATCTTCAAACGGTATTTTTCTGCCCATATCGGCCTCTACAAGATTCAAGTCGTCATATTTCCATTTAGAAGAATCGATATCGGAGGCGGAAACATCCCAATTCAATTCTTCTTTCATAAACTGACTCAATGCACCTTCTCCTGCCGGAATATCCAATACTTTTTTAATTGAATGAGCCTCTTTGTAGGTCTTTAATAAGTTTTTCACTTTTAAAGCAAGGTCATTTGTGGTAATAAAATTGATTTGAGACATATCTAGTAGTATTTATCTTGGCTTAATTTACCGCAGACTAGGTTTGCAGGGTTTGAAACCCTAGCTGCGTTATACGTTTGTTAAACCAACTTTTTATCGATCAAATATTGGGCTATTTGCACGGCATTGGTAGCCGCTCCTTTCCTCAAATTGTCCGATACTATCCACATATTTAGGGTGTTGGGCTGGGTATCGTCTCTGCGAATACGCCCTACAAAAGTCTCATCTTTGCCGTGTGCATTTTTTGGCATTGGGTATATTTGATTGGCTGGGTCGTCTTGCAAAATCACATTTTCTGTGTTAGCCACGATCGTTTTAAGCTCATCTAAATCAAAATCGTTGTAAAATTCAATATTTACGCTCTCGGAATGACCACCAATAACGGGTACACGCACAGCGGTGGCCGAAACTTGAATAGATTCATCGCCCAAAATCTTTTTTGTTTCGTTCACCATCTTCATCTCCTCTTTTGTATAGCCATTTTCAAGAAACACATCTATTTGAGGAATCAAATTCAAGTCTATTTCATACTTGTATGCTCGTTCCCCTTCTATCCCTTTTCTTTCATTAAATAACTGATCTACAGCTTTTTTGCCCGTGCCAGTCACCGATTGGTACGTAGAAACGACCACCCTTTTTATCTTGTATTTTTGATGCAAAGGGTTTAAAACAAGCACCATCTGAATGGTAGAGCAATTGGGATTGGCTATGATCTTATCGTCTTTGCCTATTACGTGGGCATTTACCTCTGGGACCACCAATCTTTTGGTCGGGTCCATTCGCCACGCAGAAGAATTATCAATCACAAAAGTACCAACCTCGGCAAATCGAGGGGCAAGAGCCAATGAAGTGCTGCCACCAGCAGAAAAAATGGCAATTTGTGGCCTATTGGCAATGGCATCTTCTACACTTATTATTTTATAAGGCTTCCCTTTAAAAAAGATTTCTTTTCCTATAGATTTTTCTGATGCTACAGGATAAAATTCTGTAATCAAAATATTTCTTTCTTCCAACACTTTCAACATTTCACCACCTACCAAGCCTGTTGCACCAATTAAAGCTACTTTCATCTTATATTTAATATTTACTTAACTTATCTATTTCGTTTTTTCTTTACTTTTAAAATATTTCAAATAAAGGACTGCAAAGTAAATAAATAAATAGTAAAGGTGGATAGAATTAAGACAATTGCTAGCTCGATTTTGTGTATTTTGGGGTTGATGGCCAATGCACAGATAGTAGATGATTTTTCTGATGGCGAATTGCAAAACAATCCAACTTGGAGTGGTCTTACTTCTTGCTACACAGTCAATGGCTTGGGTCAGCTTCAGCTCAATGCCCCTGGTGCGGGCAATTGCACGATCGAAACACCTTTAGTATTGACCACGTTGGGTGGGGTAGAGTGGAACTTTTCTTTAAGGCAAAATTTCTCACCATCAAATAGCAATTTTACCAAAGTTTATCTTGTGGCGAATACATACGATCTTTCTGCAACCACTTTAAATGGCTACTATTTAAGATTTGGCAAAGATCTGTCAGCTGATGTGGTTGAGTTTTATCGGCAGAATGGTGCTGTAAATACTTTAGTAGCAAGTGGAACAACCAATATTTCTACGTCTCACAACATCGAAATAAAGGTGAAAAGAGACAATGTAGCGCAATGGAGCTTATTTGTTAAAACGGCAACTAGTATCAATTTTGGAGCACCTGAGGCTGTTTTTACAGAAGGCACTTATACAAGCAGTAAGCATTTTATTTTTAATAATATTGTCACAGCATCGTTTGTCAAAAATATTTATTTGGACAACATATTTGTAAGTACAATTACAGACAATCTTGCCATCAGTATTTTAGGCTACAATATCGAAAACAGCAATACAATCAATATAGACCTGAGCGAAAAGCCTAAATTGCCCATTTTGGGCAAATATGGGGTTTTTGATTTGGATAATAATAGTGTCGAAAGTATGTCTTTATCAAATACTTCTCTTATAATTTCATATGCAAATTCTTTCCTCTCAAACAATACGATTTCTATTTCAGGTATTGCAGATTTATCGGGGAATTTGATGAGCCCAACTGCGATAGATTTTGTCTCTACATTGGTATCGCCACCCATCACCAATACCGGCAACGCTTTGAATTACAGAGACATAACCATCAATGAATTGATGGCTGACGTAAACCCTGCACCAAATGACATTCCTGCTTTTGAATATTTGGAATTGTACAATAATACCGACAACGCCATTAATTTACTAGGTGACACAATCATAGATGGCAGTACAAAACGACCATTAACAAGAAATTTTTCCATTGTAGGCAATGGATTTGGCATAATTGTAGCCACAGAAAATGCCAGAACCCAATTGCTTACCCAATTTCCCACTTTAAACATATACACACTTCTTGGTTTTGGGCTTACTGATGGTGGCGAAACCATCACATTTAAAGATCGAACTGGCAAAACAATCGATCAAATAAGCTACAAATCGAGTTGGTACAAAGATACTGACAGAAACGATGGAGGCTTCTCTCTAGAACAAATCAACCCAAAAAATCCTTGCTCTGGCGAGGCCAATTGGAAAGCTACTACTAACGAAAATGGCGGCACACCTGGCACTCAAAATTCTGTATTCAGCAACCAAAGCGAGGCTCCACAAATCAAAAATATTGTTACTAAAAATACATTTCAGCTAGAAGTTATTTTTAATCAACCTATGGATACTTCTACATTCAAAACAGGAAGTTATCTTTTTGGGAATAATGTAACAGCCTATTTACCAGTACCTTACAATTATAAACAAGATACACTCAAACTTTTTACTTCTATTAATCTTACGGAAGGCAGGCCTTATCAATTTACCATTTCAGGCATCAAAAATTGCGAAGGTATTGGTATTTCAGACACCATTTCTACCATTGGTCTGGCTCGTTTGCCTCAAGTTGGTGAAATTATTATCAATGAAGTAATGGCCCAGCCAGAGCCTCAAGTTGGCTTGCCACCAGCTGAATACATCGAATTGTACAATACCACGAGCGATTTATTGGATGTATCAAACTTTAAAATAAAAGACGCAACTGCTTCGTCAAATGGCAAAATCGCTCCAAATTCGATTATTGAACCGAGTAAATATTTGTTATTAACCTCCGAAACAAATGCAAATCTTTTTTCGGGGACAGGAAAAATTGCAGTAGTAAGTAGTTTTCCTTCTCTAAATAAAACAGGCGATTTATTAACTCTTATTGATCTGAAAACGGTAACAATCGATCAGATAAACTACAAGCCTGACTGGTACAAAAATGATTCAAAAGCGGAAGGAGGCTGGTCGCTAGAAAGAATAAATCCTTCAAAAAATTGTGGAGGAAAGTACAATTGGGCGGCATCTAAAGATGCGAAAGGTGGCACACCAAATAGCATCAATTCTATATTTAGTATCGCCCAAGATTCAGCCAAACCACTCATTAACAGCATTTTAATAAATAATAGCTCAGCAATAAATGTTGTTTTTTCTGAAGGAATAGACCATCAAAATTTGCTATCGGCCGTTACAATCAGCGATAGAAATATTTCAGACGCCAGCTTATCAATTCAAAATGCCGATACCAGTTTTATCAACCTAGCTACGCCACTTTTAGAAGGAAAATCTTACACTATCCAAATTCAAGATTTATACGATTGCTCCGGCAATAAACTAGATATTTACACACAAACTATTGGCGTTGGCAGAAAACCAAAGCCTTTTGATGTGGTGATAAACGAGATAATGGCAGACGAAAACCCGGTAAAAAATCTGCCTGAAGCAGAGTTCATTGAATTATTCAACAACACCAGCGACCTACTCGATCTAAGCAATTTCAAAATTTTTGATGCTACCACTGTTCCGGGTCGAATGCCTTCGAGTGCAGTTATCAAGCCAAATGGCTACTTAATATTGTGCAACACCTCAAATGTGGCAAATTTCAAACCCTATGGCGATACCTATGGCGTGGTTTCGTTCCCATCTTTAAATTCCTCTGGCGATCTCATAAAATTGGTTTCCCCTGAAAATATTACCATTTCAAAAGTAAATTACATCGATACTTGGTATCGAGATGAAGAAAAAAAAGATGGCGGCTGGACATTGGAACAGATAGACCCATTAAACCCTTGTGGCACAGCCAATAACTGGCTTGCTTCAAGCAATAGTCTGGGTGGCACGCCAGGGAAAGTAAATTCCAATTTTGCTGTAAATCCAGACAATTCACCACCATTGGCAATCCGTGCTTTTGCCAGTTCGAAAGATAGTTTGTTGTTGTATTTCAACGAACCAATAGATAGTTTGTCGGCTTCAAATGCTGCTTATACAATATCAAATGGCATCAATGCCGAAGTTTTAGCTATCGAAACAGACAAGATACTTTTGAAACTTTCACCCAGTATTATTACCAATCAAAATTATTCAGTTTCGGTAAGTCAAATAAAAGATTGCGTTGGAAACTTTATCGCAACGCCCAATTCAAGTTCGTTTATTCAAGCCGAAAAAGCCGATTCTTTCGATCTGATTATCAACGAAGTTTTATTCAATCCGCGGACAGGCGGTAGCGATTTCGTGGAAGTTTACAATCGCTCCAATAAAAATATAAATATCAAAAACTGGCACTTTGCAAATGTTGTTGGCGATATAGTTGGCAGTTACAGAGAAATTACTACCGAAAACACATTAATTCAACCTAAAACTTACCGTGTATTCACCGACAACGCTGCCAATGTCAAGAACAATTATCCGAATGCGATTGACACAAATTTTATAGAAATAGAAAGCCTACCATCTTATAACGATGATAAAAGCACCGTAGTGCTTGTAAATGAGAATTTTAAAATAATTGACTTATTTCAATATGAAGACGATTACCATTTGAAATTAATCGATGACAAAGAAGGCGTTTCGCTCGAAAGAGTGAATTTCGATCTGCCAACCAATACACCTGAGAATTGGGCATCAGCATCTCAAAATAGTGGTTTCGCCACGCCAGGCTTTCAAAATTCTCAAATTTCAAACTTTACAATTGCTGATAAAGTGGTCGATATTACTCCCAAAGTATTCTCGCCCGATCAAGATGGATATTTAGATTTTACCACTATCACTTTCAACTCTACTGATATTTCAAATGTTGCAAATATTACCATTTACGATTTAGAAGGCAGGGTAATAAAAAAATTAGTGAAAAACCAAAACGTGGGAAACCAAAGCTTTTTTCAGTGGGATGGTCTTGATGAACTCGGAAGAAAAGCATTGGTTGGTAATTATATGATATATATCGAGGTTTTCAATTTAAAAGGAGAAACTAAATCGTTCAAAGAAAATGTGGTAGTAGCAGCGCGTTTTTAGGTTATTTTTTTTCAAAACCACACCAATCATGTTTGCTCTTATACACAATTGTTAAAAATAATTGTACTTGATATTGACTTAATGTTAACTATTTGTTAAGTTTTCGTATTAATACAAATATTGACATAAGTATTTAGTTTTCAACCATATACCAATAAATACCATGAAAGCATTAAGCAACAATTGGCTCACCGAAGGTCTTATAGATTTTGAGTACAAAAAATATGTGCTGTTGGCATATTTACAAGGTGTGAAATCAAATTTTAGCGATAAAAAACTTTATCCTGTGCTTTCAGATTTGATTTTTCATTTTCAAAACTTGATCTTGCTGAAAGACAATAAGCAGCTCATTAAGAATGCTTTTCCAGAACGTTTGTCGCAACCAGATTTTGAGAAATTGCAGATGATATATGAAAACATTGTCGATGATGGTGAATTGATGGAAGAAATTGAAAGCATTATTTCTTTTGCCATTCCCGAATTCAAAGTGCATCTATCAAATGGAAAAGAGTTGTACGAAAATTTTGAAAGCAAAATGCAGATTTCACCGATCGGTTTATCACCTTTGCATCCAGACGAAGGCTATTTGTTTGTATCGGAAATAGACTCACGACTTACTAGAATTTACGAATACCAAATCACCATTTTTCAAAGTGTTCAAGAGCAATACAGAGGCGTACACACAAGATTTCTAGAAGCTCAGAGGCGTGGTGTGGGCAATTCGTACGAAAATATGAAGGTAGATTTGATAAAAAGATTCAAAAAGCTGCCCAATCCGGGCACTTATTTAATTGAAAGCAAAATAGAAATACCACTAGACGAAAGTCTATTGCCAATAGCAAAAAGATTGCTAGTGAAATATGTGTCGAGCACAGCAATCTGAGGCATAAATGCTTTTATAAGTGTTCATTTTTCGCGAAAATGTTGATTTTTAAGTACATAAATAACTGCTTTCTGCCCATTGCAAAATTTGTAATATTCCAACTATTTTATACATTGGGCAAAGATTACCTACCCTACAATAAAAGTATGAATAGCAATACTTAACAAATCATGGCAAAACACAAAAGCACAAAATTCAAATTATTAATATTTGCACTTTTCATATCTACGCTTTTGTTTTGGACATCGTGTTTTAGAGGCTACCAAATGACGGATTCTGATGTCACTACTTACTACCAAGCCAAGCGATACAAGCCCCATTTTAAAACTTATAAAGTAGATAATAGAACCATTCACTATGCCGAAGTCGGCAATGACAGTCTGCCCCTCTTACTGTTTATTCATGGAGCACCTGGGGCTTGGTATGGCTACATTCAGCTGCTAGACGACAGTATGTTGCAAAGTAAGTTTCACATGATTTCGGTAGATAGGGCGGGCTATGGCAAATCTGGTTATGGCCTGGTAGAAAAATCGATCGAAAAGCAGGCTCAGTACCTACAACCAATAGTTGACAGCAATTTACATAAAGCGATTTATGTGGTCGGTCGGTCGTTTGGGGCACCAGTAGCGGCAGCACTCGCAGCAAACAATTCTAATAATATCAAAAGTTTATTGCTTTTAGGTGCCGATTTAGATCCTGATAAAGAGAGATTTTGGTGGTTTTCATTTTTTGGAAGGCTCACCGTTATCAGATGGCTACTGCCAAATTCGATGAATGTGGCAACAGATGAAAAATATTCAAGGTGTGCAGAATTAAAAAAGATGATTCCATATTGGTCAAAAATCACGATGCCTACCACACTCATGCACGGTGCTGATGATTGGATGGTAGATACTTCAAATATTAATTTTGCCAAGAAAATGCTTACAAATGCACCATTACGCACTTTTATACTACCCGCTACTGGACATGTGGTGTCGAGCGAGCGCCCGGATTTGCTTAAAAAGGAAATTTTTTACTATTTAGCAAAAAAATAAAAAGTGCTCATGGGTTTTAGTCTCGATTTTGAAACAACGCTAGAGTTGTTTGGCTTTGGTTGTATCTTTTTTGTAGCGTTTTCAACTATCAAAGAATTTGTGTTCAACTTTGATGAAATGACAGGAAACCCAGCGAAGCTTTACAAAACCATGAATCGCGACAACATGATTGGCGGATTGGGCGTGATGGCTTTGCTTTATCTGGCAATTATGCACCACAGCTATCCACAAATTGCGATACTGTCCTTGAGTTTTGTGTACAATATCTACCGTTTCTGGGATAGAAACCGAGAACAGAAACAAGAAGGTTAATTAACAAACAGACCACTTTCTCTGTATTTATTTTTTTCATCTTTACATTAAACTCATTTTAGGAGAATGATTTTTACCGAAACCAAATTAAAGGGCGCCTTTATTATTGACATCGAAAAACGACAAGACGAACGAGGCTTTTTTGCACGCACTTTTTGTGCAGATGAGTTTGCAAAACATGGCTTGAATACCACCATGCCACAGACCAATATGTCGCTCTCCAGGTTCAAAAACACAATCAGAGGTATGCACTACCAGATCGATGGAGCTGAAGAAGCCAAATTGATTCGCTGTACAAAAGGAGCTATTTTGGATGTAATTATTGATATTCGGAAAAATTCACCAACCTATTGCCAACATATCTCTGTAGAATTGAGTGATGATAATTCACGTATGCTGTACGTTCCCGAAGGTTTTGCACATGGTTTTTGCACTCTTACTGATAATGTAGAGGTGAATTACCAAGTCTCGCAGTTTTATTCGCCAGGAAAAGAAAAGGGCATTCGTTGGAACGACCCACTTTTTAACATTCTTTGGCCTACTTTGCAGCCCATTATATCAGAAAAAGATGCTTTTCACGCCAATTATGATAAAAATTAAACGATAATATACTTTTCTGTATTTTACTTAACCAATGATTATCTCCCCCTCTCTGCTTTCAGCCGATTTTGCCAATCTTCAGCGCGATGTTGAAATGTTAAATGCGAGCAAGGCAGATTGGCTGCACATAGATATAATGGATGGTTCATTTGTGCCAAATATATCGTTTGGCATACCAGTTTGCGAGGCCATCGCCAAACATGCCACCAAGCCAATGGATGTGCATTTGATGATCGTGAACCCAGATAACTACATTGAGGCATTCAAAAATGCCGGTGCAGCACACATTTCTGTTCATTTCGAGGCTTGTACACACCTGCATCGAACTATTCAATTGATAAAGCAAGTAGGTTGCAAAGCTGGTGTGGCCATCAATCCGCATACAAATATCAATTTGTTAGAAGATATTATTGCCGATTTAGATTTGGTAATAGTAATGTCTGTAAATCCTGGCTTCGGTGGACAGAAGTTCATTATTAATACACTTGACAGGGTTTCAAAACTTAAAAATCTTATTGAAAGCAAAAAATCAAAAGCGTTGATTGAGATTGATGGTGGCGTAAATATCGAAACTGGAGCACTTCTAAAAGCAAATGGAGCCGATGCCTTGGTAGCGGGCAATTTCGTATTTTCATCGGCAAACCCGATAGAAACCATTTCAAAACTTAAAGCTTTGTAGTTAGATTACAAAATTTCAGTACTATTTGAAAGAGATTTTAACAATTGAGGCAATAAAATAGAACCACCTGGTAGCAGAAAAATGGCTAAAGATGGTATCTCTTTGATTAATTCGAGCAAATAACCTTTCAAAATCTTGTTCTCTTCGTCAGAAAGTGTCGCAACAAGCGATTTCTTTATAATTGCATCAAATTCATCCGATTTTGGAAATTTCAAACCAGCCAATTTCAATCGGTTGCCGATGGCAACATTCATTCTATTCACCAAGCTTTCATTTACAGTGTCGAAGTCGCTGTTATTTTTATATGGAATTTTTTCCCAGTTAGACAATACAAAACCTTCTATTGCCAACAAACTTTCGTCTAATTCCAATTCAGTAAATCCTAATTTGGCAGTAAGAAGCACCAAAAAACCTTTTTCAGAATCTTCGAGCAAGCGATCGCTCCAAATAATCAAAATCGCAATTTCAAGTAAATATTTTTTTATTATCCACGAATCGATCTCAGTAAAATCGATAGAATCCAGCGAAATACCCTTGAAAAAATAGTCGTTTGCCATTTTCACTTTTTCTTCTTTCATCTTTGTAGAATCGAGAAAATTTTTAAAAAGCATTTCTTCCTCCTTTTCTATTTGAGAATTGGCATTGGCAGAAGCCGCTATTATTTTAATGATTAGAAAATAAATATCTTCTTTCTCTGTATTAAAACGCTCCATATCACCATGTTGCAACCATCGAGAAAAATAGATAATGTCTAAAAACAAAAGGCTGTTCTGAAAGTAGCTAGTCCAGAAATTCTGGTTCCATTTCTTGGTACCAGCCACCCTTTTATCGATCAAATTTTCTACCTCTTTTGAAATATCGTCTGCTTGTGAAATTGATTTTTGGTTTGCGTATACCTGATTGTAAAAATCGGCAATATTACCAATAATGTGCCGAAGCACTTCCTCCATATCTTCCTCATTATCAACCCCTTGTGTTTTTAGAAAAAGGGAACAATTGATAAGACAATCAATCAAAATCATTTTTGTCTTTTCATGTTCTTCAACTTCAAGTGTTTCGGGCAAATTATTTTCACTAAAACGAATTGGATAGCCGTACATCAACCCAGTTGGCTGTACGGAACTATAAATAAAATGCTCAGGATTGTCAATCGCGTTGATTTTTTTGATAAGGGTTGCAAAATCTTCAGTTTGAGAAAAATTTTTGAAGAATAGGATATAATTATTGAGCCAACCGTTACTGTTTTCTGTCATTTTTAGGGTTTCGAAATTTCCATGTACAATGATATGCCAACTTCTTGAATGTAATTCAAGCAATAGTGTTTTAATTTTTATATTTACGTAATAATTAAAAACAGAGATAGATGGCAAAACGTTTTTTTTCAGATGCAGAGCAGTTAAGCATCGTAAATGCTATAAAAGAGGCCGAGAGAAATACTTCTGGCGAAGTGAGAGTACATTTAGAAAATAAGTGCAAAAAAAATGTATTAGATCGTGCATCTGAAGTTTTTGCTGCATTGAATATGCACAAAACTGAGCTGAGAAATGGCGTATTATTCTACCTAGCTGTGGAAGATAAGAAATTTGCTATTCTTGGCGATGCAGGGATAAATAGTGTAGTTCCATCAAATTTTTGGGATGAAATAAAATCAAATTGCCTAGAAAAATTTAAAGCAGGGGCATTTACAGATGGCTTGGTGCAAGGAATTTTAACTGCTGGTAGGCAACTAAAGGCAAATTTTCCCTACCAATCTGATGATGTAAATGAATTGCCAGATGATATTTCATTTAGTGAGAACTAAACAACAAAAAAATTATAAAAGCTTCAATAACCGCATTTCACAATGAAACATATTTTCTTCTATTTTCTATTTCTATCAATTACAATCACAGGATTTTCCAAAGAATTACCGCAAAAACCAAATCCGCAGATTTTGGTCAATGATTTTGCCAATGTATTATCTGCAGAACAGAAAACGGCACTAGAACGTAAGCTTTTCACTTACAACGACTCAACATCCACTCAAATTACGGTTGTGATCGAAAATTCCATTGAAAACGAAGAGGTGTTTGACTACTCTATGCGACTTGCACAAGCATGGGGCATCGGGCAAAAGGGTAAAAACAATGGCCTTTTGATTTATATAGCACTTCAAGAACGCAAAATAAGAATTCAGGTTGGCTATGGCTTAGAAGCCACCGTTACCGATTCTTATTCAAAACGAATAATTGAAGAAGTAATGAAGCCTGCTTTTCGCAATCAGCAGTATTACGAAGGCTTGGATGAAGCCACAAACTATCTAATTAGTGCTCTTTCTGGACAATTTAAAGGAGACGGAGGAGCCAAAGGCAAACTTTCAGGAAAATCTATTTTGATATTTTTAGCGATATTATTTGGCATTTTCTGGTTATTGTCAAAATTTGGTGGAGGCGGTGGCACCAACTATAACAGAGGTGGCGGTAGCGGCATGAGTTTGCTCACGGGAATGCTATTGGGCAGTGCACTCAGCAGCGGACGAGGAAGTAGCTATGGCAGTTTTTCGAGCGGGGGTGGCAGCTTTGGTGGCTTTGGTGGAGGAAGTTTTGGCGGTGGCGGAGCAGGTGGCGATTGGTAATTATTGCTCGATATCACCAAAAAAGCCCTACTTCAACTTGAAATAGGGCTTTTTTTTAAACATGTTCAGCAACTTTCTCTTTATGCTTTTTCACTTGTGCTTTCAGAGCCTCCAAAGCTTCATCTGCAGCCGCTTCAAAAGTTCTTGATCGTTCTTTAACAAAAAGATTGTGCCCAGGAATATTTATTTTTACTTCAAGTATCTTGTTCTCCTGGTGCGAATCTTTATCAACCTTCAAAAACACCTCCCCATCGATTATTCGATCGTAAAAAGTATCCAACTTGTCTATTTTTTTCTGAATGTAATCAATCAATTTTTGGTCTGCGTCAAAGTGAATAGACTGGATGTGAAGTTTCATGGTAATAAAAATTTAAGTGGAACAATAATTTAGGCTTTTGGATGCGCCTGTTTAAAAACTGATTTTAATTTTTCTAAAGAATTGTGGGTATAGACTTGTGTAGCGGCCAAACTAGAATGACCTAGTAAATCTTTGATCGCATTTAGATCAGCCCCATTATTGAGCATGTGTGTAGCAAAACTGTGCCTTAAAACGTGCGGACTCTTCTTTTCTACATTTGAAGCCAAACTCAAATACTTTTTCACAATTCTTTGTATCAAAACTGGATACGCTTTTTCTCCTTTGTTTGAGCAAATCAGATGAGGAAAATCCAGTGAGTTTAAGAACGTAATAGGCTTTAGTTTGTTGTAAGATAGTAGTGCATGTAATAGGTTTTCGTGTAATGGAATAATTCTTTGTTTGTTTCCCTTGCCAGTCACTTTTAGTGATTTATCATAAAAATTAACATCATTGTCTTTCAAATTAATGAGTTCAGCCAATCTGATGCCGGTACCGTACAACAATTCGATTACCAAGTGATCTCTCACACCTTCAAATGTGTCATCAAACTCAATTTCATTTAATAAAAGCTGCATTTGCGATTCCTCGACAAATATGGGCAAGCGTTTTTTCAGTTTAGGCGTTTTTACCCTTTGGGCAGGATTTGAGACTAGAATCCCTTGTGTTAATAAAAATTTGTAAAATGATTTGAGCGTAGCTAGTTTTCGATTGACAGATTTTGTTTCTAATTTTCCATTAATAAGGCTTACGATCCAAGCCCTTATAATATTGTAATCAGCTTGTACAATATCATCAATGTGATAATCTAGTTTACAAAAGCTCGCAAATTGCTCTAAATCAATTCTGTACGAAACAATGGTATGTGGGCTATACCGTTTTTCAAATTCAAGATGGTTAAAGAATGAGTCTGTCATAAAACAAATAAGGCAAAATCTAGCGATTTTGCCTTACAATGTCAATGAACAGAGCCGAAAAATTAATCTTCGTTGCTCGTCACACCATATTTATCGTTGATATACACAGCTTTTTTCACCTCATCGCGTTTTTCAACAGATGGTTTGATAAATGCTTGTCTTCTACGAAGCTCTTTCAACACTTGTGTTTTTTCAAACTTTTTCTTGAAGCGTTTTAGAGCTTTGTCTATGTTTTCGTTTTCTTTAATTTCTATAATAAGCATGGCTAATGGGATTATTCTGTTATAGATGTTGCTGACTCCAATACTTCTTCAGGTCCAGTTCCTTCTTTTTCCGCAACCAGATCTTTTTCATTTTTTCTTTCAGACAAACCTTCTTCAATCGCTTGTGTAATGGCTTTCGTAATGATAGCTATTGATTTGTAGGCATCATCATTAGCAGGAATTGGATAATCGATCGTGGTAGGATCTGAATTTGTGTCTACAATTCCAATCACAGGAATATTTAATCTTTTTGCTTCAGAAATGGCCAAATGCTCTTTCTTAATATCTACCACAAAAAGGGCTGCTGGCAAACGAGTTTGATCGGCAATACCACCCAGTACTTTCTGCAATTTATCTTTTTCTCTTGTTAGCATCAACCTTTCTTTCTTTACCATCGCAGAAAAAGCGTCTTCTTTCATCATCCTTTCGATAGAAGACATTTTTTTCAACGACTTTCTAACTGTGGTAAAGTTTGTCAACAAGCCACCCAACCATCTTTCAGTAATGAAAGGCATTTTGAGGCGATCTGCTTCAGTTGCTACTATTTCTTTCGCTTGCTTTTTGGTAGCAACGAAAAGTATTTTTCTACCAGATTTCACAATGCCTTTCACAGCTTCTGTGGCCTGATCGAGGCACTGAATAGTTTTGTTAAGATCAATAAGGTGGATATCATTCTGCTCCTTGAAAATGTAAGGCGCCATTTTAGGATGCCATTTACTTTTCATGTGACCAAAGTGTACCCCGGCATCTAATAATTCTTTGTACGTTGCGTTAGCCATCTTGCCGATGATTTCTTTGATTGTTAATAAATAATAAAATAAATAATATGAGAAACGAATTAACGTTTAACCCACTGGAATGAACGTCTTGCCTTTCTGCGACCTGGTTTCTTTCTTTCCACCATTCTAGAATCGCGTGTCATAAATCCTTCTTTTTTCAAAGCTGGTTTTACATCTGCCGCATCTTCTACTAAGGCTCTCGAAATTGCATGTCTGATAGCTTCTGACTGACCAGTAATTCCGCCACCGTTTACACTCACTTCAAATGAAAACATGTTGGCTTTGTTGCTTAAAACCAATGCTTGGTTTACCACAATTCTTTTCAATTCGGAAGGAAAATACACATCAAGAGGTTTGCCATTGATTGTAATTTCACCATTTCCCGGTTTCATGTACACTCTAGCTACTGAAGTTTTTCTTCTACCTAAACTATTGATTATCATATAATTATACTGTTATCGACTTTGGATTTTGTGCTGCATGAGGATGATTTGCACCTTCATACACATATAGATTAGTAAAAATTTGGCGACCCAAACGATTCTTTGGCAACATACCTCTCACGGCCATTTCAATCAATTGTCTTGGATTCTTGGCCAAAACTTCTCTTGGCGTAGCAAATCTTTGTCCACCTGGATAGCCTGTGTAACGAACGTAAACCTTTTCAGTCATTTTTTTGCCTGTCAATTTTACTTTCTCAGCATTTACAACTACCACATTGTCGCCACAATCTAAATGTGGGGTATAGCTAGTTTTGTGTTTGCCTTTCAACACTTTTGCTATCTGGCTGCTTACTCTTCCCAATACTAGGGCTTCGGCATCGATCACAATCCAATCTTTCTTTACGGCCTCTTTGCTTAGAGAATCCGTTTTATAACTTAATGCTTCCATTTATATGTGCTTTCTGAAAAAGGGACACAAAGATAAGGACATTTATTTTAAAACCAAACCACATGATAAAAAAATAATATAATTTAGAAAATGATATTGTGGATAAGTTGTCGTTAGGCGTTTTTCATTCCCAAAAAAAAGTTTATTTTGTAAAATCGAGTGAACGCAATAAGAATTATGCGCCCGGTGCTTATTTTGTTTAATTTTGCAGTTGACTCTAAACAATTCTATGCTTTTGAAGAAGGTTATTTTTATCTCATTCTTTGTGCTCACCGTATGTGGATGCAAAACTTTGGCTCAAAAACAAGTACCAAATACCGCTGACGGTAAATTTAGTGATCCAGAAATTGAATTGTATTCTCCCACATTTGAAACTGCAAAGGAAGAACCTAAGCCAGAAATTGGCACCGTAAAAAAAGATTGCAAAACGTTGCCAGCTTCAAATGCAGTGCGGCTAAAGGTAATCACAGATTCCATAACCCAAGCCAATAAACTGATCAAATATGCTGTGGGATACCGAATACTGGTGTATTCTGGAATAAATAAAGAGGAAGCAAATAAAGCTAAAGTGGCTTTGTACCATTTGCTGCCCAATGAGGACAATTACAACGTATACAGACAACCAAACTATAGGGTTTTACTTGGAAATTATGCAGATCGACTGCAGGCGTATCGTACTTTGAAATTGGAGGTGTCAAAATTATTTCCTAATGCCATTGTGATTCAAGACAATATATTAATAAAAAAGTAGGTAAAAATGGTGTCGACAGCAGAAATACAAGCATTAGCTAAAGAAAATTTTGTCGAAATACAGGCGTTTAGGCATCATTTGCATGCAACTCCTGAATTATCGTTCCAGGAGTTTGAAACAGCTGCATTTGTAGCTAGTGCTTTGACAATTTACAAAATTCCTTTTGAAAAAGGAGTAGCGGGCACTGGATTGGTTGGTCTGATCGAGGGCAAAAATGCCTCAAAAAAAGTAGTTGCTCTGCGAGCAGATATAGATGCACTGCCTATTACCGAAGCCAATGAAGTAAGCTATAAGTCTAAAAATGAAGGAGTTATGCACGCCTGCGGACATGATGTACACACTTCTTCCTTGCTTGGGGCAGCCAAAATATTAAATGAACTTAAAGATAAATTTGAGGGCACGATCAAATTAATATTTCAACCAGGCGAAGAAAAAGCACCAGGTGGAGCATCGATGATGATTGCTTCTGGGGCTTTGAACAATCCAACACCAAAAAGTATGCTTGGACAGCACGTAGCTCCGCAAATACCAGTGGGAAAAGTGGGTTTTAGACAAGGAATTTATATGGCCAGTTCAGATGAAATATACATAAAAGTGATTGGAAAAGGAGGCCATGCGGCCATGCCTGAAAATAATATCGACCCCATTTTAATAGCATCACATATCATTATTGCCTTGCAACAAATAGTGAGCCGAAATGCGAGCCCAAAAATGCCAACTGTACTTTCTTTTGGTAAGATAATAGCCAATGGAGCTACCAACGTGATACCAAATGAGGTCAATATAGAGGGCACTTTTCGGACAATGAATGAAGTGTGGCGAAAGGACGCGAAATCAAAAATGAAAAAAATGGCTGAAGCTATTGCTGAGGGTATGGGAGCTGTTTGCGAATTTAGATTTATGGATGGCTATCCTTATCTAGAAAACAATCCTGCATTGACAAAACGAATGAAAAGTGCTGCTATTGATTACCTTGGCGAAGAAAATGTAATAGATTTAGATTTGTGGATGGCATCGGAGGATTTTGCCTTTTACACCCACCATGTAGATGCCACATTTTATCGATTAGGAGTAAGAAATGAAGCCAAAGGTATAATTTCGTCAGTGCATACGCCCACCTTTGATATTGATGAAAAAGCTTTGGAAATCGGGTCAGGATTGATGGCTTGGCTTACTTTGGTAGAATTGGGTTTTCATAATTAATAGTCGTAATTAATAAACATTCAACCGAAAAACGAAAAAAATGAAAATAGTATTGCTCTTAGGATTATTACTAAGTATGGTTTTGGGATTTTCCCAAAAAGTAATGGTAACTGAAACCGAAGAAAAAGCCGATGGAATAAACAGGAAAGGGGTTTCGATATTGCTCGAGTTGGACGAATCTGTAGTAAGAAAACAATGGCAAAAAAAATTAAAAGAACTTGGAAGTTTGAAGACACGCAATGGTGTTATTATCATTGACCAAGGAAATATGCCAGTTGTTTCGCCATCACCTGTAAAGATTGTTTCGACTGTTCAAAACGATACCAAAGGCACAAAAGTGTGGTACTCAATAGAACTATCTGAAAATCAATTTGTTACAAGTACAGAAAGCGAAAAATTTGCCTCGGCAAGCAAATTTTTAAAAGATTTTGGCGTAGCGCTTTACATTCAAGATATTAATGAGCAAATCAAAGAAGCTGAAAAAGTATTGGCAAGTTTGGTGAAAGATCAAGAAAAAACAATACTAAGAGGTGAAAATTTAAAAACAGCCATTTATAAAAACAGAGACAACCGACTGGCGCTCATCGAAAAAATCAGCCATATAGATTCTACTTACAAATTGATTCAGATAGATAGTGCTAAAAATGTAGCCAATCAAAAAGCGATAGGAGAAGATGTAGATAAAATGAAACGTGCGGTAGATATTGTGAAGAATAAAATTACAAAAGTAGAATGAAGTGTATTAGCGAGCGTTTGAACAAAGTTGATTTTTTTAGAGTGCCACTTTTTGCAATTCTAATTTGTTTTGGATTATCAACTTTTGCGCAAAAAGGTGGTTTGCCATTGGCAGAAGAGTATTATAAACTAGGTGAATTCGGCAAAGCAAGGTCGATATATGTAAATTTTGCGAGCGAAATTGAAAGTGCAAAAAAAATATATGTGCCATATCTAGATTGCTTAGCAAAACTTGAAGAATACGATGCTGCTGAAAAATTTTACAAGAAACTATTAAAATGGGAGCCTCAAAATGTAAATTTCAAAATAGATTTGGCGGATTTTTACACCAAACAAAACAGAACAAATGACGCTAAAAAGCAATTTGATAAGGTACTTGTTTTCGCCAAAGAATATCCAGAGCAGACCAGTATCACAGCCCAATATTTAATGAAATTGGGCTATACCGCCAATGCAAAAGCCGTATATCTGCAAGGCCGAAAACTTACACGAAATGAAGCGGAATTTAGTCTTGAAATGGCCGAAATATACAAATTGGAGAAAAACACTCCGGAAATGCTCCGCGAATTGATAAGGATTCTACTGCTAAACCAACACGACAAAGAATATCTAAAAGCGAAATTTCAAGATTTTATTACCACCGAAGATGAGTTTAACAAATTTGAACTCGAAGTCTTTGCCCGCATTCAAGAAGACCCATCTCAATATTTATACAACGACCTTTTGATATGGATTTACCTGCAACAAAAGCAGTTTGAAAAGGCATTTGTACAAGCCAAAGCCTTTGACAAGTTGTTAAAAATGCAAGGAAACAAGGTAATGGAAGTGGGTAGATTGGCTTTTGAAAATGCAGCCTTCGAATCGGCTGCTGTTATTTTTGATTACGTGAGTGTGGCATATAAGAATACAGCCAATTATGTCCCCGCTAGAAAATTAAAAATTCAATCGAAAGAGGCTTTGGTAAAATCAGTTTTTCCTATCGAAATAGCAAAAATTCGTTCGTTAATCGCTGATTACCAAATACTTATTAGTGAACAAGGTAAGAATAGGGAAACTTCAGATGCGATCAGAAATATGGCTTTGCTTTATGGATTTTATTTAGATTCGAAAGATACTGCGGCACATCTTTTAGAAAGTGTAATAAAAAGCCCTTGGATAGACCCTCAATTTCAAGCCAAATGCAAGCTCGATTTGGGCGATATATATGTGCTAAAAAACGAGCCTTGGGAAGCCACACTAATTTATTCACAAGTAGAAAAAGCACAAAAAGACCAGCCTTTGGGCAACGAAGCGAAGTTGAAAAATGCAAAAATTGCCTATTTCACTGGCCAATTTGATTTTGCAAAAGAACACCTAGACGTGTTGAAATTGGCAACCCATCGAGAAATAGCCAACGATGCAATGGATTTGGCATTGTTTATACAAGACAATACAATTTTAGACGATGATAGTACGCATGCAGCTCTGCAAGAGTATGCAAAAGTAGAATTGCTAATTTTTCAAAATAAATATAGCCAAGCCTTGGTAAGTTTGGATACAATATTAAAAGAACACAAAAGCACCAGTTTGGCAGATGAAATATATTATTTGCGTGCAAAAATGTATAGAAAATTGGGACAGTTTGACAATGCGTTGCAGCAATTGGAGAGTCTTGGAAATGGCTTCAAATCAGATATTTATGGCGATGATGCGGCTTACATGATGGCCAATATTTATGAAGAAAATCTGCTCAACAAAACAAAAGCAATGGAACTTTACAATAAGTTTTTGATCGACTTTCCTAGCAGTATATATTCTGTTGAAGCCCGAAAAAAATATAGAATTTTAAGAGGAGATATTTTGAATTAAATTACTGATTGGTCGATCGACTCAAACTGCACTGTAAAACGAGTGCCTTCGCCCAAGACCGAATCGAAAGAAATGCGGCCGTACATCAATTCGGTGTATTTTTTTACTATCGAAAGCCCCAAACCTGTAGATTGTTCACCACCAGTAGGTCGAGCACTTAGCTTTTGAAACTTCTTGAATATCAACAGTTTGTCTTCATTTGATAGACCCGGACCTTCATCTTTTACCGATATTGAAATCCAATCATTGTCATTTTTCACGGCTACAAATATAGATTTGCTCTCAGATGAAAACTTAATGGCATTTGAAACTAAGTTTTCAATGATTTCAGTATACAAAAGCATATCTGCTTTTATGAAAGATTGGGTTTCTAAGGGAAGGAAATGAATGATTATTTTCTTTCTATTGGCAGTAGAGGCAAAAGAATCAATAATGTTTTTTGTAGTCTCTACCACATCAATTTTCTCTAAAAATATATTGACTCTCTCATTTTCGATGGCATCAATATCGAGAATATTTGCGATCATTTTATTGAGCCTCATAGAAGCATTCAGTATTAAATTGAGGTGTTTTTTCTGCTCTTCTGTAAGGTTAGTACCTTGATGTAGAAGCAGTTGCGATATTCCTTCCACATGACTTATTGGACTCCGCAAATCGTGGGCAAGAATTTTGATGAGGTGGTTTTTTTCATCATTCAATGCATTCAATCTCTTGTTGCGATTTTCTAATTGTACATTTTGCACCTCGATACTTTCGGCCTGAATCTCTATTTTTTTCTTCTGATCAGATACCACTCTGTGGTCTTTTCTGAGTTTATTGTACAATACAAAGATGACAACAAGTGACACGAACACGACAGAAGCAATGGCAATCAAATAATTTCGGCTTTGTCTTTCTTGCACTATTTGCAAATTTCTTTCGAGCAAATATTCGTTTTGTATCTGCTTCTCTTTGGTAAGTAATACCACATCTTCGTCACCACCGTTGTACATAGATAGATTTTCAACAAAATAATAATCTTCAAGATCAATATAGTTGTCAAAAATACCTTCGTGAGACGACTTAAAACATTTGCTTGCTAAAAATTCATTTAGAGGTGTAACCCAATCTGAATTTTTCGCCATCATAAAAGCGTAACCATTTCTTTTGATCGGAAATAGATTTTGTCTTTGTATCTCAACTGAAGGATTTTTTTTGAAGTGCATCAAATAAATGGGCAAATCGATGAATCCAAAAGCACTATCGTGTTTAGAAATGGCATCAAGCACATTATCAGAGCTAGAGATATATTCAATTTTGAACGGAAGCCGCCTTTTTTGTTTTATCTCAAGAATGTCAGATTCGTACGTAGTTTCCTTGATGGTAACAGCTGTAAGTTTTGAAAATAATCTATTGAACTCATCTGAATTTTTGACAATTGGTAAATTTTTGCTCGTAATAAGTACCTCAATATCAGACATATACGGATTTGAAAAAGAAACTATTTGCTCTCTTTTTGAGGTGATTGATAGTGCAGAAGCCCCAAAAATGCCGACCCTGTTGGTATCTTTTACAATGGTGAAGACCTTTCCAAAATTGAGCGATTTTTCATAATTAATCGTTAAATTAATCGAGTATTCATCTTTTAAATAATTACGAAAGCACTCAAGTATCTCAAATTCGATGCCTGCTATTTTTCCGTTCTGTGCAGTATAAATAAATGGCTTCGATTCAAACCAAGATATAGTAATCGACCCCTTCTTGTCTTTTAATACCTTCTGCCAAGTATTGGAAGTTGTATTTTGAGAAAAACAAGCAAAGCAAATTAGTAGTAACAATACAGCAAAAATCTGGGATCGACTTTGCATTGGAATAAAATCTGATTGTATGGTTTGAATATTACTTGCAATCTAAAAAGTAAAATCTAAATGTTAGTCAAACTGCCAAAATTATTATTTGATTTAGAATAAATATTTCAAAATCCATGATTTTTGAAATATCGCCATACTTTTATCTTTCACTTTCAAACAATTTTCTAATTTTGAACTCCGTACCCAGTTTTCAATTGTTTCTTGTATTAACAATTGAAATAAACAAACAGAATCAATGAAATTGCTATCTTTTGCTATAAAGCCAATTGCTAAATTTATTACCAATAGAAACAGTAGTTGGATTAGAAATCCAGTTGCGGCTCAAGAAAAAATTTTTAACTATCTGCTAACAAAGGGTTTGAAAACAGCTTTTGGACACGATCACCGATTTAACAGCATTAAAACCTATGAAGACTTTAAAAAAAATGTGCCGATTGTTGATTATGAGGATATTAAGCATTACATAGAACGTATTAAAACGGGAGAAAAAAACGTGATGTGGCCTGGATTGCCACTTTATTTTGCCAAAACATCTGGCACCACTTCTGGTACCAAGTACATACCTATCTCTAAAGAATCTATCCCATTTCACATCAATTCTGCTCGTGATGCTCTTTTTAGCTACGTAGCTGAAACGGGAAATGCCAATTTTTTTGATAAAAAAATGATTTTTCTGTCGGGAAGCCCAGAAATTGAAAAAGTCAATGGCATATATGTAGGTAGGCTTTCTGGTATTTCCAATCATCATGTGCCTAACTGGTTGAAAACCAATCAGATGCCTAGTTACCAAACCAATTGTATGGAGGATTGGGAGGCAAAAGTTGATAAAATAGTAGACGAAACCTTAGGTGCGGACATGAGTCTGATCTCTGGTATTCCGCCATGGGTACAGATGTATTTCGATAAAATTCAGGCAAAAACAGGCAAGAAAATCAAAGATGTGTTCCCGAATTTCTCACTATTTATCTATGGCGGAGTAAATTTTGAACCCTACAAAGCCAAACTTTTTGAGAGCATTGGGAAAACGATCGATAGCATTGAAACTTACCCGGCTTCTGAAGGATTTATCGCCTATCAAAATGAGCAAAATGACAAAGGGTTGCTTTTGCTGGTAAATAATGGGATGTTTTTTGAGTTTATTCCAGCAGATGAATATAATATTGAAAATAGAAGCCGATTGAAGCTAGATCAAGTGCAATTGGGCGTAAATTATGCTTTGATTATCAATTCCAATGCTGGTCTATGGGGCTATTCTATTGGCGATACCGTGCGATTTGTGTCGCTTAATCCGTATAAAATTGTGGTTTCGGGCAGAATAAAACATTTTATTTCTGCTTTCGGTGAACACGTAATCGGAGAAGAAGTAGAAAAAGCGATGAAATATGCCTGTGAAAGGCAGCCAGAAACTGAGGTAACAGAGTTCACCGTTGCCCCGCAAGTAGTTGATCCTCAAGGAGAATTGCCGTTTCACGAGTGGTTTATTGAATTTGAAAAAGTACCGTTGAATACAGAAGCGTTCAGAGCCGATTTGGATTCAAAATTGGCAGAACTTAACTCTTATTACAACGATTTGATTACAGGCAATATTCTCCAAAACCTAAAAGTTTCAACTGTAAGAAAGAATGGTTTTGTTGACTATATGAAATCGCAGGGCAAATTAGGCGGGCAAAATAAATTGCCAAGATTGAGCAACGACCGAAAAATGGCACAAGGCTTGCGCGAATACTTAGTATGAAACGTGATTTTCTTCCTTTTGTAGTAAATTTTGGTGTTAGTGTGATAAAGAGGATATAGCCACCATCCCTTAAACTGCGATGAAGGAACCTGCCACAACTGATATTGGGATAAAACATAAACAAATGAGTAGTTTTTGATAGTATTTTAGCTTGATACGGTTAATGGCTGCTTGAATTACCAAGCCTAGTATACCTGCAAACAGCAATGCCAGAATAATGAAAATATTCACGTTTATCACGTAAGCATCGCCTAACTTAGGATTCATTAGGACATAAAAAGACCCTAAAACACAAATAAAAAAACATATTTTTAGTATGTTCGTTTTTTTCATTGATTCATCTAAGCTGAGCAGAAACTTTAGTTTTTTTCAAAACTCTCTCATTATTTTCGTAATCACTACTGACCTGCTGGCTAGAAAGTCTTAAATAGCCAAGGAAACAAGAATCGAGACATAAACTATAAATTGAACAAAAGACAAATTGCGTATACTTTTAGTAATGGTTGGTGTAAGTATAGTTAATCGTGTTTCCCAATGCGTAATTCTTGTATTTGATCGGTAGTTAGGCCAGTTATTCTTTGAATAAAATTATCGCTTGAACCTTCAGCTATTGCA
>JBJXGB010000151.1:0-2815 GCA_046152935.1 Cytophagales bacterium
CATCGATAAGATTGTAAGGCAAACGGCAATTTTGGGCACAAGAACCACGGTTTGCACTACGCTCGCCATTGGCAACGCTCATGTAGCAATTGCCACTAAAAGAGACACAAAGTGCGCCAGAAACAAAAAATTCCAGTTCTACATCTGAGGCTTCGCTGATTTCTTTAATTTGGTCTAGGTTTAATTCGCGTGCCAGTACCACTCGTTTCATGCCTGCCTCTGCGAGGAATTTCACATGTTTGGGGTCGCGGTTATTGGCTTGGGTGCTGGCATGAATCAAAATAGGCGGCAATTCCATTTCCATGATTGCCATGTCTTGCACGATCAAGGCATCGACACCTATATTGTATAGTTCATAAATCAGTTGACGGCAAGTTTCTAGTTCGTTGTCGTACAAAATGGTGTTTAGCACCACAAAGACTTGGGCTTTGAATAAATGCGCATATTCAACTAACTTGGCAATGTCATCTACAGAATTGGTGGCATTGCTACGAGCACCAAATTGGGGAGCACCTATGTATACAGCATCTGCGCCTGCATTGATGGCAGCCATGCCTTGGTACAAGTTTTTGGCGGGAGCCAATATTTCGACTTTCTTTTTCATAATCTTTGCAAAGTTCTGCAAATAATCAGTCGATTACAAGAAACGCAGATATAAAGAAAAGCTATCGGAGCCTGTTCACAGCTTTTTCAAGATGTTTGGTTTGCAAAACCTGTCCGTGAAACCTGTCTGACCGCTTTGCTAAAATGATAATGCGTAACGGGATTTATTTCGGTCTGACAGATGGCAGCTACGTGAAACCTGTCTGACCGCTTTGGCAATATCTTAAAATATGATGGCAGCTTTAGCGGTCTGACAGATGGCAGCTATACAAACTCGCTCAATTCAAGCCATTTTGCCGATTTTTCATCTACCAAATCACTTAGCTTTTGAATTTTTTGGGCGTGTTCGCTTAGTTTTTTATGGTCTAAATTGCCTGCGTTCATTTCTTCGCTTAAAGCAACTTTCTCTGCTTCCATTTTGGCAATTTCTTTCTCTAAAGTTTCATATTCTGTCTTTTCTTTGAATGAAAGTTTCCTTTTGCCAGCTGTAGCATTGCTTGTAGTTTGGTTGCTTCCACCTTTGTTCAAATTTACAGTTTGCTTTTCTTCTTCGTTAGATTGCCTTTCGTTTTCTGCCATCCAGAGGCTTGTATCTGCTTTTGCTTCTCTAAAATCTGTATAATTGCCAGGGAAATCTTTAATCAACCCATCGCCATCAAATATAAATAGATGATCGACAAGCCTATCCATAAAATAGCGATCATGCGATACTATTACTAATGTGCCACCAAATTCTAACAAGAAATCTTCCAATACATTGAGCGTGCCAATATCCAAATCGTTTGTTGGCTCATCTAAAATCAAGAAGTTAGGATTTTTAATTAACACCAAAAGCAATTGCAAACGCTTTTTTTCACCCCCACTCAATTTACTTACAAAAGTATATTGGTGTTCGGGAGGAAACATGAACATATTTAAAAATTGGGTAGCAGTTATTTTCTGGCCATTTGCCAATTCTACATACTCAGCTATATCTTTTACTACTTCAATAATGCGCTTGTCGTTTGGCAAAGTGGCATCTTCTTGTTTGTAGTAGCCAAAAACAGTAGTGTCGCCACAATCTCTTACTCCTTTATCTGGTTCAATAGCGCCAGTAAGTATATTTAAAAATGTAGATTTACCCGTGCCATTTTTGCCAATAATGCCAATTTTATCTCCTTTTTTAAATACATAAGTGAAATCGTTTATTAAATTTAAATCTCCATAAGATTTACCAAGCTTTTTCAATTCCATTATTTTTCCCCCTTGGCGAGCCATTTTCATTTGTAGCTCTAATTTGGGATCGGCCTTTTGTTGGGTGGCTTTGGCTTTAGTTTCTTCAAAAGCATCAACTCTGTATTTGGCTTTTGTACCTCTGGCCTTTGGTTGTCTGCGAATCCAGTCGAGCTCTTTGCGCATCAAATTTTTAGCTTTATCAATTTCTGCGCCCAATATTTCTTCTCTTTCTGCCTTTTTCTCCAAAAAATAGCTATAATTACCCTTATACTTAAATAATTCGCCTCTATCCAATTCCCAAATTTGATTGGCTACGCTATCTAAAAAATAGCGATCGTGGGTTACAAGCAGTAAAGTTTGAAAACGGCTCTTAATTAAAGCTTCGAGCCATTCAATAGTTTCTAAATCTAAATGATTGGTTGGCTCATCTAAAATCAGCAAATCTGGTTCCTCTATAAGCACTTTTGCCATTGCCACTCGCTTGCGTTGCCCGCCAGAAAGCACACTTACTGGTCTCTCAATATATTCTTGAATGCCTAATCGCGAAATTATTTCCTTTATTTGTTGTTCGTATGTCCACGCATCTTCTTCATTCATTTTGTCTATTATAGTATGAAGGCGATTGTCGTAGCCAGGCTTTGAAGGGTCTTCTAAAAGCAATTTTTCATAATCCTTAATGAGTGACAATAATGAATTGCCAGAATAAAAAACATTGTCGTACACTGTCTTTGCTTCATCAAATACTGGATTTTGACCCAAAACACCTACTTTTAGGCCTTTTCTCACAGATACTTTTCCTTCGTCTGGGTTGTCTAATCCTCCTAATATTTTCAACAAAGTAGATTTTCCAGAGCCATTTATGCCAATCAATGCCACTCTTTCGCCTTGGTTTACCCCAATATGCAAGTTTCTAAACAACCATTTTTCGCTATAGCTTTTCGAAAGCCCTTCTGCAGATATATAATTCATGTTGCAAAGGTATTACAAAATAGAAAAA
>JBJXGB010000160.1:0-5324 GCA_046152935.1 Cytophagales bacterium
ACTGGCCAGCCTCCTATATTTGTCGGCAACTCGTTGTCGCTAAGTAAAGTAGCTTCCGAACTTGCATTGTTGCTATTTATTCTTGCCAATCCACCTTGCTCGTTGGCAAAAAATAGGAAATAATTGGTGTTTGCCATAAAATGATACCTGCCATTTCTCGATTTTGTAGAAGAGTACACAATAAATTCTTGCCCTAAAGCCAAGCTTCTTGATGCACTACCCGATTGGCCGATGAGTTTATCTGTATAAATTCGTTCGTAACTAAAGCCGAAATTCCAATTGCGGGTGATGTTTCTGTTGATATCGAATTTGATACGATCTTCATTGGTAGTACCCGGATTTCCTACATAATAGACATTTGTGTAAGGCGATTTTGAGTTGAAGTACCGCACTTTTGTGGGGTCGGTGTAGTACACATTGTATACATTGTAGCCCGATTGGTAGCCTAAAGTGGATGGTTGGGTGAGAAAAACCGGCTTTGAAGGCGTGCCAATCACCCCCAAGTTTTGGTAAATGTTGTCGTTGATGTAGTTCATATTGTATTGCTGAATTCTATCAATCGAGGTATCTGATTTGAAATATGCGTATTCATTTTTAAAAAAACGGGTTTTATAAGGCAATGGCTTGAGTGGTTTGGCCTTGAAAAAACGTAAAAACTTCAAATAAGGATCGTTTAAAGAGTCTTTTTTGCGTTGTGCAGTGGTATCGGTAGCTTCTAAAGCTAATTTGTCGGCTTCTTCTTTTTTCAATAAGGCAATGCTGTCTGCAGTAAATTTAAGCTTCGCTTCTTCTTTATTGTAGAGCGTAGGTCGCTCGAACTTAAGTTCTAGATTGGGCGCTAGTTTATTAATAGGGGTATCAAAAAGCGTGTCTTTGTTGAAAAAGACCCTGTCTTCTTTGTAAATAGTCTCTAAAGTAAATATTTTTGCTGTATTGGTGCCGTAAATTACCTTGGTAGTATCATCAACGATGGTTTTGCTTTTTTGGGCATTTGCATTGATAAAAAATACCCCCACGAAAAATAGTATTGCTTGTATTCTGAAATTCACGCTCAAAAATAGATAATTTATTTGAGCCCTTTCAATACCAATGACTGAAATTGAGGCTCATTTTCAATAAAATGCATTTCTATTGGAATGTAAAAAACTGGAATATTGGTCAATAATTGCCTTGTGTGTTCGTCTAACCATTTCATCATGTCTTTTTCGGTAGTTAAAATACACTTTTGTGGCGATTTGATGAGTTTGAATTTTGAAATTATTTTTTCAAAATCCAAACCACTGTATTGATGATGGTCGCCAAATTCTAAATGAGAAAATAGCTTCAGATATTTTGAAACGTATTTTTTTAGCGGTGCAGCATTGGCAATGCCAGTTACCAACACTATTTTATTTGTAGAGTCAAACTTTGAATTTTCTGGGTCAATAGAAATAGGGTTGCCATATTTAATGGATGTAAAAAAAATTGGTATTCCTTCCTTAGCAATATATGGCTGTATTTTTTTACGAATATATTCCATTTTGTAGCTAATATCTTCGGGGCATTTGGTTACCACAATGGCATTGGCTCGATTTATTCCGGTTCTGCTTTCCCTCAACCTGCCCATTGGCAGTAAAAAATCTTTAAAAAAGAGCTTGTGGTAATCGGTGAGCACGATGTTGAAATCTGCACTTACTTTTCGGTGTTGGAATGCATCATCGAGTAGTATTACTTGCGTTTCAGCGAATCTAGACAACAAATGAGGTATGGCAATGGTACGTTCCTCCCCTACTACTACATGTATTTTTGGGTGAAACTTGTGCAAAAACTGGGCTGGTTCATCGCCAATTTCTAGTGCAGTGCTTTCTTTTGTGGCTACGATGATGCCTTTGGTTCTACGACCGTAGCCACGACTTAAAGTAGCCACTTTGTATTTGTCGGCCAATAATCGAACCAAATATTCTATAAACGGTGTTTTTCCAGTACCACCTACCGATAAATTACCTACGCAAACTGTGTAAACATCAAATTTTTGAGGTTTGAAGAAAAATAAGCTGTGGTCGAAAAGAAAATTTCGCAGACTTGTTATCAAAAAATAAATTACTGAAAAAGGATAAAGCAAGTATTTCAACGGCAATCAATTTGTATTCATTATATATAGCAATCCTTCTTTCAGCGAATAAAAAGAGGTGCGAATTTTTTTGATGGGGTGCATTTTAAGTACGAAGTCGATAAGGCAAGTAGCTACCACGATCATATCTACACGCATTTCCGACATGCCATGTATTTTTTTTCTTTCTTCAACCGGCATTTTCACCATTGTTTTGAATAATTGCTGGAAATACATGAAAGGCAGTTCAAATTCGGTACCAGATTCTAAATCATAATCGAGCTTGTGTTCTTGAATGTATATTTCGCAAAGGGTATCAAAGGTGCCAGAAGAGCCAATCAATGCAGTTGGCTTCAAAATTTGCATTTGCTCCTTCAATTCTACCAAATTTTCATCAAAAAAGTGGTACATATCTTGCAGAGCATCAAACGAAATAGGATCTGACGTATGAAATTTATCCAAAAGCCTTTGAGCACCAATTTCGTAGCTTTTTTTCCAAAAGATGTGGTTGTGGTCGCAAATAATAAATTCCACACTTCCCCCGCCAATATCAATAATTAGTGAAATTTCATCACCAATGTCCATGGCCGATTTCACGCCAAAATAGATCAATTCGGCTTCTCTGTTTCCATCAATGATTTGAACATCAATACCTGTTTCTGCCTTTATTCTATTTGCCAGCCAAACTCCATTTTCAGCGTTTCTAAATGCACTAGTGGCAACCGCTTGCACACTTAGCACCGCCAACTCATCAATCGATTTCTTAAAATATTTGATTGCCTCTACAGCCCTTTGGCAGGCATCATCAGTTATAACTTTGTTTTGAATGCCTCCTTTGCCAATTTTCACTGGCACGCGATCGTGGTGAACTATGGTTCTCACGTTCTTTTCCACATTGATAGTGAGCAAGTTAAAGGTGTTTGTACCTAAATCCAAAACAGAATAGTTGCCGTCTTTCATTCGCAGCTTTGCCCTTTGCCCAAGGCGTTGATGATTTATATTTTAATTCATTTGGGCAGATGAATTAGCCAACATCAGCATACGATTTTATAATCTCGATCACTAATGTAATTTTTTCAGCGTGCAAAAATAGTAAAAAAAATGGGTGGAAAATGGAAGCTTGAAAATTGTAGAATTAGTTTGATGCAAAATGGTAATGAAGGGTTCTGAAGTTGTTGCATTTCCGTTTTCGACATCTTTACGAAATGTTCTGTTAGGTAGTAATACGGGCTGGTAAGCAAATCTAAAACTGGTTTACAAGAATAATAAGCCCGTATCTTGAGATGCAAAAATGATCTCAATATACCTTAAAATGATAAACCGAGATGCAACAACGGTTGACGGAGATGTTTAAATGTTAGATAAAGATACAAAAATGGTATATTAAGATACTGAAATGATCTCTGTATACCCTAAAATGGTTTACGGAGATGCAAAAATGGTTTACTGAGATGTTTAGATGGTATATGGAGATGCAAAAATGGTATATCAAGATGCTGAAATGATTTCTGTATACCTTAAAATGGTTTATAGAGATGCAAAAATGGTTTACGGAGATGCCAAAATGGTATATTGAGATGTCTAAAAATATCTTGTGTTGCATTTAATTTGCTCCCGTCACTATCACAAGATGTGTTGGCGCGTGCAATTTTTCGCCATCAATCAAAATCCTACTTCAACCTCTTTAATAGGCAATAAAACAAGATTTTAGGCACCACCAGTTGAATTTTTTCATCTAATTCTTTGTTCGGGTTTCATGTGAAGTATTGTGAGCGAGTTCATTTCGCATACTTTGCATATAAAGATCAATTACCTATATTTACGCCTCTTTTTCAACATATTTCAAATGCAGATAAGCCCCAATATTGACCCCAAAGCCCAAATTGATATTTTAGATTTAGAAAACCGCATTTCTAAGTTTCGCAATGGCGAAATTGATGATGAACGTTTTCGTGCTTTTCGTCTGGCACGTGGTGTGTACGGACAAAGACAGCAAGGTGTGCAAATGATCAGAATCAAATTGCCTTATGGAAAAGTAACGGTGAATCAATTGCTAAAAATGGCAGAAGTTTCTGATAAATATTCTACTGGCCATTTGCATTTAACAACGCGACAAGATGTGCAAATACATTACGTAAAACTAGAAGATACGCCACTGGTTTGGAACGATCTTGAAGAAGCTCGAATTACCCTTCGAGAAGCCTGTGGCAATACTGTGCGCAATGTAACTGCCTCAATATCAGCAGGTGTAGATAAAGACGAGCCTTTTGACGTAACCCCATACACGCACGCGTTTTTCGAGTATTTTTTAAGAAATCCTATTTGTCAAGAAATGGGTAGAAAATTTAAAGTATCATTTTCATCAAGCGAAAAAGATACTGCCTTGAGTTATATCCACGATTTGGGTTTTATTCCCAAGATAAAAGATGGCAAACATGGCTTTAAAGTAATGATCGGTGGTGGCTTGGGTTCGCAACCATTTTTGGCACAAGTTGCCCATGAGTTTCTACCTATCGACCAATTAATACCTTTTTCTGAAGGCGTAATCAGGGTTTTCGATCGCTATGGCGAGCGTGTTCGCAGGCACAAAGCCCGCATGAAATATTTGATTTCAGAGGTGGGTTTAGAAGAATTTTTGAAATTGGTAGAGGAAGAAAGAGCCGCTTTGAAATACAAAGTGTACCCAATTGATGTAAATAAATTGCCAAATGGTGCTGCTTTTGTAGCCAAGCAATTGCCTGTAATAGAGCCAGTTGACAAAGTGAAATTTGAAGAATGGCGTAAAACAAATGCTATTGAGCAAAAGCAATTGGGCAATTATGCCATTAACATCAGAATACTTTTGGGTAATTTTTCAACTGAAACCGCTCGTAAATTTGCTGCCATAGTAAAAGAAGTGGCGGCCGATGACATTCGTATTTCGATCAATCAAGGGCTGATGATAAAATTCATTCCTGAAAATGGATTGCCTTACGTATTCAACAAACTCAATGAAATTGGCTTTGCAGAACCTGGTTTCGACAGCACCACAGATATTACTACCTGTCCAGGCACAGATACTTGCAATTTAGGCATTGCCTCTAGCTATGGCATTACGAAGGTTTTGGAAGAAATGATGAAAACAGAATTTCACGATTTGATTTATAATAATGACATTAAAATCAAAATAAGTGGCTGCATGAACTCTTGCGGGCAACACGGCATGGCAAATATTGGCTTGCATGGCAGCTCGATT
>JBJXGB010000163.1:0-11300 GCA_046152935.1 Cytophagales bacterium
AAAAAATACACTGTTTCGATCGGAGCAATGATAGGTTTTTCGTCAATTAATAATTCGATAGATAATTCAAAATTAATCACCGAAAGCGATTTGGCATTCTCGCAAAGCAATTTGCAATCGTTGCTGCCTAGGGCTGGTTTTGGCATTCATGTGTCACAGAAAAAATTCTATTTGGGTTTTTCAGTGCCTTCTTTTGCCATCGGTAACAATAATAATGTAACTGACTTTTTCTACAACCAACAATTTTTTTATGGGGGGTATAATTGGAAAGTCAGCGACAATTTCACTTTGAAGCCCTCCATTTATGCACGAAGCCTTAAAGGATTTGGATTTTTGCCAGATGTAAACTTGATGGCTACTTTCTTTAGTAGGTTTACGGGTGGCGTGTCGTACCGCCATTCTTATGCATTGATCGGGTTGCTAAATGTAAAAGTAAATAATCAATTGCATTTTGGTTATTCTTATGATTATTTGCTTCCTGGCAACAACGCAATTGCCTCGGTATCAAACGGCAGCCACGAAATTTTTATTAGATATGATTTTTTGTATTTAGTAGATAACATTAATATGAAAAAATTCAAATAACATAAATGAGAATAATAATAAATCGATTTTGCAGCCTCTTGTTGTTTCTCTCTGTGTTTGCCAGTGGTTTAGCTCAGGTGAAGAAAAGCAAAATAGACACTGTAAACTACAAACTTGAGTTTTTGAACATTAATTCCGATAATGACGATTTTAGTCCTTCATTCTATAAAGATGGACTGCTTTTTTGCTCTGATCGAGAAAAGCAAATAGGCGTGATCTATAAATCAGAGACAACCGACAAGCCGCTTATTGATATTTATTATACCACATCTATTGCAGGCGATAAATTTAAAAAACCAAAAGCATTTACCAAATCTGTCAACTCGCACAATAGCGAAGGCCCACTGACATTTACTAAAGATTACAACAAAGTGTACTTTACACGCAATGATATTGTGAATGGAGAGTCGCTTTTGCGTATTTATTTATCTAGAAAGAACGAAAAGGAGGAGTGGTCGGAAGCTCGAATGGTAAGTTTTGGTTCTGAAAAATATTCTTATGGGCATCCAGCCATTGCTCCTTCTGGCGATTTTATCATCTTTGCATCCAATATGGCTGGTGGTTTTGGAGGTACAGATTTATATATATCGTATTTAAAAGAAGGAAAATGGAGCAAGCCAGCCAATTTGGGCAAGCCAATAAACTCAAACAAAAATGAAATAACACCATATATGCATGAAAAGGGTGTGCTTTATTTTGCGTCAGACCGACTAGGTGGGCAAGGAGGTCTAGATATGTATTTCATTAATTATAATAATTTTGAATGGACTGGCTTGAAAAATATGGGCTATCCAATCAACAGTTCGTATAATGATTTTGGCTTGATAATGAACCCAGATTTTAGCAGGGGATACTTGTCATCCAATCGCAGAAATGGCGAGGATGACGATGATATTTACTCGATTTCAACAGCCGAAGACCTATTTAAAAACTGCGATACACTCAAAAAAAGCAATTTGTGCAGAACTTTTTATGAAGAGGGCACAATTCCCACCCAAAATTCACCCCTGGTCTATGAGTGGGAAATGGGCGATGGCACCAAAAAAAGAGGTAATGAGGTTCGACATTGCTATCAAAAACCAGGCAATTATAATATACAGCTCAATGTGGTAGATTTGATTTCCGACCAAGTGCTCATAAACGAGGCTACTTTTGATTTAACGATCGATTCGATAAAAGGCCCTCACATTCAGTCACTTGACACTGCTGTGATAGGTTTGCCAATCGCTTTTGATGGATCAAAATCTAAAATAGCTGATTTTACAATCTCGAAATATGCTTGGGATTATGGTAATGGACAAACTTTTTATGGCGATAAATCGAGTTTTATTTACCATGCTGAAGGTTCCAATATAGTGCGAATGAATTTGACATACACCGATGCGGATAATGTAATTAAAAATGTGTGTGTATTTAAAAATATTGATGTTTTGACGCCAGAAACGCTGGCAAAGCTCAACAATACGATGCAAAAGAAAGAATACGACAATTCTGACTTAAAAAAACTATACAACATAAAAGATTCAGAAGGCAATGTGTACAAAATTCAGATAGCTACTTCTAAAAAACCTATTGGCGATAAATTTAAGAAATTTGAAGGCGTATTGAAAGTGGATGAATATTACGATAGAAATGTATATGCCTACACAGTTGGTAATTTCAATAATGCCTTGGAAGCCTATCCGAAGTTGAAAATGTTGAGAAAAATTGGGTTTAAGGAAGCAGTTGTAATCGCCCAAAACGATAATAAACTTATTTCTGGAAGTGATTCTTCGTTTTTTGTTGAGTTTGAAGAAAACATGGTTCCTATTAAAGTAGTAACCCAACGTGGGAGGATATTAGACAAAGATGGCAATCTCTTAGAAGCTAGTGTGAGTTCTTTAAATTTGGTAACAGATGAGTTTTTGGGTGAGATAAAATGCAACAGTCCCTTGGGGAGCTATGAGTTGAATTTCCCAGACGGTGAATTATATGCTTATTCAGTATCTATGAAAGGTTTTTTTCCTTATTCATCAAATTTAGATCTAAGAAAAGAAAATACTTTGGCAAATATAGAGCAAGATATTGTGTTGTATACGGCCAAACAATTGTCAAATATTAACAAACCGATCAAAGTTTCAAATTTGTTTTTTGAATCTGAAAGCTATAAAATTCAGCCAGAATCTTACCAAGAATTGGACAGAATTGCAGATTTTATGAAAGAAAATTACAATGAAGAATTTGAAATATTGGGACACACCGATCACATTGGGAATGCACAATCGAATTTACAACTTTCCCAAAAAAGGGCGGATGAAGTGGCAAGTTATTTGATTAAAAAAGGCGTGAGCCCCAATATTATCTTCACAAAAGGATTGGGTAATTCAGAGCCTGTTTCGGCCAATGCCAAACTAATTGAGTTAAATAGAAGAGTAGAAATAAAAATAAAGCCACACGATTAATTAATCTAATTGCTATTTTTACAATCGAACCGAACCAGTCTGAAAAATATTTAGATGAAATTAATAGTTGCTGTTGTCTTTATCTGTGTGATTGCGAGTCTGAGCAAAGCCCAGCCTATTCCTGGGAAAGAAGAAAACATACCTTATTTGGTAACTTTTGGCAAGCAAGGTGAAACCAAATGGGGTGATGATGACTATTGTCAGGTGATGTTTGTGGTAATACCGAAGGAAATTACGAAGCCGTTTTACGTACGGGTTTTCGACCCAGATGTGGCCGGTGAAATAGATGAAGTAAAAGCAGATGCCAATACCAAAACAAAGTTTTCCATTTATGGCGGTAAATTGGCTTATTCACACCCAGATGCTGGCTCGCTAAACCCTGTGGGAAATTTTAAGAGCGGTACTTTGATTAATTCAAAGATATTCAGTGTAAATCCGGAGTTTGATAGCAAATGGTTTTCATTCGGGCCAATCAATCCCAAAGAAGGGGAGTACTTGGAAGAATTCTCGGGCTATGTGTTTAAAATCATTGCCGAGGGAATGGAAGGAAACGATGGTAATTTATACAAGTATTTTATTTCGACATCATCTACCGATAACTTACCAGTAGAGGGAACTAATTCGTTTCCGTTTGAGTATACTTTTAGGCTCGATGATAAGGTTGGTTCAGTCTCTCACATTTACCCGTATATAGCAGATAATGTGGTGAAAGTAAATATCCATGTATTTGATCTGGACGATGATGCCTACATGCGAATGATTTCGATCGCTAAAAAGGGCGAAAAAATAAACGGGTCTATTGACGATCAATGGTCGGAAAGTAGCCACGTGGTAGAAGAGAGCGAAAAAAACACCTCTTTGGATATACAAATCATAAAATTTGCCTCCAAACCCAACAACAATGTAGTAATCTACATAACTAACCAATACAACAAGTTTTTGCCTTTTTATTCAATTCCTATCGGAGGTGTGCCTAAGTACAAATACAAGATCAATGTAAAATAGCATCATTTTGCATTTTGATACACTGTAGATCGAAAAAAGTGCAACTATTTTTTATTGATTAATAACTTTTGTATCATTATTGAATCAAAGTGTCAAATACTACCAATTCAAATAGGGATTACAATTCATGCCAATGCGTTCTTACAAAATATTGATTTTCTTACTTTTTTTTTCTTTTTTTTCCAAGGCGCAACATTTTCTACATCGCGAGTATGGCGTTTCTGAAGGGTTGGACAATCCTTATGTTTACTCTTTGGCTCAAGATTCTAGCCGACTTATTTGGATTGGAACCGCAGAAGGGTTGTATCAGTTTAACGGTAAAAAATTTACACCCTATTTCACAAAAGATGGCATTGCGAGTGATTTTATCTATAGTATTTGCGTAGATAACAACAACAACAAATGGTTCGGACATGATGATGGTAGCATCACTTTTTTTAACGACAAATACTTTAAAAAACGACTTGCAGACACTATTATTAATTCAAGAATCAATAAAATAGTACTCACAAAGAGTAAGAAGGTTTTGGTTTGTACGCAGTCAAACGGCTTATTTTCAATTGATAAAAAACTGAAACCTTCGTTAATTCCGTTTTTTTCTGGCAATGAAATAATATGGGATGTTGCGGAAATTTCATCGGGTAATTTGATAGTTTGTACCGACCAAGGGGCGTATATTTTGGTATTAGAAAATGGAGTTTACGCTGAGAGAATTGCCTTGAGTGAATTGCTTGATTTGTCGGTGATAAGCGTCAGTAAATCTAAAACCAGCAATACAGATTATATAATTGCCACCGAATACGATGGTATATTTACCTTGCAAATTGTTGACAAAAATGCCTATCTCGTAAGAAAGTTGATTGAAAAAGATGTCACCATGGGCGACCAGCTCTACTTTGCCAATTTCGATGACAAAAATGGGCTCTGGGTGAGCAGAAATAAAAATGGCATTACGAAAAGTGGTGTTGAAAATCAGAAAATTAATACTCAAAAATCATATTGGCAAGAGAGTTTTAATAATTACTATATCAAGTCGTTCCTTTTGGATCATGAAGGTAATTATTGGCTAGGTACTTACGGAAATGGTATTATTCAGCTAACAAACAATATTTTCTTGCTTAATAAGCCTAAAAAGTCTGAGAATATACCCTTTACTGTAAAATCGGTAGCGACAAAAAACGATTCGGTACTGCTCACTACTGGATCGGATCTATATGTCTTTGCGAAAGATAGTTTTTCGCTACTGAAAATTAAAAATTTGCCTAAAAATAGAAAGGAGCCACTAACAATATCATGTTTGTTCTACAATAAAGTAACAGGAAAAATACTTATAGGTACCACAAACTTTGGAATACTTGAGTACGATGAAGTGACAGAGAGAACAAAGCATTGGTATTACAATGAGCATTCCAACAATATCAATAATATTGTGTACGATAATAAAATGAATATTTGGATCGCTACAGAAAATGGAGCTTTTAGGTACAATTCTGCCGAAAACGCATTTGATTCTTTCACAATGCAAGACGGTTTGGCTCACAATAATATTCATACCATTTTTGCTGACAAAAGCGATAGAATTTGGTTTGCCACCCATAGTTCTGGACTTTCTTATTTCAAAGATGATAAAATTTCGTTTATAACCACCCCATTTAAGAGTAAGCCAATCGATATTAATTGTTTTGCCGAGGGTAAAGATTCTACACTTTGGATCGGAACAGATGGTGACGGTGTAGTATGTATGAAAGATACCACAGTTACGAATTATATTACAAAACAGAATGGCTTACTTTCTAATTTTTGCTACACAATTTCGTTAAATGAACGAGGAAATGTGTGGGTTGGGCATAAAAACGGACTTTCTGAAATAACGCCCAAAACTCAGAAAATATACAATACTTCAAACTCAGATTTGTTGCAGGAAGTTGAAATGTATCTCAATGCCATTGCTGTTAACAAACAAATAATATGGTATGGTACCAATAAGGGTCTTTTGAAATACAATCCTACCGATGCCGATGAAAGTGGCAAGGAAAATTCTAATCTGATAACAAGTTTTAAAATATTTTTCAACCATCCAGACTCGGTAAAGTACAACTACTACCGAAGTTTTTTGTTTCCTCCTGATAATTTGCAATTGAGTTATAAGGAAAATCATGTAACGATCGAATTTGTTGGTATTTGTCTTTCCGATCCCAATAAAGTGCTTTATAAGTACTATTTGGAAGGTTATGACGAAGGTTGGTCGCCAGAAACAGATTTAACCCAGATTACCTATTCAAACTTACCTGCTGGAAAGTACATTTTTCATTTGATTTCTATGAACCAAAATGGATTGTGGACCTCAAAGCCAACTATCTATAAGTTTGAGGTTATTCCCCCATATTACCAAACTTGGTGGTTTTATACATTGGTAATTTCGTTGACAGTGTTGGTAGTAATTGGTGCTTTTACGTACAGAACGCAACAATTACACAAAAAAAATGATTTTTTAGTAGGCGAAAAATTAAAGCTTGAATCGGAAATTTTGCAACGAAAAATGACCGAAGAGAAGCTCAAGAGAAGTGAAATTCAGTTGCAAAGAGCCAATGAAGAGTTGAATACCTTTATTTGGCGTTCTTACCACGATTTGCGTGGGCCATTAAAAACGATACAAGGTTTGGTGTATGTGGCCTTATCTGAAACTGAAAAAAAAGCGATAGTATCATATTTGGAGTTGATAAATTCAACCACGACAAAATTAGATGCACTTTTACAACAATTTTCGAAAGTAACGGAAGTAAGGAAAAGTAAAATTTCAATTACTAAAATAAATATTGAGGAGATAGTGGAGGCCAGTTTAGTATCTGCTTTAAAGTCACACAATTGTATTGATTATGAAATTTCAAAAGACGTAAGTGTAAATGGCGACTTATATTTTGATAAAAATTTTCTATTCACTTTAATTCATCATGTTTTTGATAATGCGGTTATTTTTTCTCAAAATGGCATTCCTGTCATTAATATCAAAATAAAACAGTACGGTTCGCAACTTAAAATTGTGATTTCGGATAAGGGGAATGGCATTCAGCCAGAGGCATTGCCTAAAGTTTTCGATATGTTTTATAGAGGCACTTCGTCATCTATCGGTTACGGACTTGGCCTTTACATTGTGAACAAGATTGCCAATATTTTTGACGGTTCGGTAAATATTTTTAGTGCTTTAAATGAGGGAACGACAGTAGTAATAAGGTTGAAAAATCAGCTTGGTAAAATGTAGTTTTGTTACTAAATTTTTTTATTGTTTACTTAGTAGCTGATAAATAAAAGATGTATTTATGGTTAAAGAAATTCAGCTTGTATTGCCACCTGAAATTGCATTTGATGCTGAGAAATTAAACTATGAAGCAAAGAAAATAGCAGGTTTTGATGACAATAATCAAGTATTTGTACAAATAATTCGCAGATCGATCGATGCAAGAGGTAGGCAGGTGCGGGTAAATATTTCTGTAAAAGTGTTTTCAAACGAGAATTTGCCTTCTCTTATTTTTTATAAAAAGCCAATATCAAACGTGTCCAAATGTCCACAAGCCATTGTAATTGGTGCGGGTCCTGCTGGGTTATTTGCGGCTATGCGGCTAGTGGAATTAGGAATAAAGCCGATTGTAATTGAAAGAGGGAAAAATGTAAAAGATAGAAGGCGAGATTTGGCTGCTTTAAATAAAGAACATATTGTGAATCCAGATTCAAATTATTGCTTTGGCGAAGGTGGTGCAGGTACGTATTCTGATGGCAAATTGTACACCAGAAGCGATAAAAGAGGCGATGTAAGGCGAATATTGGAAATATTGGTAGCTCATGGTGCGCACGAAGACATCCTTATTGATGCTCATCCGCATATTGGTACTAATAAGTTGCCAAAATTAATTGAGGGAATTAGAGAAACAATTATATTTAATGGTGGTGAAATTTATTTTGAGGAAAGAGTAACTGATTTTATCATCGAAGACCATGAAATAAAGGGGGTAACCACGTTGAGTGGCAATGAATATAGCGGAATAGGGGTGATTTTGGCAACTGGGCATTCGGCACGGGACATTTTTCAGCTTTTAGATAATAAAAAAATTGCCATTGAAGCCAAACCTTTTGCGTTGGGCGTAAGGGTGGAACACAGCCAACAATATATTGATTCGATACAGTACCATTGCGAAACTCGTGGAGAATATTTGCCGCCCTCTAGCTATTCGTTGGTGGCTCAAGTGCCTTATAAGGGCGTTGAAAAAGGTGTTTTTTCCTTTTGCATGTGTCCAGGTGGCATTATTGCTCCCTGTGCCACTTCACCGGGTGAAATAGTGGTTAATGGTTGGTCGCCAAGCAAACGTAATAATCCTTTTGCTAACTCGGGTATTGTAGTTTCCGTTGATGAAAACGATTGGAAACCTTACTTAAGGTTTGGAGCACTTGCAGGCCTTGAATACCAGAAGGCTGTTGAGCAGAAAGCCTGTGAATTGGCTGGTGGTGGCCAAACCGCGCCTGCCCAGTTGCTGCAAGATTTCGTAAACTCGAGGCTTTCAAATGCGGTTTTACCTTGTTCATATCAGCCGGGGTTAAAATCGGTATTGATGGATGAAATTTTGCCTATCGAGATTTCGACTAGGTTAAAAGGCGGTTTTAAGGCATTTGGTGCTAAAATGAAAGGCTATTTGAGTAATGATGCTCAAATAGTAGGTGTGGAGAGTCGTACTTCATCCCCAGTAAGAATTCCCAGAGACAAAGCCACATTTGAACATACACAAATAAAACGTTTTTTTCCTTGTGGTGAGGGCGCTGGCTATGCTGGTGGCATTGTGAGTGCAGCAATGGATGGCGAAAAATGTGCAGAAATGTTAGCTAAAAATTACCTTTAGCTAACACCTGATCTATTATTTGTACATTTTCTCTAAATCGGCTTCGATAGCCTTTTGAATTCTTGTTTGGTCCGCAATATCGTTGATGCCAACTTTAGTTAGTTTGGCAATTTTTAAGTCGTAATCTGGCGAATTGAAGGCCTCGATTTCTTGTTTCCCGCCCAAAAGGTACCATCTTGAAAGGCTGTCTTTGTCTAAATGAAATATCTTGAGACTAAACCGCTTCAAAAATCGATCGCGCTCTGCAATATTGGCAAAAGTTCTATTGCTCCCCACTTTTTCAAAGGTAGTTTTTGATACGATAAAGATGGTTTTGATCGATTGTTCTTTGCCTTCTAATTTTGTCTTAAGCGGTGGTGTAGTAGAAACCATGTACATTTTAGCAGCTTCGGGTTGGATTGTTTTTGACGTTACATCAGCTGATTCTACTTTCACCCATTGGTCTTTTTGAAAGGGCTCAAACAGTTTTTCGATGCTAGGTTTGTCTCTTTTGGCAGATAAAATAATGAGCTTTTTTTGCATTTCCTTTGTCCAGACCTGTTCTCCCAATTTTATTTCGTCAATGTTTGGCGTATAAATGGTTAGAATGGGAAACAAATGCTTAAGTTTTTTTGCCAATTCGTCCGCACGAGCTTTTGCTAAAAGTCGATTGTTTGCTACGTTTGTTTGGCCTGGTATCGAGCTTCCATCGGCACGAAGATTGTTGTTTGGCTTTGTGGGATCGTAACTGGTGGGAATCTGCGAGGCACTTCCCGTTATCTTGAGTGAAAATGGTTTTCCGTGATTATCGGTGGTGAGAAATAGCCGAACCCTTTCAGCTAAAGTAGCAAATTGTTGGTCGCCTTCAATGGTGAAGTCTGTTTTGTTATTTTTGAATTGCCTAAAGGCTGGAACATTCAGTTTAATATCATTTAACAGTATTTTATCGAACCGCATAGTATTTGTGGATCGTAATAAATTTGCTTTTGAAGCGGGAACTGAAATGGGTGTAACTAGTTCATAGCCATCCATTTTGATAGGTACCGTGACAGGACACTCGCTAATATCGGCTGGTTTTATTTTTGAAGGTAAGGTGCTGCCATTCAAGGATTTTTTTGCTGGATTACTTCCTTGATTTTCTCTGTTTTGTGCTACTGCAACGATAGAAAATACACAAAAGACAATGAAAAACTTTAGTTTCAACATATCAGATCTTTATTCAAAAATAGTTTTTATGTCCATAGCGAAATCTTTGATAACATCCGTTTTCAAAATACCATCAGAAAAGATATGTAGAAGTTGAAATTCATGGTCGATATTTATGTATTGCTCAAGCGTGTTTTTATCGGTATCAATTATCCAATATTCTCTTACGCCATGCGAGGCATAATCTCTGAATTTGATATTTCGATCGTATTTTTCAGTAGAGTCTGAAAGTATTTCCACCACCAAATCTGGAGCTGGAAAGTGCATTTGTTTTTGGGTAAATTGTTCCGATTTTTCTTTGGAGAAAAACACAATGTCAGGCTCGTAATCATTTCTGGTAAGCGAAATCATTACTTTTTCAACGCCTACTTCGCCTAGTTTTAATTTTTTTACATGTGAATTTAAGTCTCCTGATACATTCATTGAGACCTTCCAATGTCTTCGCATTACAGGCGAATGGTAAATTATTTCACCATTAATGAATTCGGCTTTTACATTTTCATGTATCAACTCATAATACTCGATCCTTTTGGCAGCTTCTTCACGCATTTCTTTTTCAAGCCGTTTCAAAATAATGGCTAATTCAGGAATTTGCTTCAATTCAGCTATTTTTTCAGCAATATGATTCATTCATTTGATCGGTTTCAGACATAAATATAAACTTTTTTTCTTTGGGCTGTAATATTGAATTTCAAAATTGTAACTAATGGTTTTAAATGAACGAAATGAAGCATCCTAAATAGGAAATATTGAAATAATGAACTTAAAAACTATATTTATACCAATATTTAAATCAAAATGGAGAATATTGACACAACTTTTCTAGCTGTAAATGAAGAATTCAAAAGCCTTCAGTTAAATAAGCAGGTAGATTTTGATAAGTTTAATTTCTACGCAACCACAGCACATTCAACAGCCATTGAAGGGTCAACATTGTCTGTAAATGACACGACTTTGCTGCTAGATAATAAAATGCCCATTCAAGGAAAATCGATGCTTGAAATGGATATGGTCAGGGATCATTACCAGGCATTGCTTTATGCAAAGGCTAACGCAGAAAATAAGTTGTCGATTTCGATACAATTCATTCAAGAGTTAAATCGAAGATTGATGAAAAATTCGGGAAGCATTATTAATACTGCACTTGGTTCGACTGATACTTCAAATGGTGATATTCGAAAATTTGCTGTATTATCGG
>JBJXGB010000179.1:0-5736 GCA_046152935.1 Cytophagales bacterium
GGCAAGGCAAAATAGATGCCTACAAAGAGGGGAAAAATTGGTACACCACTAAAGATGCGATAGAAAAGTACATTAATGGCCGTGATAGAAATCGTATTTTGCCAATCGACTAATTAAGAATGGAAAACAATTTTATCAAATAATAGGCAAAATGCGATATTAAAATCATTAGCAAAATCTGGTTTTAAATAGATTTTTTAGATTTTACCTATTTATTTTAAACGATAACTTCAATATTATGGTATTTATTTTAAAATCTGAATTTAAAATCTGGAGAATAGTAAAGAATTGGAAAGCAATAGTCAATCATTTTTTAATGACTATGCTAAACTCAGTTCATTACAATTTACGACAAATAATAGCCCAAAATCTAAAAATCAGTGCAATCCCAAAAATCTCTTAAAAATCCGTGATCAATGATTCTCTGGCCTCATGTGTGGGAAGAAAAGCACATCTTGAATAGAATTTTGGTTGGTCAAGAACATGCAAAGTCTATCAATACCTATCCCAATTCCTGCTGTTGGTGGCATACCGTATTCCAAAGCACGTAGAAAATCGTAATCTATGAACATGGCTTCATCATCGCCACGCTCCATTAATTTAGCTTGTTCTTCAAATCTTGCCAACTGCTCTACTGGATCGTTCAACTCGCTGTAGGCATTTGCCACTTCTTTTCCATTGATCATCAACTCAAAACGTTCCACTAAACCTTCTTTGGTTCTATGTTTTTTGGTTAATGGACTCATTTCCACCGGATAATCAATAATAAATGTTGGCTGGATGAATGTTTTCTCGCATTGCGAACTAAAAATTTCATCTACCAACTTGCCTTTGCCCATCGACTTCTCCACTTCGATATGCAGTTTTTTACAAACATCTCTCAACTGATCTTCGTCCATTCCGTTGATGTCAAAACCAGTTTGTTCTTTGATGGCATCGTAAATACTGATGCGTTTGTAAGGTGCTTCAAAATTGATAATATTATCTCCTACCTGAACTTCTGTTTTTCCATGGAGCGTTTGGGCCACATTTTCCAACATTTTCTCAGTGAAATCCATCATCCACAAATAATCTTTGTAAGCAACGTAAAATTCTAAAACGGTGAATTCTGGATTGTGAGTACGATCCATACCTTCGTTTCTGAAATTACGTGAAAACTCATATACCCAATCAAAACCGCCTACTATCAATCTTTTCAAATAAAGCTCATTTGCAATTCTCAGGTAAAATGGAATATCAAGTGCATTGTGATGAGTAACAAATGGTTTTGCAGCAGCGCCACCAGGAATATTTTGTAAAACAGGTGTATCTACTTCCAGAGCACCATGATTATTTAAATAATCGCGAATGGCTTTTACTATTTGTGTTCTTTTTATAAAATTTTGTTTTACATCTTGATTGATTATCAAGTCAACATAGCGTTGACGGTAACGAAACTCAGCATCAGAAACGGCATCGAATGTTTTCACATTTCCTTCATCGTCAGTCACTTCTTTTACCACAGGCAAAGGTTTTAACGATTTGGTAAGCAAAGTAAAATCTGTAACGTGAATGGTAGTTTCACCCGTTTGGGTTGTGAAAACGTAACCTTTCACGCCAACGATATCACCTATATCTGTTAGTTTTTTAAAAACCGTATTGTACAAAGTTTTGTCCTCTCCCGTGCAAATTTCATCTCGTTTCAGATAAATCTGGATACGGCCTTTTTCATCTTGAATTTCTGCAAACGAGGCATTTCCCATAATCCTTCTGCTCATCAATCTACCAGCAATAGATACCGTTTTGAAATCCAGTTTGTTTACATCATAATTTGTTAAAATATCTTTGGTAGTGGTATTTACCTCAAACAAAGGTGCTGGATAGGGGTCTATTCCCAAATTGATGATTTCTTCTCTTGATTTTCTACGGAAAAGCTCTTGTTCGCTGAATTGCATGAATTTATTATGATGATGAAAATGCTTGAATTTGAAATTAAAAGCTAAAAATAATCGATTTGTTGCAAAATCTGGTTTATTTTCTATCGAATTACCATTTTTAATGCTGAATTTGTATCAAATATCAATTAATGAGATTTTCGATTGGCACTTTGTGGAATGATTTTTTAGCCCAGATTTTCCCTGAATTTTGCCATTGCTGTCATGGAGAAATATTGAGTGCCGAACATTTAATTTGTACTTCTTGCATTGCTACCCTACCCAAAACCAACCATATTAATGAACAGCAAAATGAACTTTGGGTGAAATTCAGCAACAGAATTCGATTTGAATATGCCATTGCCTACTTCAAGTTTTACAAGAAAGGAAAAATTCAACCGCTACTGCACAGCCTCAAATACCACAATAACCAAGAATTGGGCATTCTGCTGGGCAATATGTTTGGCTATGATCTGAATGAAAATGGTTTTGCAAATAAATTTGATCTACTAGTTCCTATCCCGCTGCATAAATCAAAATTAAAAAAACGAGGTTACAACCAAAGCGATGTAATTGCCAAAGGAATAGCCGAACGATTACATGTGACCGTGGCAACTGACGTTGTAATACGGACACAAGCCACCAAAACCCAAACCAAAATTGGCAAAACTGAAAGATGGGAAAATGTGGCAGATAAATTTGAAGTGTTAAAACCTGAAGCCATAGAAGGCAAACATATTGTTTTGTTAGATGATGTAGTAACTACTGGAGCTACTTTTGATGCATTGGCCGAAGTGATATTGAAATACAATCCTTCAAAAATTAGCATTTTGGCATTGGCAGAGGCGCAACGGTATTGAATATTTTAAAATAAAATTCTCTGAGTATTAACCCAATGAATAGGGGTGGTTTTAAACCCAACCCTATTCATTGGGATGTGCTTTATTCAGAATTATTTTCTACAACTCAAAAACCTCCCCCTTCACTGGAAATAGAATTTCTTTATAATTCAAAGCTTCTAATTTTTCTTTAAAAGCCTCCATACTTGCCAACTCACCGTGCGTTAAAAAAATCTTTTTCAATTTGGCTGGCTCTTGCGATTGCACAAATTGGATCAAATCATTTTGATCACCATGGGCACTAAAGCAATCCAACACTTCAATATTGCAGCGCACTTCGAGCATTTTGTTTTTAACCATTACTTCTGTAGCTCCATTCATCAATTCGTGTCCAATACTTCCTTCAGCACAAAATCCAACGATGCAAATGGTTGATTTTGAGTTCTCTAGGTTTTCTTTCACATGGTTTTCCACACGTCCGCCACTAATCATTCCTGAAGATGAAATGATGATGCACGGTTCGTAATGATTGGAAAGTGCCTTGCTTTTTTTCAAATCTTGTACAAACTCAAAATTATCAAAATCAAACAATTCTTCGTTTTCATCATAAAAATCTCGTGCTTCTTTGTTGAGTTGCTTCACAAATTTCTCATATACTTTGCTGCTCTCTATGGCCATAGGGCTATCGGCATAAATTCTGATTTTGGGCAAATCTGTATTTTGGTACAGCTTATTCAAGGTATAAAAAAGTGCTTGTGACCTACCCACACTAAATGCTGGAATGATCAATCGACCCTCTTTTTCAATACAAGCTTTTTTAATTACTCGATATAGAGCTGCTTCTGGTGTTTCTTTATTTGAATGATTTCGGTTTCCGTAGGTGCTCTCGCAAATCATATAATCTACCTGGGGCACTTTTTGCGGATCTTGCAAAAGCGGATAATTAAATCTGCCTATATCACCAGAGAAGCAAATAGATTTCTCTTCCCCATTTTCCTTGATTTTAAAAATAAGATTGGCAGCTCCTAAGAGGTGACCTGTTTGATTGAAAGTTACAGAAATGGAATCGGTCAATTTGAATTTCTGATTGGTGGGAATGGCCACAAACCGATCCATCGTTTTATCTACTTGTTTGCTAAAAAAAAGCTCATCCATGTTCACAGGAGCTTTTTTGGCATGTCTATTCTTGTCCATGCTTTTCTTTAGTTTCCATTGATTCAGATTTGCCGAATCGTGGAGCAGGATATTGGTCAAATAAAAAGTAGGTGATGTACACAATATTTGCCCTTCGTAGCCCTCTTTGTAAAGCAAAGGCAATCGACCAGAATGGTCGATGTGTGCATGGGTCAGAATTACAACATCAAGATCGGAAGCTTCAAAGGGAAATACGGGTTTCTGTTCAGCAACGATTTCTTTTGCCGACTTTGATTTGAAAATTTTATGTTCTAATGGTTTTTCTTCTTTCCTTTTTTCCATATCCTGACCGCAGTCGATCAAGATTTTGTAGTTATCATCCGTCTCCAACAAATACATAGAACCTGTAACTTGTTGAGCTGCACCAAAAAAGGTTAATTTCATTACAATGCTTTTAAATAGTGTTTGTTTAACTACAAACAATAGACAAAGTTAAGATCAATTTAGTTTTTATATGGCTTTTCCTGAAGCATCCGAAATGATAATATTCGCTTCAATGCTGGAGGTAGCAATATATTATTCAAAACTAGTGCAAACTTAATTCAGAACAAGAAATTAACTTCTTCGGGACGAAATCTATTCTCAAAATTGTCTCAGGAAATTCCCAGTAAAACCACATTTTTTCTCTCCAGTTTTAACTAAATTTGTGTAAACTTGTTTAAGATCAAGACAACAAGTTTATTATCATTGGTACTATGCAACCCCAGACGATTCTAGTAGAACTTTCTCACCCTCATTCGCTCCGTTTGCTCCAAGAACTGGAACAGGTAAATGCCATTAAGCTCATCACCAAAGAAGCTCAAGTAGCAAATATGGTTATTCCTGAATGGCACAAAGAGATTGTACGCAAACGAGTAGCTACTTCAAAAGATTCTGATTTTATCCCTCTCGATGAAGCTTTCAAAAAACTGAGATTGGAATAATGCCAACTAAAAAATTTGCCGTGCTTTTTCAGCAGGAAGCACTTATTCATTTGCAAACAGCCATTGATTACTACAACCTTCAGCAGCGTGGCTTAGGCAAAAGGTTTGGTTTGGCTGTGCAAAAAGGCGCCAAACAACTTGAAAATAACCCTTTCTTTCAGTTGCGGTACGATGACATTCGTTGCTTGCCTGTACATAAATTTCCTTTTATGATTCACTTCTGCGTAAACGAAGAACTCAGAAGGGTACGTATTTTTGCTGTGCTGCATACTTCGCTTGATCCTGAGGGAAATTGGGTCAGGTAGGGTATAAATTTTTCTCCTAATAGCAAGATTTCCTCCTAAAACTCACTTTCAATAAATGTTAAGTTTTATTTGCCTTACCCTAAATAAGGTTTAATCAACGTAGCTGAAAATCAAATTTCATTTGAAGAGCATATCAGATAGGTTTGCACTTCTTTTATATCACAATAATAACCAATTTCGCCCAATTGTTTTTCAATATGAATATTCTCGAAAAGATCATTGCCCGTAAGCTGGAAGAAGTAAAAACTGCCAAAGAAAGTACCTCGATCGCTGATTTGGAAAAATATGCCTCTTTTGGTAGAAAAACGATTTCCGTTAAAGAAAATCTGCTGGCAAAGCCATTTGGGATAATTGCAGAACACAAACGCAAATCCCCTTCAAAAGGGATCATTAACGATAAACTTTCTGTTGAATTCATTACGGAGGGCTATTCTCACGCAGGTGCATCTTGTTTATCAATTTTGACTGATACCGATTTTTTTGGTGGTTCAAAAGAAGATTTGATAAAAGCCCGAGCGGCAAATCCCAATACGGCCATACTTAGAAAAGATTTTATTATTGA
>JBJXGB010000185.1:0-14258 GCA_046152935.1 Cytophagales bacterium
GATCCTTACAATACTTTGGGAAATCCGTCAAACCCAAACAACACACCACAATCGCAATACAGCACGCAACAAGCAGGTATAACATCGTCTGCCGACACTACCCAGGAAGACACTACCGTGGTGGCGAAAGAAAAATATGGGTTCAGAAACAATCCTTTCATTGCCTCCATTGCCTCGATTATTGTGCCTGGATTAGGTCAAGTATACAATGGTAAATTTTGGAAAGTGCCCATTTTTTTGAGCATAATGGGTACTTTTGGCTACTTCGTATATGAAAACAATAGACAGTACCAAGATTTTCGCAACGCTTACATTTATCTCAATGAAAAAGATCCAGTAAGTTTTGATGATATTTCTAGAGAAGAAGCCATAACGAATTACAACAGCATCAGGGAAAAATATGAAAATTTCATTTTGCCGTTCGACACATTGCCCAATAGTAGAGCAGCTAATTTAATGGCCGCCAACAGAGATTTTTCACGTAGAAATAGAGATTGGATGGCGGTATTCTTTTTGCTGACTTATGTTTGCAATATTATGGATGCCTCGGTCGATGCACATTTTGCCAATTTTGATGTTTCAGACAAACTTTCGATGAAAATTCAACCTACATTTATGGCAATCAATGGCACTCCGCAAGTTGGCATAAATGTAAATTTGTTGTTTACAGACAATAGGAGAAAGTTAAAAGACATGAGGCAATGATTAAATAGTATTGTCGAATGACAAAACACTTAAGATTAAAGGACTAGCAGTAATAACAGAAATATAGACGAAGGTTATTGGGATAACAGTGAAGCAAATGTTTATTTTTCGTTTTACTCCACAAGTATCTATGTCTTTTTTTATCAAATGACTGCAATTACAAGCAATATTTAAAACATGAAAATACTGTTAATCGGATATGGCAAAATGGGCAAGGCCATCGAGGGCGTAGCTGCCAAGCGTGGACACCAAATTGTGGGCAAAATAGATGTAGACAACGCCCAAGATTTGAGAAAATTTAATGGAGAAAATGTTGATGCAGCCATAGAGTTCACCCATCCTAGTTCTGCCTTTGCAAATTTGACTTATTCACTTGAAAGCAACATCCCTATCGTATGTGGCACTACAGGATGGCTAGATCAATTACCTGAACTACAGTCACTTATGCTGGCAAAAAATGGCTCGTTATGCTATTCGTCCAATTACAGCATTGGAGTAAATTTATTTTGGGCTGCCAACATAAAATTGGCACAATTGATGAATCTCCACGAAGAATATGATGTAACGATGGAAGAAATTCACCACGTGTATAAAAAAGATGCTCCCTCTGGTACAGCCATCACGACGGCTGACGACATTGTAAAGAACTTGGATAGGAAACAGAAATGGAGCATCGATATCGGAAAATTAGCGCAGAAAGACCTATTTATCGATCATAAACGCATACACAATATTCCCGGCACTCACACCGTTTTGTACACATCTGGCATAGACAGCATTCAATTGACACACACAGCATTTAATAGAGAAGGTTTTGCAACTGGTGCTGTTGTTGCTGCTGAATATATTTGCAAAAGAAAAGGTTTTTTTACCATGAAAGAAGTGCTTAGTTTATAAATTCATAATTCATAATTCATAATTCATAATTCATAATTCTTAATTCATAATTCTTAATTCATAATTCATAATTCATAATTTAGTATAAAGTGGCTCAAAAAAAAATATGGAAATGGTGGGAGTGGACATTCGTAATACTCTCTTTAGGCCTTTGGTTACCTTTCGACCCTTACAAGAAAAAACCGGTTACAATCAAAGACCATGTAAAAGAATGGGGCGAATCTATTTTATTCGCAGTAATTGCTGCCACACTCATTCGCTGGGCCACTTTTGAGGCATACACTATCCCTACCCCATCGATGGAAAAATCGTTGCTGGTAGGTGATTTCCTATTTGTCAGCAAATTACATTATGGTTCTCGCACACCAATTACGCCCTTGCAAGTACCACTTACGCACCAAACGATCTGGGGAACGCCAATTCCTTCGTACTTAGATTGGATAAAATTGCCATCTTATCGTTTTCCAGGCTTTTCTGAAGTAAAAAAAGGCGATTGTGTGGTGTTTAACTGGCCAGCAGACGAAGGCTATCCTACCGATTTGAAAACCAACTACATCAAAAGATGCATCGGTACTGCTGGCGATACCATCGAAGTAAGAGATATTCAAGTGTACATTAATAGTAAGAAAGCCGAAAATCCAAAAAATATGCAGTACGATTATTTTGTGGAAACAAAACAAACCATCAGCGAGCGTACTTTCAAAAAAATGGGTATCAACAAATCTGATAGGCAGCAATATGAAAATGGCTATTTTATGTTTGCTACCAATGAAATGATTGAGGAATTTAAGAAAAATCCTGAAGTCACAGCCATTCAACCGCAAAAAGACTCTGTCGGAAAGGCAGATGAACGAGTATACCCAAGTGCACCTTCAAAATTCAGTTGGAATGCCGATAATTTTGGGCCATTGGTAATTCCTTCACAAGGAATGCAAATTACCATAGACTCAAACACCATTGCTTTGTATGAATTGGTAATAAGAAAATATGAAAATAACGATAAAGTAGAAGTGAAAAATGGCAATCTGTATGTAGATGGAAACGAAATAAAAACGTATACTTTCAAACAAGATTACTATTTTATGATGGGCGATAATCGCCACAATTCGCTCGATTCACGTTTTTGGGGTTTTGTGCCTAGTGACCATATCGTTGGAAAAGCGGTATTTATTTGGCTCTCATTAGATTATAGTGGCAATTTAATAGATAAAATACGTTGGAAACGTCTTTTCTCAGTAGTAAAATAAAATCGAAAAATTAATTTTAAACAGCCTCAATTCACTATTTTTGAATTGAGGCTGTTTGATTAAGAAACCACTTCTTGTTGATATTATAAAAATATACCAAATTTACTCCGAAATGAAAAAAATATCCTTACTCGTCTTATCAATTATCCTTATTTTGCTTGGCTGCAACGATGTAAGGAAGAAAAAAGTAAAAACATCTTCAGAGGAGATAAAAAAAGCGAATGTATTTTTTGATCGAGTTTTCGATGAAGCCATTGATCGAAGTCCTATTTCGCAATCATATCTAGGAATAAAAAAAGACTACGATAAATGGGATGATATTTCATCTGAAAACGAAATTAAAGAGTATGAAATTTTGAAAAAAGAACTGGCTTTTTTAAAAACCAATGTCAAATACGATTTGCTAGACGAAGCAACAAAACTTAGCTATCAATTATTTGAGTACAACTCAAACTTAAAAATAGATGGATATCAATGGAGGATGTACAATTACCCAATCAACCAGATGTTTGGTTGGCATGCCGAAATACCAGCATTTCTCATCAATATACACGCCATTTCAGATAGTACTGATGCCAAAGCGTATATTTTAAGGATAAAAAACGCAGGCAAATTTATAGATCAAGTAATTGTAGGGCTAAAAGAAAGGGAACTGGCGGGTATTGTTGCGCCCAAATTTGTATTCCCAATGGTGATCGAAGACTGTAAAAATCTATTGGTTGGAAAGCCATTTGAACCAAAATCAACCGAGAATTCAACTATTTTGGCCGATTTCATCATTAAAGTAAACGCATTAAATATTTCCGATAACAGTAAAAATATTTTGATTAAACAGGCTGAATATCAACTACTTGCAACTCTAAAACCTGCCTATTTAGCACTAGTAAATACGCTTGTAGATTTGGAATCAAAAGCCGATACCAGCGATGGCGTCTGGAAATTTCCTCGGGGAAATGATTTTTACACTTATGCATTAAAAAGCCAAACGACAACCAACATGAGCCCAGATGAAATTTTTAATCTGGGCACAAGTGAGGTTGCTCGCATACAAAACGAAATGCGCACAATAATGCTAAAAGTGAATTACAAAAACGACAGTTTGCAATCGTTTTTTAAGTTCATGAAAACTGATTCTCAATTCTATCTGCCCAATAATCAATTGGGTAGAGATCAGTATTTGAAATCTGCTACAGCGCTTATCGATACGATGAAAACAAAACTAGATTTGCTATTCATAACCAAACCCAAAGCTAAAATGTATGTAAAGGCTGTTGAGCCCTTTCGTGAAAAGTCGGCTGGAACTGCTTTTTACCAAGATCCTGCACCAGATGGCTCAAGGCCGGGCACTTACTACGTAAATCTTTATGATATGAAGGCCATGCCAACCTACGAAATGGAAGCTCTCGCCTACCACGAAGGCATTCCTGGCCACCACATGCAATTGGCTATCGCACAAGAACTTGAGAATACACCAAAGTTCCGCAAATTTAATACTACCTACACAGCTTATGTAGAAGGTTGGGGCTTGTATTCAGAGCAAATTCCAAAAGAAATTGGCTTGTATCAAAACCCATATTCTGATTTTGGCAGGCTTTCTATGGAATTGTGGCGGGCTTGTCGTTTGGTAGTAGACGCAGGTATACACCACAAAAAATGGACAAGAAAGCAAGCCATCCAATATCTGAAAGATAATACACCAGCATCGGATCGAGAGTGCAGAAAGTCGATTGAAAGATACATTGTAATGCCAGGGCAAGCCACAGCCTACAAAATTGGCATGATTAAAATACTCACGCTCAGGGAATTAGCCATGAAAAAAATGGGCAACAATTTTGACATCAGAGAGTTTCACGATGTAGTTTTAAAAAATGGTGCTTTGCCACTTGATGTTTTGGAGAAATTGGTGAACGACTATGTTGCTATGAAAAAGTAGCATGAATTTTCAGATCAACACAGAAAAAGAAAGCCCTAGAAAATATTCTGAGGGCTTTTTTGATGTCATAAAGTGGCTACTACAATGGTAATCTTGTAATTAATTCGGTTCTAAGCTATTTACAACTTGGCTACGTTAATTGCATTTACTCCCTTTTTGCCTTCTTCAAGTTCAAACGTCACTTTATCGTTTTGTTTGACTTTGTCTTTTAATCCAGTGGCGTGCACAAAATACTCTTTCGAGTCGGCATCATCCTTAATAAAACCATATCCCTTGGTTTCATTGTAAAATTTTACTAATCCTGTAAGCATTGATCGATAAGCATTGAATTAAAATGTTTAACCAATGTAAGAATTATTTTGAGAAATTCAAAAAAAGGGAAAATAAATTTAGAAATTGTTCAATTAATTACGCCTTTTGTAGTGCTTGGCGATTTTACATTTTGGCATTTATTGTTGGGCAAAGCAAAGTATCACTCAATTTGTGCTTGCCAAACAATAGCTAATGTTGTAATTTAGCACAAATATTAATTTATGCTTTTTAACTTTTTACTAAAGAAAAGTAATTTCATTTTCAAACCATTCGGCTTACAATTAAGCTACATCAGTAATTCAGAAAAACGGAAATATGAATGGCTTAAAAACCACAATATTGATTCAGTAATCGATATTGGAGCGAATCAGGGTCAGTTTGCGTTGAAAATTAACAGTGCGATAAAGCCAGCAGTTATATATTGCTTCGAGCCAACTACTGTCGCGTTCACTTCTCTTGAAAAAAACACAAGGATATTTAACAATATAAAACGCTTACAAATTGGTATTGGTGATTCAAATAAAAAAATGGAAATCAATATCAATTCATATTCGCCAAGTTCGTCAATTTTAGCTTTATCGAACTACCATAAAAATAGTTATCCTGATTTTTTGGAAACGACCACCGAAACGATACAAATAGCAACACTCGATAGCCTTGTGGCAGACCAAAAAGTGAAATTGACTTCAACCACACTCTTGAAAATAGATGTACAAGGCTTTGAAAAGTTTGTACTTTTAGGTGCGAAACAATCACTTAAAGTGTTGAAAATGGTTTACTTGGAAGTGAGCTTTATCGAAATGTATGCAAACCAACCACTTTTTGGAGAAGTATATGATTTCTTGATAGCAGAAAATTTTGTATTTATCGGTGCTGATAATTTGGCAAGCGATGAACACACCGCTCAGCCATTGTTTTTCGATGCCTATTTTATTCGAAAATTTTGATGGAACCTAAAGTTATACAAAACACCCTTTTCAATAAAAAATGTGCTTGTTGCCAAAGTGAAGAGATAAATTTATTTGCTACAAATGTCGACTACCTAAAGCCTGTTTATTATTCAACTACAGAAATACAACTTTCTAACACGGTTGAGCTTTGGCGGTGCCAATCTTGCAAATCAGTTTTTATTCAAAATGCTATTTGCGAAAGCGATTCTATTAATTTGTACAGCTTTGGGGAAAGTAGCAAAAGATGGAACAATGAAATGACTTTTTTTGAAGAAAAAACTACTCAATTGATAAAATTGATACTTCCCTATTTGACGAATAAAGAGGCTGTTTTAGATATTGGTTGCAGTACAGGCAGGCTACTGGATTTTGCAAAAATCAATGGATCTAAACAAACATTTGGGATCGAATTTTCAATAGAATCTCAAAATATCTGCGTACAGAAGGGGCATTTGATGATAAATGAAATTGCAGATTTTAAGGAGACCTTTGATACCGTTTTTGCATTCGATCTTATCGAACACACATACAATGTACCTGGTTTTTTGTCAGGAATCAGCAATGCTTTGAAAAAAGATGGCATTTTGATAGTACTCACCGGCAATCCTCATGCATTTACAGCCCAATTATTGAAGAATAATTGGTGGTATTATTGCTTTCCAGAACATGTGGTATTTCCGTCAAAGCAATTTTATGCCAATCTTAAAGATTTTGATTTGGTAAATTATGCCAAGGTTTATAATGGCAAATCATATACCGGAAATCTTACAAAACTATTTTTTAAGTTGATATACTATTTTAGATTAAACGGCAAATACATTGGGTTGCCATCTTTTGTAAAAGATCATCATTTGGTGATATTGAGGAAACATGCACAAAAATAAGTACTTCTTATTCACGGAAAATCCGCCTTTAAAATCGAAAGGCTTTGGTTTTTCTGTACTGCTTTATGAAATAATTGCTGCAAATTCAAGCATTTTTGATAGTATCATCACTTTTTGGGAGAATGATAGTGTCTCAATTGATGAAATAAAGGAGACAAACGTTAAAACCGTGATTATCGACCAACGAAAGGTGTACTCACGTTTTGAAAATTACAAAGCAAGGTATTTATTATCAATACTATTTTTTTTACTTGCACTACCTAGATTAGTAAGGTTGCTCAACAAAAGAAAAAAGAGTCCCATTTTGTTTTGTGTAGGCACTTCTTCCAAAATATTAATCTATACTTGGATTTTAAAGAAGATGGTTTCCAATCCGATTCACATATATTTAGTAGACGATATCATATTGGTCAACGAGCATATCGGCAATAAATTTGATGGCAGCATTGCAAAATTTTTGTTAAACAAATTATTAAAAAATTGCGCTAAAATATTTTGCATTTCAGAAGGGCTCAAAACCAACTTGCAGCAATTTGGGGTGCATAAAATAGAAGTAATAATGCCAGTTTTCAGAAAAGTTGAGCCGTCAAGATTTGAGCAGAATTTAGTTAAGAAAGGGACAGATAATCTAAAAATTGTGTTTACTGGTGGACTCAATTTTTTATACAGCGATACCATTCAGATTTTCGACCATTTTATTTCAAATTATAATAGGCAACATGGTTGTAAACATCAAATTACAATCCAAACGTATTCTCCTAAAAAGAAATTTGACGAACTAAATTTATCTGAGTTTTCAGTATATCGAACATCTGCTAACAGAGAATTGGCTGCTGATGTTTTGTACAACGCGGACGTATTATTAATCCCGTATTCTTTTGATGACAACAGTAAAAATATGGTGATTACCTCATTTCCACAGAAATTTGCCCAATTGATACAACTAAACATTCCTCTGTTTGTATTCGCACCTTCTTATTCATCTGTTGGCGATTTTTGTCAAATTCATAAAGTAGGATATTTGTGTAGTTCGGTTGAGGAAGCATCTATTTTTACTGTTTTTGACGAAATGCTACGTGCCACGCGGCCCTCAAACTATACTGACTGCTATGAAAAATATTTTTCGCCCGAAGTTGCAAGCAAAATATTGATTTCAAATTTATGAAAGTAAAATTTATACCCAATTCACCTTTCGCATTTTCTTACGGAGGGTTTGAAATCCAGACAAAAGCTACGTTAAATGCTGTACAATCTGTCGGTGTCGATGCGTCTTTTATAGATTTTTACAGCGAAGACAATGATTTTGAAGTTGCCCACATTTGGTCGGCAACACCAGGATCGTCAAAATTAGCTGAATTGGCAAAAAAAGCTGGCAAAAAGGTAGTGGTTACTGCTTTACTTTCTTACTTTGAATCTCGTAATGAACAAATTAGGTATTTTATATCCGATCTTATTCGCAAATATGAATATTTAAAAAAATTCAATAAGACTGCAGATGCTTTTGTAGTAATGAATGAACTTCAGAAAGAAGTGGCAATCAAGTATTGCAGAATTAGCGATGAAAAAGTTGAAATTATTCCCAACACTATCGACAGTAATTTTTATAAAATTAGTGAGTACAATAAAGATAGTTTTGTTCTTTGTTCTGGGAATGTTTGCCAAAGAAAAAACCAGTTGAATCTTGTAAAAGCATGTTTATTGGCAGATAAGCCACTTGTTCTACTCGGAACCGTGTTGGATGGCGAAGCAGCTTACGGCCAGCAAATCGATGAACTTGTAGCAACAAATAGCAGTATAAAATGGGTAAAAGGACTAAATCATGCCTCAGATCAAATGATTCAACTCTATAGCCAAGCCAGCGTGATTGCTTTGCCGAGCTTTGTTGAACAGCAGCCACTCTGTTTGCTAGAAGGTGCTGCTATGAATAAACCAATTTTAACTTCCAACAAAGCCTTTGGCAAACAGCCACTTTATCAAAACGCCAAATTGGTAGATCCCAACTCGGTCGCTTCGATTGCGGCTGGCATTCATTCGGTATTTGAAACTCCAGAAAAATTTATTGTACCCAAAAGCATTATCAATACTTGCAAAAAAGACAGTATTGGCAATGCTTACAAAGAACTTTACCAGAGAATTATCGCTTAAATAAGGACATTTTACCTTCAAAATTACGTTTGATAATCATTTTTTTTGATAGATAAAGGTGGTAGGATGGGTTAGGAATTCTTGTACCACTTCTAATGATTTGAAATTTTGTGTAATAATGTCGTGAATCTTTTTTCCAGTATCGGAGGCTTCGTATGGATGGTAGGAGGCAATAGCGGCCATTGCATGCGGATTTTTTAAGATAATATTTGCTAAATCTTCAGCGATATCGACTTCAGCCCCTTCTATGTCAAGTTTTATCAATGACAGCTTCAAAATATCAATTTTGTACGAATCGATCAAGGTCTGCATATCAATAGTTTCGATCATATTTGAATTTTCACCAGATATTCTTTTTAGAGAAAGTGTATCATTGTCAAAGGAAAAACTGCCTGTTTCTGAATACAAACCCTTATTAATAGCTACAATATTTCTGATTTGGTTTATTTTTATATTATGAATCAGTATTCTATACATTCTTTTGTCTGGTTCGAGGGCATATACTCGTCCAGTGCCAACATATTTGGCAAAGAGTAGACTGATAAAGCCAGTAGCGGCACCAGCATCGATGACATTGTCGCCTTTTTGAGGGGTTTTCAGCAATGTATACCCCCTCCATTCGCAAAGCAACTCGCAGCAAGGATTAATTAATGTTTGAATTAACACCTCATTAATGCGTACAGTAAAATGATTTGTCCAAAAACTATAAGAAAATTCAGGCTCATAATTATTTTTATAGTATCCTAGTGAATTATCAAAACTGATCTTGTAGCTATTTCCATTTCTCACAACTTTAAAGTCTGTTTTCGGAAATAATGCAATGTAACGTTGCACATCTTTGTGGTGCGTGGAAAAAAGTGCGTATCTAAGCCGCCTTATTAGCCCTTTGACAAAAAAATTCATTTGCGAGTGAATTTAAGAAGTGATTTCAAGTAAAAAAACAGTTGTTTTCTTGTCTTTTCAGCGAATAGATCAACTATTAACATGCTAACAATAAATCCAAAAATATTTGCCCAAATAGCTCCAATGGTTCCAATTTTAGGTATCAGCAAGCAACTAGTAGTAATATTTACGATGGCTCCAGCTAAAAGACAAAATAACGAATGCTTCAGTAAGTTTTCATTTACATAGTATACAGACTTGGCAACAACGGTGAATGCTGCAACCAATCGAATACCAGAAAATGAAAATAACACACCTGCAAAAATATATGACTGTCCAAACAGAAATTGAATGCCCCATTGACCAAAAATCAACATTAAGACAGCCAAAACAATTGAAATCCAAACCAAAAGGCTAAATAAATTTGCCAATTTGCTTTGGTAAATATCCTCATTTTTAAGTTTTGCTTCTGCAATCTTTGGCGCGTAAGATGCATAAATGGCCATAGGCAGAAATAAAACCATATCAACCATCCTCATTGCGACAGAATATTGTCCCAGATCATTTTCTGAAACAAATTGCCCAACGATTATTTGGTCTAATTTTGTTTGAGATACTAATGCAAAACTCTGCAAAATCATGATTAAACTATTATTAACATAGCTTTTTATTTGTCGCCAACTTGCCCGCCAAAAGATAAAAAATGCTTGTTTTTGAGCATAAATGGCAATTAATCCGATACATCCCAAACCAATCTCAGCAAAATACGACCATACAAAAGCTGATAAAGGGGCATGGTTCAAGATCAAAATTATTTTTACAACACTCAAAAGTACAAATACAACCGTTCGTACATAAGCTGGATATTTTGACTTTAAAACCGATTGAAAATATAAATCGATAATATCGAAAGCTTGAAAAAAGAAACAAGAACCTAAAATAAATACCATCCAAAGCATTTCGGCATCGTCAGGATTCAAAAAATTGATAATGACGATAGCTGCCACAAAACCAAAAATCGAGGCCAAAATCTTCAATAAAAAACCACTTCCTAGTATTTCATTTTTACGATCAGGACTTTGGGCTAAATCTCTCACTACCAGTGAGTCGATAGAAAAATTAGTAATGGGAGTAAATAATATTACAAAAGAATTTACGTAAGTAAGCTTGCCAAAATCAATCGGCCCTAAATACCGCGCTACCCACACGCCAGTGAGCATTCCTAATGCAATTCGTATCAATCTGTCAATAATAATCCAGACAGTGTTATTGGCTACTAGTTGGGCGTCTGCACGTTTGAAAAAACGAGAATATATGTGTTTGTTTAAAAAAAGTTCGGCTTTGTTCACATCACAAAAATATGGGATAAAGCCACAATTCTTTAAATATTAAAATAGATTTGTATAATATTAACCAAAGAATGCGCAAAAAATCAGACAAAAGCCCCGTTTCGGCAAAAAAACACTTAGGCCAACATTTTTTGAGAGATTTGTCGATCGCGCAAGATATTGCAGAAAGCTTGCAATATCACAATGGATATGCCCATCTGCTAGAAATAGGACCTGGAACGGGAGTTCTAACAGATTTTCTATTAAAAAACACTGAAATTGATTTTACTGCTATCGAATTAGACCGAGAATCGGTGGCCTATCTACACACAAAATACCCAGATTTGAAAGTGATTGAAGGCGATTTTCTACATAAGGATTTGAACGAATTGTTTGATTCACAGCCTTTTGGAATTATTGGCAATTTTCCATACAACATTTCTTCGCAAATTTTTTTCAAAGTGCTTGATTTCAAAGATTTGGTGCAAGAGGTGGTGTGTATGCTTCAAAAAGAAGTCGCAGAACGGCTATGTTCTGGACCGGGAAAGAAGGATTACGGCATTTTAAGTGTATTTTTGCAGGCCTATTTTACGATGGAGTATCTCTTTACCGTACAGCCGCATGTATTTGAACCACCTCCAAAAGTAAAATCTGGAGTGATAAGAGTAAAGAGAAACAATGTCAAAGATATGGGTTGCAATGAAATATTGTTTAGAAAAGTAGTGAAACAAGCCTTTTCAATGCGAAGAAAAACACTTAGAAATGGATTAAAACCTTACGGTTTACCAAATGAAATTATGAATTTGCCCTTTTTTGATCGCAGAGCAGAAGAATTGGGTGTAGATGAATACATCAAACTTACCAACGATCTTGAACCGTATCTCGTAAAATGAACATGGAAAATTTCACTAAAAAAGCATCAGAATCGTATTCAATAATGACAGAAATGGTATTGCCAAACGATACCAACACTTTAAATCATTTGATGGGTGGGCGAATGTTATACTGGATAGATATTGCAGGTGCTATCGCAGCTCAAAAGCATTCAAATCGCATCGTGGTGACTGCTTCGGTTGATAATGTTTCATTTAATGAGCCTATTAAATTAGGCAATATTATTACGCTTCAAGCGAAAGTATCAAGGGCATTTAATACTTCAATGGAGGTACATATTGAAGTACATGCTGAAAATATTCCAAAAAGAACCAAGATAAAAACGCACGATGCTTTTTATACTTATGTGGCAATAGATGAAGAAAACAGGCCCATAAAGGTACCCGAATTAGTGCCAGAAACTGAAGCAGAATTTGAATTATTTGAAACTGCATTTCGGAGAAGAAAAATAAGATTGTTTTTGGCTGGAAAATTAAAAATTGAAGAATCTGAATTGTTAAAAGATTCCTTTAATAAATAATTTTGATATTTGGACCAATAAGATATTGCAAAATGACTATACAATATAAAACAAATTTAAAAGGACGAAAAGAACCGGTGCAGGTATTGATTCCGATCAAAGAACGGAAAAAACACCGAAATTTATCTTTATTGAAAAGGAAATAGCAGAAAAAAAGCCAAAGCATTCAAAAGCTAAAATGAAAATTTTGAATGATGTAAAAGAAGCTTTGGTTGAAGTGGAGCTTCACAGACAGGGGAAAATTGAGTTACAAAATGCCAGCGACTTTATTAATGAACTATGAAGGCAAAGCATCAGAATGATTTAAGAAAGAAACCAAAACTCTTTTCAAAAAGTACTTTTCAATTAAGGATGATATTGATAAACTAATTTCATTATTAGAAGTAGAGCCTAATTTGGGCATTTATCTAGGCAAAAACTGTGATAAACTTCGCATTTCAATTGCAACTAAAGGTAAAGGTAAAAGTGGTGGGGCCAGGGTAATTACTTATGTTAAAATAGTTGAAAATACAGTCTACTTGCTTTCAATATATGATAAATCTGAAAAAGAAAACCTTTTAAATGGTGAATTAGAAGAATTTATTGGCAAAATTGAGCTCCCTTTATAAGTAATTAATCATAATTATTTGGCAGAAATATCTACAAATATTCAAAAAGCAATCGCATTACTCATTGATAATGAGGTAATTGGCTTCCCAACCGAAACTGTGTATGGTTTGGCTGGAAACGCATTGAGCGAGAGTGCAGTTCTCAAAATATTTGATGTAAAACAACGACCAAAATTCGATCCTTTAATCCTACATACTTCATCTATTCAACGTATTGAAGATTTTGTACTTGAAATTCCTGATGTGGCATACCAGCTTTTTGAGAGGTTTTCGCCCGGTCCAATCACCATTTTACTCCCCAAAAAAAGTAATATTCCAGATATTGTCACTTCTGGTTTATCTCAAGTGGCAATTCGCATTCCCAACCATCCTTTGGCTTTAAATTTATTGCAAAAACTACCCTTTCCATTGGCTGCGCCAAGTGCCAATCCTTTTGGGTACATCAGCCCTACTTCTGCTCAACATGTTGATAATCAACTAGGTACGAAAATTAAATTAATTTTGGATGGTGGAGAATCAGGTATTGGCGTAGAATCGACAATTATTGGGTTTGAGAAAAAAAAACCCGTAATTTTCAGATTGGGTGGCCTTTCAATCGAAGAAATCGAAGAAGTTACCGGCAAATTGGAAGTAAGAGAAAGTAGTTCTTCGCCAGCCGCACCCGGAATGCTAAAAAGCCATTACGCACCTCAAAAGCCCTTTTTACTAGGGGATATTAATGAATTACTAAATAAAAATAAAGGCAAAAAAATAGGTTTACTAAGTTTTAGAGACCAGTATAAATTTGAAAACAGTTATATTCTATCGACATCAGGTAACTTTTTGGAGGCAAGTAAAAATTTATTCAAATACTTAAGGATACTTGATGAAAGTAATGTCGACATAATTTTAGCAGAACTTGTGCCAGATCAAAATTTGGGTAAAGCCATCAATGATAGATTAAGAAGAGCTGC
>JBJXGB010000186.1:0-13050 GCA_046152935.1 Cytophagales bacterium
AATTGTGATATATACATTGAAAGTTGTCGCTCATTGTTGTACTCAAATACAAAACCATTTTGCCCATTTTCGACTAAATTTGATGCGCAGCCGCATTTATTACTAACCAAAACTGCACAACCAGACGCCATAGCTTCATTTACCGCCAAGCCCCAAGTTTCACTATGGGAAGATATGCAAAATATATCACCAATTTTATACACTATGGGCATCTTAGATTGATTTTGAAAATCTATGAAATGAATTTTTGAATCTGAATTTGATTCACTTTTGATCTGGTTTTCAAGTGGTCCATTGCCTACAAAGATCAAATGAACTTTCAATAAATTTAGAGATCTAAAAGCACCAATTAAGACTTTAGGATTCTTTTTGTCATAGAATTTCCCAACAAACAACACTACGATATCATCTGCAAATATTCCTAGCTCTAGTCTCCACGAGGCCGCTTTTCTTGCATATTCACCATCAAAATCGTAAAATCGCTCGTTATCAATGGCATGTGGAGCAAAAACAAGTTGATTTTCTCGCAAGCCATGTTTAATAAAATATTTCTTATTTTCTATACCTACATACAGTGCTTTATCTACAAATCTATATATAAGTTTAAGAAATATTCGCCTGATAGCTGTTTTAAGTCCCCACTTTTCATCTAGTAAAGTGGAATCGCCTCTGAATAAAACGGGGATTTTTCCCTTAAAATGGCGCATCACATTCAAATGACTTTGGTAAGACCAGCCAAAGACCAAAATACTATTTGCATCCCAATTTTCAATTTCAGCAATCAAACGAGGATTGGAAATACTCCAAAAACCAACTGATTTTTTACCAACGTTCTCTAAAAATTGGAAATCGTAGCCCTCAAGCAAAGGAATATCCCAAGCAATGCTTGTGCCAAAATCTGGTTCAAATTGCACTATTTCGGGCTCTCCTTTGGTATAAAAAACTTTTATTTCAATGCTTTCGCTTCTGGCCAATTCTCTAAAGAGTGGTGCATAATATTGAATAGGATGTGTGGTGACAATGGCTAATTTTTTCTTCATTTTCAATGATTATCCTAAAACTCACATTTGTAACTTTCTTAATTTATCGGCCTTAGCAGCAGTAACTATTACTACGCCAATCGAAAGAAAACCGCCAATTACCACAGAGTTTACGACCCCAAACAACTTTGCAGCTAGTCCACTTTCAAATGCCCCAATTTCATTGCTCGAGCCTATAAAAATATTGTTTACAGCAGAAACCCTTCCCTTCATCGCATCTGGCGTATGAATTTGTATCAATGTACCACGAATTACCACACTTATGCCATCCATAACCCCTGCCAAAAGAAGCATCGCAAAAGAAAGCCAAAAATGAGTACTAAGACCAAAAACAATCATTGTAACTCCAAAAGTACCTACGGCAAAAAAAAGCTTTATTCCTGCATCTTTTTTTATCGGATTGTAAGCCAACACAATGGCAGTAAACACAGCACCCAATCCCATCGCAGCTTTTAATATACCAAATTCAAATGCCCCAACTTGCAAAATATCTTTCGCAAAAACTGGCAAAAGTGCTACAGCACCACCAAAAAGTACCGCAAATAGATCAAGAACCAAGGTTGAAAGTATAATTTGATGGTTCAAGACAAATTTTAGACCCGCAGTAATATCTGTCCATATCGAATTTTGAACATCTCGAACAGGTGTTGGTTTTCGATTTATGATCGAAAATAAGACAAAAGAAACAGCTATCAATCCTGCATCAACCAAATAGCTAAAATGAATACCCAAAGGAGCTATCAATAAGCCACCAATGGCAGGCCCAGCAGTTGCCGATATCTGCCAAAAAGTGCTATTCCATGTTACTGCATTTGAAAACACAGCCTTATCTTGTATTATTTGAGGCCAAAATGAAAATATGGCCGGTCCCAAAATACCACGAGAAATACCACTTATGAATATGACCCCATAAATAGAAACAAGTCCATTATTTAGCAAAATACCATCCACATCTGATGAGATGAAAAACAAGGCTGACGAGCAACCAAATAGAACCAAGGCACACCAAAGTATAATCGTTTTTCTATTGAAACTGTCTGCCAAATGCCCGCCAAAAAGGGCAATCCCGATGGCAGGAATTGCCTCTGCAAGTCCAATTAAGCCCAAAGAAAATGGATTGTTGGTGATTTGATAAATCTGCCAACCTACTATTACTGCTTGTATCTGTATTGAAAAATTTAGCAAAAAACGTGCCCCTAGAAATAGCGTAAATTCTTTATTTCTCAATGCCGCATAAGCATCGTATTTCTTCAATCCCGCTTCCATTTTCTCAATATGTTCAAACTAATAATAAAAGGATGTTCAGTTCAAAACCTCAAGTACTGTTCTGAAAAACAACACTTTATCTCCAAAATTTTGAGAAGCCATATTTTCAAATTTCACCATAAAATCATCGTCAGAAATATTGACATAAGTAGAAGTTGGCATTGAAAATTGCACTGCATAGGTGCTGCCATTTTCTTCATCTTCAGTAAGTAATCTCATTATTCGACTATCTGTAAAAAAACCTGTGGCCATCACCTCTGGTAAGTATACCTTTTTTAACCAGTTCAACCAATCTTGTTGCAGGCTGGCATCAAGATTAAAAGTTTGATTTATTATTACCATCAACCAATCAAAGTTCTTTTAAAAATAATAAGTGCAGAAAAGACCTAAATAAATTAAACTCCATCTACTATTTGGGTAATTTTTTGAAATATTTCCTCAATATCACCAATGCCGTGTACGCCTTTGTATTTGCCTTGAGAATCATAAAAAGCTGCTACAGGCACCGTTTTTGTATTGTATTCGGTTATTCTTTTTCTAATAAGCGTCTCATCTTGGTCATCTGGCCTGCCAGATTCTTTTCCTCGTATCAACAATCTCTTGACCAATTCATTCTCTTCCACTTCAAGTGCTACCATTATCGAAATGGGCGTTCTTTTTGCGTTTAGCAGCTTGTCCAAGGCCGTTGCTTGGGGCACTGTTCTTGGAAAACCATCAAAAATAAAGCCTTTCGCATTTGGGAATTCATCCATTTTGTGGTCAATCATATTTATTACCACTTCATCAGGCACCAATATACCTTGATTCATAAATTCCTGCGCTTTCAATCCTAAAGCTGTGCTATTTTTAATCTCAGCTCTCAAAATATCACCGGTCGAAAGATGCTTCAAATTATATTTAGCAATTAATTTTTCACTTTGCGTGCCTTTCCCAGCTCCAGGAGGCCCAAATAATACAATGTTTAACATGTCTACAGAAATTTAGTTTTATAATTGCCCAAAAATACACATTGATATTGATATTAACATTGGGTTATATTCACACATTTTACAATTATTTAAAATAACTTCTCCGTAGAATTACATAAAATGACGTAGTTTTATTTCCAAATATTTTACGATCGTTATGAACAAGTTTACCGCGCTATTTTATATGATTGTTTTGGCATCAATGTCAACGCTACATGCTCAAAAATCCAACGTCAATTACGATGAATTGAAGGGTGTAGAATACTACAACCGTGGGGACATCAAAGATGCTATTAAATTTTTTGAAGGATTGATAAAATCCGATTCCTCATCGGCAGAACACCACTTTTGGTTGGGAAAATGCTATGAAACAACGGCTCAAAAAGATAAAGAGCTTGTACATTATTTGAAAGCCAGACAACTAAATCCAAAAATATCTCCCGATATTTTATATCGAATTGCGAAAGCATATCACCAAGGCTTTTTTTTCGATGATGCCATTAAGTATTATAAAATGTATAAAAAAGACATAAATGACGCTGGAGCTGCTGCCATGAAATCTTCGATCATGAAAGAACACATCCGGGCATCGAAGCGAATTCATGAATGCGAAAATGCTAAAATCATGGTTGCAAATGCTTATTCACACAAAATTTACCATTTATCTGGCGTTCTCAATTCTGAATATCCAGAATACACACCCTCAGTAAGTGCCGACAATAAGAAAATGCTTTTTACTTCGAGAAGGCCGGGCGGCACTTCGGAAGATAAAGACAAGGATAATGGCAATTTTGAGGATGTTTGGATGAGCGTAAAAGACGAAAATGGCGAATGGTCTAGTCCCCAAAACGTAGGATCGCCTGTTAATACCATTTCACATGATGCCTGTGTATCGATGGATGCTACTGGAAAAGAACTGTTTTTGTATAAAACTTCAAATGGTGGTGATATTTATTTCTCAATATTGGAAAACGGAAATTGGTCCAAACCAGATGCTTTGAAGCAAGTAAATTCTAAATTTAAAGAACCTTCTGTTACTATTTCCTCCAATGGCAGAACAATATTCTTTTCGAGCGATCGACCTGGCGGGTTCGGTGGCCTCGACATCTATAGAACAGATAAAAATAAAGACGGTAATTGGAGCGAGGCCGAAAATTTAGGCTCTGTGGTAAATTCTGAATATGACGAAGACAGTCCTTATATTTCTCCAGACAACAAAACCCTCTATTTTAGCTCCAATGGGCATAATAACATGGGTGGCTACGATATATTTAGCGCAGCTTATGATGTCAAAAAAAGATTTTGGGGCAAGCCACTCAATATTGGATTTCCAATAAACTCACCAGACGATGATATTTATTTCGCTATAGCTGGCGATCACAGAACGGCTTACTTCGCGTCAGAAAAAAAAGATGGTTTTGGAGAAAAAGATATATACATGATATTGATTGACAGTACTTACATCTCAAAACCGCTATTGTCAGTAGATATGGGTGGTGTAGCACCACTTCATGTGGCATCTGTCCACCCTTCAGCACTCAAAATGCACGAAGGAAAGTACGATTCTAAATCTCATGCTGTTCCTACTAATAAAGCTGCCACAGATTCTAAACCAAATAGCCCAACTGCAGCAACAGCTATCGCAGTAGCAAGCACGATCAAGGGTGAAGTTGTTGAATACAGAGGAAGGGTGTTAGATGAAAACGGACAACCAATTGTCTCGATTATTATGGTGAAAAATGAAAATTCTACAGAAGCCGCCAAATCTTATAAAACCCAACCTGACGGCACTTTTGTTATTTTACTCGAAAAAGGGTTTGATTATGGCATCGATATTGAAAAAGATGGGTACATCTTTTCATCAAATAATATTGATTTAACAAAAGAAGCTAAGGTTTTGCCCAAACTTCAAGAAAAAATAGTGTTGAAGAAACCCACTTTGGGAGCCAAAATTATCCTAAAAAATATTGCTTATGCCTCTGGTAGTGCTTCGCTCGAGCCTGAGTCGTTTGTAGAAATAGATATTCTAAGCGAATTTTTGGTAAAAAACCCAACGATTAAAATCGAAATTTCAGGACATACAGACAATAAAGGCACAGCTGAAGTGAATAAAGAACTTAGTACCGCCAGAGCAAAATCTGTTTATAAATTACTTGTGAAAAAAGGAATTATACCCGAGCGTTTAAAATATGTTGGCTATGGCTCCGATCGGTCGATCGCCAACAACGACACCGAAGCAGGAAGGCAGCTAAATAGAAGAACAGAATTCGAAATTATTTATCGCTAACGCCCAATAAACTACTTTTTAAATAAAGTTTCTACAAAAACAGCGCTGTCGAACAGTTGTAAGTCACTTATTTTTTCCCCGACACCAATGTACTTAATCGGGATGTTAAATTGATCTGAAATCCCAATTATCACCCCACCTTTGGCAGTACCATCAAGTTTTGTGATCGCCATTGCTGTCACATTGGTTGCTTTGGTAAATTCTTTTGCTTGCAGAATGGCATTTTGACCGGTACTTCCATCTAATACCAAAAGTACCTCTTGCGGTGCATCAAGATGTATTTTTTGCATCACCTTTTTGATTTTGGTGAGCTCATTCATCAAATTTATTTTGTTATGCAAACGCCCAGCAGTATCAATTATTACTACATCGGCATTGCTTTCTACCCCATACTTGGTAGCATCGTACGCAACAGCAGCCGGGTCTGTATTCATTCCATGCGAAATCACAGTCACCCCTGCCCTATCGCCCCAGGTTTTTAATTGGTCGACAGCAGCAGCTCTAAAAGTATCACCTGCGCCAAGCACAACCTTCAAGCCAGCATTATGAAATTGTGAAGCAAGCTTGCCAATAGTAGTAGTTTTGCCCACGCCATTCACGCCCACGACCATTATCACATAAGGTCGTTTTACATCCTTTGGTATAACATCAGCCGCAGACGCAACATTGCTTTTTGCTAGCAAAGCGATTATTTCCTCTTTCAATATCTGATCCAACTCATTAGAATTCAGATACTTATCTTTAGATACTCTTGCTTGTATGTTAGCGACAATTTTAAGTGTAGTATCCACACCTACATCCGCAGTTATCAGTATTTCTTCAAGATTATCTAAAACTTCATCATCAACCGTGGTTTTACCAAATACAGCTTTACCCAAATTACCAAGAAAACTACTTCGAGTTTTGGCAAGCCCGCTTTCTAGAGCATCGCTTTTTTCTTGTTTTTTGGGTGATATGAAATCAAATATTCCCACTATTTATATTAATTATATTACTGGTAGACTTAAATTGAGCCAAACAAAAAAGTCCCAAAAATGGGACTTTTAAAAACTATTGCAATGAAAATTAATTTCCTTTCAAAAAGCCTTGCACCTCATCTGCTGGCACCATTTCTTCTTTGAATGAATAAGCACCATTTTCATTTTTTACAGCACGAACAACTTTCGCCCATTGTTTACCGCCTTCTTTCTTTAGTGTCGCAACAACTTTCTTTGCCATTGTAAAATTTTATTTATTTGTGATAAAATGAATAATTGACTATTGATTGAAAACCAATACCGTTGTCAAAATTATTTAATTTCTTTGTGTACAGTTACTTTCCTCATAATAGGATTGAATTTTCTTAATTCAATTCTTTCTGTTGTATTTTTCCTATTTTTTGTTGTGATGTAACGAGAAGTACCCGACATACCACTGTTCTTGTGTTCAGTACACTCCAATATTACCTGAACTCTGTTGCCTTTCTTAGCCATTACTATTCTTAATTACCTGTATATAAACCTTTTGCTTTTGAATCTTTTATCACAGCAGATATACCATTTTTATTGATGGTTTTTATCGCTTGGGTAGAAACTTTCATCTCAATCCATCTATTTTCTTCAGGGATAAAGAATTTCTTTGTCTGAAGGTTTGGATAAAATTTTCTCTTAGTTCTATTATTTGAATGGGAAACATTAAAACCTGATTGGGTCTTTTTTCCAGTTAATTCACAAACACGTGCCATTATTCTCTTGTTTTCTAAAAAGGATTGCAAATATAGCAGCCTACATTTTAAATACCAAACTTTATGAAATTAAAATTTAGATATTATTTACCAACACCAGAACCCGCTTTTTGTAAGATGTCAGTTTCAAAATCTGGGCAAGGCAGTGTTCTTTGTATGGTTTTCTTTTTGGACGTTCTAAATACGTATGTAAGGTTCACTTCGTGAGCACCACCAGTTCGTACATTTTGCTGCTTAGAAATGGTATAGTCGTAAGAATAGCCAAAGCCAATGCCATTGTAATTTACTCCGACTAAAAAAACCATAGCATCGTAGTTGGAGGCTTGTGTAACATCTGTTGATTTGTATTGCTTGAGGGGCAAACCTCTATACCAAATGCCAGCTATGAAAAATTTTCTAGTCAAATACAAGCCAATATCCAACTGGTCGGCACCAGGGCCGATATATTCCGAATCGGTACCACCTTGGTGCTTGTAAGTAAATGTTGGAGTTAAATAAAGGTAATCAGGGGCGCCATGCAGGCCTTTACTCTTGATGCTACCACCAGTAAGTGGTATTGGTATCTTGTACCCACCGACAATGGTTAATTTTACGGGCATCAGTGCGCTTCCAAAATAAGCATCTCGAGGCCTATTTATGTGGTTTAAGGTGATACCTGCGAACAAATTTCTGTCATAAAATATAACACCAGCACCAATATCGGGGAGCAAAATATTTCTCCCTCCGAAACTTTTGCCTCCAGTGGCACCGTCATTAGAAAGATCGCTTCGAAGTGAAAGTGCACCTGCCGATCGTTGTATTAAGCCACCTTGCAAACCAAAACGGAGCGTCTTGTTGCGCGTCAGAGGCAACTCGTAGGCATAATTAAAAGACAAATAAGTAGAGGTAAGATTGTCTCCGCCTTGGTAATCTTGCAGGGCTAAAACACCAAACCCACTGTTGTATTTATTTACGTATGTGTCGAATGAAAGCTGGGTTGTGTAAAATTTAGCTTCCTGACTTGGCCACTGCCATCTTTGGTGCACCAACGCCCTGTTTGCATGCCTACCACCCGTAAAAGCTGGGTTGAGATATAATGGCACCGAATAAAACATAGAAAACTGGGGGTCTTGTGCAAACGCTGAAAACCCTGTTATCAATGCAAAAAAGTAAAAAGACAGTTGTTTTTTGAAATTCTTCAACATCGTTTAAAATAGTGCACCAATCTAATTGTTTTTTCTTTGTATACAAAATACAATTGATTAGAAACCTGAAACAAGAAATTTACATCAGTGGTGTGTGGAATTTGGATGATTTTTTTGTTTTGCTTCCTATATGAATTGATGTTTTTAAAGACACTTCATAAGCGCTCACTATTTTGCCAAACGACTGCGTTAGCGACCCCACCCCAAAATCATAACTAAAACCCAAATTATAATATTTACTGCCGAAACCGACCAGACCCACTGCGGCATCGTCAAAGCGATAAGCGCCACCGAAAAGAAAACGGGTCGGTTTTAGAAATTCATCATGATCAGGGAACAAATAAGTGAAATTCAACCCGGCCATAGCGAAGCTAAATTGAGACTGGGTAGTAAATAAGAAATTTGGCGACATATTTACACGTTTTGCTACATGCACTTCTATGCCCCCGTGTAGTCTAAATAAAATGGGGATCACACTTGTTTGACCACCTACAAATGCAGCATTCGGCTGATTGAGATGTGCACCAACTACCCCAATATAGGCACTCAAACCTGGTGCATATACATCTCTCCCTGCATTGTAGTAGTACAGTATTCCTGCAGTAATGTCAGGTACTATTTTAGTTAATGTATTGGTACCGCTAAAAAGTGCATCGGAAGGAATGCTAGCATCGTATCCAACTGCCTCATTGTACTGACTACCAAATTGGTAATTCGAGACGTTGCTATATTGCCTTTGAATAAAACCAATTTGAACACCAAAGGTTAAATTTTGAGCCGTAGTAGCTGCGATATGCAAATTGTAAGCCGCATTTAAGGAAGCTCCTAAATGGTTTGAAGTACCATCGCCAGATCGTGCATTCCAAACATTTACCCCAAAACCACCTTTATGGTAATTTGTTTCGCCTTTGTCGTGGTAAGGAATAATGGCATTGATTAAACCTATCTGATAGGGCACAATGCCTACATTTTGAATACGGTAAATGCCACCCACCGCAAAATTATGCTCCAAGCCACTCATGGCAGGGTTCAAATAAATAGAAGACGCGTAAAACTGAGACGGTTGCGGATCGCTTTGGGCTAAGGTATTACCGCAAAGAAAAAAAAGTAATAATAAGAGAAATATGCTATTGGATTGTCGATTCATAAGTTATATAAACAACGCAATAATAAGTACAAATTTACATTCACACAACTTCTAGTTAAGTTACTTTGGCTTTTTGCTACGTATAGAACATTAAAATACAGTAATAGTGGAATTAATTTCCAAATTCCAATCATTTATTCTATTATTGAATGCTCAAAATCAAATTATAAAATTTTATGAGAATACATAAACTCTTTTTATTCTTATTTCTTACCACGGTTTCATTTGTAAATGAACTTCAAGCCACCCACATTGTAGGTGGAACACTAGAGTATTTGAGGCTTGGTCCAGGTTCGTTGCCAAACTCTTCTAGATATAAAGTTAAACTGAAAGTATTTAGAAATGACTCGATAGGCTCATACCCATTGCGCTATCGAGCTCAGATTTACGTAAGAGGCGATGCACGCCTTCCGTTTAATCCTAGTCTTGCTCCCGATGTAACCGTTTTGGGCAGCCGTTACGATGACCCAAATGTATTTGTAAGGGATTTTACAATCACTCAGGGTTCTTACTTAGATACTTTGACCGTAAGGGAGGGGGTACTTACTAACCAGCCAATAACGAACTCTACTTTTTATTTAACTGGTGGTTGGGGTCCAGAGTACACCAGACGAAGGCTTACAAATACTACCATTACCGGACAGCTTTCTGGATTGGGCTATCCTGGATACGAATACTCTGCCTACACTACCCTAGGTGTAAATTATCCTGCTAACCAATTTATGGCCGATCTAAACGCAACTTCAACTGGTTTCGGTTTCATCAAAGACTACAAAGTGACTGACAACTCCAAGCTGATAGACACCTGCACGAGTGTCGTAGAAAACAGTATTGAAATTTTTGAATACATCCGAGTAATTGATTTGCCAAATATACCTGGTGGTTTTCACATGTTTTTTGAAATAGGAGCAAGAAATGGAAATATTAGGAATATTGTATCCCCTGATGCAACCGCTTTTGCTCTTTATTGCAGGATTCCAGATTTGGCGGCCTTAGATCCAGGCCCCGATTCTTACACAAAGCTATACGAAGCATACGCTACTATCCCCGGCAGCAACACTATTCCCGGTTTTGGGACGGTACTGGGTTTGGGAAATGCTTTTACTTTTGCTGGTCTCAATGCTGGTTTCGGAATAGAAGGCGGCTATTTGAACGATAAAATACGTACATTGTCGTTAACTGGTATTGTGAAAACGATGCAAAATTCGACACCCAAGTTTCTGAATAGGCCTCCAAGTTTCGTGTGCAACACAACCCAAAACTTAATTAATCTAGATAGAAATCAAAATAAAGCGGATAATCATTTTTCTGCTTTCGATTTTGACGGTGATTCTCTAGCGTACGAAATTACAAGCGCTACTTCTATCAATGGCCCAGTTGCTGCTGACTACCCTTTTACCGGATCGTGGAGGAATGCAGGTACCACAACTGTAAATGGTACGGCATTTACATCTGGGACGAGGCTTTTCCCTACAATGCCATTCAGGAATCTGCAATATCCATTAAATGCAAATATCGCCACATTTAAACCAGTAGTTTACACTTCTTTTACAGGTTCAGGATTTATTAGTGCTCAATTTCCATTGGGGTTGATTGGGACTATTCCAGGTCTTGTTGTTGATGCAAAAACCGGATTTACAGCTTTCAATCCACCGGTTTCGGCTCGTATGGTAGCTTCTGTAAGGGTGAGAGAATTTAGAAATATAGATGACGATGGCGATCCCACTACACCTTTCCAGACAGCGTTTTTAGGAGAAATAAATACAGATTATCAATTTGTGGTGCGGAACTGCCCCTTGCCTTCTTTGGCATACATAGCTAGTACTATAGGTTGTTTCAAACCTAGATCTTCTGCCGTACCATTTCAATTCGTCCCGCTGGATGTCTCCAAAGATGCTACCAGTTCTTGGTTTTGGGATGCAGGGATTGATAGATATACCGTAACTGGAACCAACAATGGAGATCCTTACACTAGCAGTGAAAAAATAGAAAGGCTCGACCCAAGCAGTGTTGTTGTTGCAAACAGCACTATTGGTGGCATTTCATCTCCCCTATTTTACAGAACAGGGAAAAATACCACGTATTCATTTCCGGGCGTAGGAAGTTATTTTGTGAAACTGGTGGTGCAACTCAATACAAATGGTATCGATAGAACCACTTGTTCCGATTCTGCCTACACCGTAGTGCATGTTTCAGAACTAACGTCTGGTTTCACCGTCACAGGTGGGCCTATTTGTGTGGGTACGCCTACTATTTTCAATCCATTTGCCACAGGGCTGACAGGAACTGCTCCTGGCTTTGTGACTACCTCCGGTGCTTCTTTGTGGACCAATATCGCAACAAACCCTATTCCCAAAGTACTTAAAAGAAGGAGAGACCTAGCAGGGAATGTACTCTACACCTTTTTGGGCGCTGCCAATTGGATGCAAGCCAATGGCACGAGAGATACCATTGCACCCGATCCATCTATTATTTCCCCTTCAAAAGTAGTTTTTGTAAGGTATAGTTTTGGAGATGGCACTCGGCAAGAATTTAACAGAAATATCGCAACCGATGTTTGGTCGTACTCTCTACGTCCAAATGTAACAGTTACTGGTTTCTTCGGTACGCAAAGCATTCCAGGAGTATCTTACACCTTTGCCGCTGCGGGGAGAAATATTAGACCCTATTTATTGGTCAGAAACCAGTTTGGCTGCCAAGACTCACTTTTTCGAAATATAACTGTGGTAAGCGACCTGCCTACGGCCCGAATCACAACGTCAAGTCTCTGCCAGCAAGTAATAGCGCCTCTCAGTACTGTTACAGTCGAAGGCTTCATCACCTCAGCCAATGTGGGGATCTGGTCTGGAAACTCTGGCACCTTCTTCCCCGCTGGAGGCGCCACAGTTTCAGGTATTACTACGATTATTGGGATAGCACCTGCAACCGTCAGCGGCTTTTTGCTGCGAAGCATTTATCGACCCACCCTTGCCGAGCTATCAGTAGCTGGGGTAAGTATTCCTCTGGTACTATCAACTACAGGCATACCACAGTGCCCTGTGGGCGTATCGGCAACTTCTGGCATACCCATTACGCCACGTGCAATAGTTGATGCTGGCCTTGCACAAGTACTGTTGTGCAGAAATAATTTGCAATACACCTTAAATGGTACAGTTTCTGGCGCATCATCTACCGGTCGGTGGAGCATAGTAACTGGCGGGACAGGGACGTTCCTAAGTAGCGGAACAACTACCTCCACCGTATTAGGCGACACATTTATTTTTTCAACCGTAACTGGCGTAAACAGGGTATTGCGGCTTACAGCCACCAATATTGGTAATTGTTTGCCCTCTTCTGATGTAATAACGCTAACCTCAGATCTTGCGAAACCTATACCAATTGTAAATGCAGCCAATAATTTCACTGTAAATGGCATCAGAAACGCATTGAGCGTTT
>JBJXGB010000191.1:0-2752 GCA_046152935.1 Cytophagales bacterium
TTTTTCAATTGGATACAAGTATTCATTTGAAACTTTAGGAACGGATGTGAAAATTAATTTTGAACTATTAGATACGGATAAAGTGGGCGTTGTGGCTTATTTATGGAAACAATCACCTTTCTCTGAAACCCAAATGTCAAATGTTTCAGGGAATATTTTTACCAAAACAATAACAGGACAAACGAATGGAACCACCATTAATTATGCTTGTAAATTTGCTTTTGCGGGCGGTTTATCGGTAACTAAATATATTTCTTATGTTGTTGGAAGCAGTTGCTCATTGGGAGTTGAAACAGTTTCAGAATTGAATCAAATTTGCTATCCCAATCCAGTTAATGATGTTTTGCAATTGCAACTACAAGACAATCAAAATCAAATTATTTTAACTGATATTCAAGGCAGAACGATAATTGAGGAAGAGGTAAAATCCATACACAAAATTGACATGAGTGCTTTTAAGTCAGGATTGTATTTTCTAAAAATAAAGAACACTTTTGACATTCAAAACTTAACCCAAGTTGCAGGCAATAAGTTAAAGTACTGTTAAATACAGTAGATAAAATCCTTTAAATACACTCTTTATTCCTTGCTTTTATTGATGAATTCAATAAAATCGGGAAGTCAATTTTTAAATTCGTTTTGTAGTACACAGGGGGGTGTTGCCAGTTTTTAGTACATTATAGTACTTTGTGATATGTATTTCAAAGCAACATTTCGTAACCATCCAGAGTTCGGTGCTTTTTGTCCTTACTACCGATTGGTGGAAAGTTATCGCAATATTGATGATAGAATTTGTCATAAAACGATCCTCAACGTTGGTTTTGTTCCGGAACTAAAACCAGAGCAGTTGAATGTAATTCAAAAGAAACTTACCCAATTAGCCAGTGGAACAAGCGATTTATTTTTAGTAGAAGATTCTATTTTAGATCCTTATGTTGCTCAATTTTGGAATCAAATTTTAGCCAATAAAACTATTGATGTTGTGGCAAAATCCAAGGTTACAAACGTAAAAACTTGGGTTGATTTAGAAAGCATCAAACACGAAGAAGTAAGGGAAATTGGTGCAGAACATATTGGCTACCAAACGCTTAATAAATTGTATTTGAATGAATTCCTGTCTAGTTTGGGCTGGAGCGAAGAGAAAATACAACTTACATATACGCAAATAATTAGTCGTGCCGTTTATCCATTTTCGGAGTATAAAACGACCCGTTGGATACAAGAAAATTCGGCTGTTTGTGAACTCAGTGGTTATCCATTGGAAAAAATAACCAAAGACAAACTCTATAAAAACGCTTTGGATTTGTATGAAATAAAAGATAAAATAGAGCAACATTTTTCAAAGAAAACCAATGAACTATTTGATATTGAAGATAAAATAATACTTTTTGATTTGACCAACACCTATTTTGAAGGTCGGAAAGATAAAAGCGAAATTGCAAAATTTGGGAGAAGCAAGGAGAAGAGGAGCGATGCTAAATTAATTGTTTTGGCAATGGTGGTCAACCCTGAAGGGTTCCCAAAATACACCCAAATCTTGGAAGGCAACACCACCGATAGTGCTTCGCTACCCAATATGATTGAAAAATTGAGATTGAAAACGGCAAATCTTACAGCAAAAGCATTGGTGGTCTTGGATGCGGGCATTGCCACGGAAGAAAACCTGAAATTAATTCAAGAGAAAGGCTATGATTATGTGTGCGTCAGTCGTTCCAAAATCAAGGATTATAGCCTCAAGGATGGTGAGATTTTGCACCAGATAAAAACACAAAACAAAGAAGAGATTAGCCTTCAAAGGGTTCACTGGTCAGAGCAAACCGATTATATTTTGCGAGTAAAAAGCCCAGGCAAAAAGCTCAAAGAAGATGCTATTCGAACTCAATTTGAGATAAGGTTTGAAGAAGAAATCGAAAAAATAAAAAGTAGTTTATCCAAGAAAAATGGCGTTAAAAAATACGATAAAGTCAATCAACGCATCGGCAGAGCTATTGAAAAATATCCGTCTGTGAGTAAATATTATCAAATTTCGGCAATTGGAAATTCTGGAGAAAACGCCACCGATTTGACGTATCAAAAAAAGGAAATCCAGGATAAGGAAGCTCAAGAAAACGCAGGAACTTATTTTATAAGAACTAGCCTTGCAGCAAGCGATGAAGAAACTGTTTGGAAAATTTACAACACTATTAGAGAAATAGAAAGTACGTTTCGATGCCTGAAAACCGACATCGATTTACGCCCAATATACCACAAAAACGATGATGCTTCAATGGCTCATTTACATCTTGCTATTTTAGCTTATTGGTTAGTAAATACAGTTCGACACCAACTAAAAAGCCAAAAAATTAATTACCAATGGCGTGAAATAGTAAGAATTGCAAACACTCAAAAAGTGGTCTATAGCACAGCCAAAAACAAAATAGATGAGCTGATAAATGTTAAAAAATGCAGTGAGCCATCAGATAAATTGAAAGCTATTTACGAAGTTCTAAAAATAAAAAAACACCCTTTTACCAAAAAATCCGTAGTACACAAACTGCAAATTAAAAATCACCAATATACTCTAAATAGGGTAAGTTCGGGTTAATTAGCTGCAACTTGGGTTAAATCAAGGCAGCCGCTAACAGCGGTTTTGCGAGATTGCGAATTTTGTGGTAAATTCACTTTCTAATTTCGCAAGAAATTTTATCTTAGTGGAAAATTTAGCGGTGACGAAGTTCGCAACCTCGCAAAGCCGCAAAACGTTAGTGGCACC
>JBJXGB010000239.1:0-9312 GCA_046152935.1 Cytophagales bacterium
TTTCTAAAATATTTCGATCAGAATCAAGCACAACAGAACTTCCCGATATAGTAAGCCCACCTAATGGTAGAATAGTAATTGTATTGACATTATTAATACTATGTTTTATAATAACCCTGTCGCCTGCCTCTATCTCACCAGGCCAATTGCCAGCAGCAACATATGAAACACCATTGTTATTAGAAACAACCCAAGAACTCGGTATATCCCAAGCAGAATTTGTTCCTGTAGTGCTGTAAATTGATCCATCTGTAAATGCAGAATTTGGGCCAACTGTATAGTTCCCTCCTATTAAACCTCCAAAAGAAACACCATCAATTGTACCTAAATTGTTAATTTCATCAACTGACGTTGGTGCAGACACGGTCCAAGTACTTCCATCCCATCTACCTACCCTATACGATGGCTCTGCTGCGGCTATGGCATCGTTTTGAGCATAACCAAAGTAAATTTCTCCACTATAGGCGTTAATGTTATTAACATCAATTTGCCAATACCGATTGAGCGAGTTTGCATCATTATTCTGGTTAGGGGCTTTTTGTTTGATATTTTTGATGCTGAACTCAGCTTCAACAAAAGGAGTAATTTTGGTAAAAGTGGTGGTAGGTGTGGTTTTGATAAATACGGCAGTAAACTCAGCACCATCAGATTGTGGGATGGTAAGGTCGGCTACCGTAAAACTGCCACCAGCAGCTACAGCTTTGTAGGCCACAATAGAATTATCGTTTATTAAAAGACTTTTGGTAGGGTTGAAATTAGAAACCGAGCTAAATTCATCTGTAATTTTAGAATTGTAAATGGTCAATTTGTTGTTTCCAACGTCAAGCAAGCCACTTTGTAAAATAAGCTCATTGTCATTTAAATTAACCCCACCTATAGTTGCATTACCAAGCAAAGTTTTTGTACTACCGCCTTGCACAAATACATTGGTTTGGTAATGAATACCACTTAGTTGTTGATTTACATTTCCATTCAAGTATAATCCCGCTGTGGCTTGTTGGCCACCTGTATTTATTACCGCACCATTGCACAAAAAATCGCCTTTGGCATACATAACACCATAGGCATTGAAATCAATACTTCCAGTACCTAATACATTCCCATTAACTTGAAAAGGGCTTGCACAACTATTCAAATAAAAGAACTCAATATTATTGTTCAAAATAGAAAAATCACCTAAAACATTTGCAGTAACACAAAAAACATCTCTAAGTCCTTTTTGGACTGGGACAACCGATTGGGTAGATAAAACTAAATGGTAATAGGTTGTTCTTTGAATGGTTTGATTATCTCCTCCAAATTCTACCGTGTTTCCCGTAGCGCCAGCCACTAAAAAATTGGGATCTGGAAATAAATTATTTGATTGGTAGTTTAAATAAGAATCTATACCCTGATTCCATCTCAATATAGCAGTATTTATGCTAAAACCAGCACCTGCTATGGTCAATTGCGAAGCGTAGTTAAAAATATTAGCATTTTCTTGGAAAGTGCCGTCTCCAAAGAAATAAACTCCAGTACCAGATAAATTGAAATTTGTTTTACTTAAATTTTGTCTAAACCTAACTTTTGAGCTTGGAAAATTTAGAATACCTTCATTTTGTATATCACCGTAAAAATCCTGCGTAATGAAACTTGAATAGGCACTAAATAATTGACCTCCACTTGCTATTCGAACATTATCAAAAGCAAAAACTCCACTGGATGTTAATAATCCTGTATTATCTATGACCGTTTCATTAGTATGTGTTGAATTGGCAAAATTAAAATCAAAAGTGCCACAATTTAGAAATCCTGAAACGGTTACATTGCCAATTTCTTGTAGTGCTACGTTGTTATAAGATACAGTATGACTTGGTTGCACTATCACGTCATATTTCTCTAACGGAGTGCTTCCAGGATAATTTCCGCCTGTTACCGTTTGCCAAGTGCCTCCATTGTCTAAAGAAAATTCCCAAATTAAATTTGTACCCCAATTACCTGTAGCAATGCTTCTGTATAATTTATTGGGCACACTGTAAGCTGCCCAGTCGCCAGCCAAAGTATTGCTGCCAGTGGCAGTTACTCCAAAATAATTATCAACCAACGATATTACTCCTTGAGGATAGGCTGTAGTATTGTTATTAAAATGAACTTCTAATGGATTTCCAACAACATCCGTTGGATCAAAGAACTGTGCAAATTGGAATCTTGATGTAGGAATGAAGTTACTAGAAAATTGGGTGTATCTTTTTACATAATTGGTATAAACAGAAGGGAAATCAATCACCTTCATTCTAACAAAATCACCAGTGTTTACACCATTCACATCTATTATCGAAATAGGTGAATAAATATTGCCTGTTCCTGTTGGATAAACCATGATTAATTGCCCAGGACCATTGCCTTGTTTTTCCAAATAGCCACCAGTCAACAGACCCGTTTGCCTGATCATATTGGTATTTGAATAAGGAACAGTATTTGAAAATACACTTGAACCCGTGCCCGCTACCAAGTTAAAAACGCCTAGATTCACAACTGCACCGTTCATGACTATGCCAGCGAAAGTAGCATTACCCATCAAAGTTTTCTGACTTGTAGCATTGTTACCTTCAAATTTGACAGTACTGTTAAAATTACCTGCTTTTACATTTTGAGTATTGATACTTGCATAAATAAGTTGATTGCTTATGCCATCAATATATGTTCCTGTATTGTTAAAATTGCCATAGCAAGTAAGGGTAGAGTTAGCAGTGCCGAATTGAATTCCGCCATTACCCAAAATATCGCCTTGAATAATATAATTGGTAGTTCCAGTAAATGAAAGGGTAGCTGCATTTATAGATAAATTGCCTAACACATTTACAGTTGGAGGCATTGAAAATGTTCTCACTGTTTTGATTCCTGAGCCAGAAATAGACAGATTATAATAATTTCTTGGAAGCACAGTTTGGGTGCCAAGTCTATTGTATGTAAAATTACTACCGACAAAAGTTGATATAAACTGCCCAGTGGTAAAACTGATGGCAGCTGAAGAACCACAAACAAAATTTCCCTCATTTACAAAAGTTGCACTTGCATTTGCATTATCGGATAATACATCATTATCAATCAGATTGCCTTTATTTGTCAAGGAAGCTCCAGTAAAAACTGTAATTCCTCCAAACCGATTGATTATATTGGCTGTTGGTGATGTATTGAAAATTTGATCACCATAAATTTCCATATGTGAATAATTGAAATCCACATCATTAGCTGTAAATAAGGTTTTCCCATTTCCAAAAAACTTAAAATAATTCCCATAAAATGCTCCTGAAAGCAAAGTTCCATAGTTTAAAAAATCATCATAAATATTGTTGGTAGGTTGGGCACTTCCCGTAAAAGTGGCGTTTTGCATTACGCCTGAAACTCCAATATTTACTTTATCTAAATAAGTGATATTCCAACTACCTGTCGCTCTCAACGTTCCAGCTATAGAGGTTACCCCTGATATGGTTAATTCTTGGGATATAGCAGGGCCAAAAAACTCTAGCATTGAACTTGGAGCAATGTACAAGTTTTCGCATTTAACGGCAGTAACTGGACTGAATGTTCGACTTCCACCTGTACTTAAAATACGAAGATTTGGATAATTTACTGAGTTGAATAAAGGTAAATTACCCGTTCCATACATATGAAAGGTACTTCCACTGCCATCTTGATTCAAACTTCCTGAGAAACTATTGGTTCGATCGCCAAAAAATACGTTATGTGCTGAATTGCTTAGATTAAAATTTCCAGCTCCAACTAACTCACCTGTGATTGTTAAGTTTTTCAAGCTTCCATTAATTTCAAAATCGCTACTTCCAGAAATGGTCATACTTTGCAATGCAAAAGCAGGAGTTATATTCAATTGTAAAGATTCTCCTGGGGTGATCAACACCTGATCGCCTGCCACAGCCATGCCTGGCAAAGTAGTGGCAGGCAACCATGAAATGCCATTGAAGCGCTCCCAAATATCAATATCATTCCAAACACCGGAAGCTGCAGTGCGGTAAATACTTGGCTCAAAATATTGACCTTCTGCTACATACGTTCCATTTACACCAACAGTATTGCCACCCACTCCAAAGTTTCCATCAGTATTATCTACAAAACTACCAGTAACGGTGGTACGAGCAGGCGTATAATAGTAAACCGATTTAGGAGAACCTGTAATGTTTGTATAATCCATCTTGAAATTCAAAACTGGATTGGTGATATTGTTGGTTTTGGCAAATAATGATGGCTCGGCATAAGAAGTTGCATTACCAGAAATGGTAGAAATATATTTTAGCTCAAGTGATGAATTGGCTCCAAAACCACTACCAGCTAAACCAACGATAGTAACAGGTGAGTAACCATCAGACCCAGAGAAAGGAATTACTTTATTGAGGTATTGGCCAGAGGTGGAGCCATTGATAAAAACAGAACCGCCTGTGTAATCGCCACTTGAAATAATTGATGAAGTACCGTTGAATAGTAAAACAGAACCAGTTAATGATAAATTAAAATTGTTTAATTCAACACTTGCCAAATTTGGTGAGGCTAATCCACAGCCAGTATTGCACAGGAATAAATTGTTTGCTTTTATATTGTTATTCAAAATTACGTTTCCACCTGCCAAAGTTTTTGTCAACATAAATATATCCGCAACTATAGGAGATGTTCCTCTTAAATATTGGTCGTTTCCAAGACCTGCAAAATTCAGAAAACTGCCATTATCAATAGTACCATTATTAACTAGGTCGCCAGACAGGCTTGTAAATGAAGTAAGTCTGCCCACTGCGCCAGATGTTACAGTAACATTGCCATATACACTAGTAAGAGTATTTGAAAAGCTTTTTAATCCACTGTTTCTAATAACTACATTACCATATCCTGCCCCCGCTATATTATTAATAGTTTGATTACCATTAGTTTGAAATACAACAGTACTGGCAGGGTCTAATAAATAATCTGTACTAGTCATGGCTACCATTGGTATATTATTAGTAGAAGAACCACTACCCAACTCTAAAGTACTACCTGCATCCATTTGCATTATTCCCGCTCCACCCGTAATAGAAAACTGCTGCGTGGAAAGTGTAGATGCTCCTGTAATGGTTAAGCCAGCAATGGTAGTATTTGCTACGAGGGATTTTAAAGAAGGATTATCTATCAACAAATTGTTATAATTGGCTCCAAGAACCGACTGATTAGTCAGACCATTGTACCAGAACGATCCATTCCCTTTAATCAAATTAAAAGTAGTTCCACTTACCGAACCAGAACAAAATACGGTGTGATCCAAACCGCCCTTGCTCATATCTAGTCCATTGACGGAGGTAGTCAAAAACAAACCAGACACTAATAATGTAGAGGGAGTAGTTGCATCAAAGACCAATCGAGCTGTTCCAAAGGGCGCTAGCATTTGAAAATCTTTCGTGTTTAAAAAGCCGGAAAAAGTAGCATTTGTATTTGCAGTAAGCCTTAAATCATTGTAAAACACACCATCGGTCTTGATAATTGGATTAGTTGCAATATAGAAAAAGACAGAATTGGGATTGCTGGCATCTAAATTGCCTGTAAGCATTGGTGCAACATTGCTATTGTAATGAAAAGTAGTGTTTGCTCCGATCACCAATTTACCATTTGTATTTACTGCACCAATAGCACCATTTTGGTTTGCTGCTATGGTAGATGAAATCGTAAGTGTATTTGCCCCTTGAATGGTGACATTAGGTAAGTTAAATGTTGTACATCCGTTGCATGACATCAATTGGTCTCTCACGCTAAAGGTTATTAAACCATTACCGTTTAATGAAACATGGCTTCCTGCACCATTGTAAAAACCATTTTGAATGACATACTGACTGGAACCAATATCACTAGAAATTCGGCCATTATTAAAAACCCCACTAATACCAGTTAGATACGAAGTGGGCGATACCGTGTTATAAAGCACACCCGAACTATTTATTAAGATTCCCCCAGTTCGTAACGTACCTCCACTACCAGTTAAAGTGCCAGAAATCGTGATATTATTTAAAGTAGAAGTAATGTTTGTGCTGTGTGTAATCAAATGCCCTCCAGAAATACTCACTTGGTCGCCTGTCACAAATTGATTGGGGTATCGTGTAGCTGTCACATAGATAGTACCATTAAAAATTTGCCAATTGGTTGCATTTTCCCAAATGCCTGAAGCCACATTGCTCCTAAATGTTCCATTGGGAATGGTTACCACTGTAAGCGTAGTAACATTACTTATTACAGGAGCACCACAAATACCTGAAATTGAAACCCTTATCAAACTATTGTTCAAACTTAAAGGCACTGATAGTATACTGAGGTCGGAGGTATTTAAACCTGTAATACTTGGCGCAGCATTGATATTCGCTCCATTTCTTTGCCAGAGGTAACTGAATGGAGCCGTTCCGCTTACAACGACACTAAAATCAGCATTATTTCCTATCCCTACTGTCAAATCATCAGGCTGATTGGTGATAGCCGTATTTGGAGTGACATTAAAATTAACTCCATCGCTGCTACAACCAGCAGCAGATATTTTCATTACTGTTTTAATTCCTGCAACAGATGAGACAAAATTATCGCCACTTATCGAACCAGCACCACCAACATTATACCAAGGAGAGCCACCGTTAGGTGTCAGATTTTTAACGGTATTGATGCAGAGATCACTGTTATTTATGAGCGAAAGTGGTTTGTGGTTGACGGTAAAGGCCACTCCAGGACTGCTACAACCACCGGGAACAATATTATACACAGTGGCACTGCTAAAGCTGGCAACGCCTAAAATACTGGCTGCGGTAAATGTATTGCCTACAATACCACCAACTGTAGAAGGAAAAACCAACCATTGTGTACCTCCAGTTCCGATCAAGTTTTTTATTGATGTGCCATTGGCACAGATTTGGGTGGTTGGTGTGGTGTTAGTTGGAGTTCCAGTAACTGTAATGGTAAAAACACTAGACGGACTCAGATAAACTGGATTGGTAGCCCTAGTTCTTACATAATAAACGCCAGGTATTAAATTGGTAGGTATTGTATAAGGACTATTAGAATTAATAGAAGTACCAACTACAGTCCCAATGCCTATTGGATTAACCCATGTTCCAGAAGCAGTTGAAACTTCAGCAATAAACCTATTACCAACATTGAAATTAGCTCCACCAGAAGAAATATTCAATATCAGATTGGCACCTTGGCACACAATTAAATTTGCAGGAGTAGTAGGAAAAACTATGATACTGTTGAAGCTGCCAGGAAAAGCAGCTGTTAAATCGCCATTTATATTAGTTGCTGAAGGGAAATATTTGATCGTAGCATTGGTTGAGGAATTATAGCTACTGTTGGCAAAGTCCCAAATTCCATTGTAAAAGCCTCCTGTGTAAAAATTTTCTAATGGTGACGATAATAAATTAGACCCAGTAATTGAACCTGCAAAATTGATAGCAACAGAATTAGAAAGTTTCCAATGATTGGTAGGTGCAGCACTTGGGTCTCTTAAATTAGGTTGTACACCAGCTCTAGCTACCACTTTAAGGTCAGAAGCATTTACAGAGCCATTCAAATTCAACGGCATATACAAATTGCTTGCTCCATTGAAAATGCCCACAGGAAATGTAAAATTCTGAACACCAGAAGCTAATTTCTTAATCAATCCACCTGTCGAGGTGGTTAAAATTAGGTTAGAATTTGAAAAAGTACCAGAAATATTTGCAGTGGTTGCCAATACCAAATCGGAGGCATTTAAATTCAAAGCTCCATTTGACAAGTTCAAAGCCAAATTGGAGGTAACCGAGGTAACGGCAGTTATGGATTTGTTTCCAGTTCCTGTGACACTTAATGCGGGATAAGAAGTGGGAAATATATTTTGGTCTCCGTTTCTGTTGTAGGTAACTCGATTAGCCGCATTTAATGAAAATGAATTAAAAGTATTGATATTGCCACCCAACACCAAATTGTGATTGGTAGGAATGACCATATTGAATATATTATTGGCAAATACATTGCCTTCAAATATGGTAGATTGATTGGAACATCCTGTTGCAAAATCAAACCTGCTACCTGTAAGTGTAGCATTGCCCAATACCCTAAATGAATTTGTAATCGATTTGAAAGTGAGTCCAGAACCTAACGAACCTAGGTTGTAGTAAGTTGTTGGATAAACAACTTGAGGATATGTATTAATTCTCGAATAGTACAAAAATGTCGAACCCGTTGCACTTACATTAAATATCCCAGTAATCATAGGTTGTGTTTGACCGCGGTACTCAACGGCAGCATCAGGTGCTAAAACAAACCGGCTCGTTGTGGCATTTAGCCCATTTAGATTAGAAGTTCCATTGGTGGCTCCTGCCAAAGTCACTACACTTGTTGTGGCTATCCTGAGCGTAGTAGCTCCCGAAATTGAAGTATTGCCATTGACCAAAAAAGCCCCATCTCCATTAAAATCGGTATTTACATTAGTAATCAAGTCATCTAAAAAGACGGTACCTCCTGAGCTAAAAATTGGACAACTCACGCCACATTGATCACCAGCAACGGTTCGACCCGTGATTGAAAGCACACCTGCAATATTAATCGCTTTGAATAAAAAAATAGTAGAATTGGCATTCGAAGCAAATCGTCCTCCACTTAACACGTTTAAATTTTTAAAGTAATTTAACTGTGGTGTGGTGTTGTTGATAAATAGATTTCCAGCAATGGTGACATTTTGAGGAATTAAACATGAACTTGTTGCCTGTACACTTTGGCTCCCACCTATAGAAAGTGTAACCCCCGATTCAACTACTAGATTCTTATTTACATCAAGAATGCCCCCATTTTGAAGTGTATAATTTCCTGAACCCGATAAAATAAGATTTTCATAAACAATTTTGTTATTATCTAAAATACCCATATTGATGCCATAATAATCAAATGTAGTCCCTTGCCCTGTTGAATGCACAATACTTGAGGCATTAAAATCTAACACGTCACCCACTGCCACATAATGAGCTAAACCAGTGCCTGTGATCACCAATGGTGCATAGGCGGTAATACCACCCTGAAAATCTACCCTTTTTGCTGTAGCACTACCAAAATCAAACTTATTGTTTCCGCCAGAGATAATTGACATTGAACCTATATTCTCAAAATTATATTGACCTACGGGAGCAGTAGCAAGAGTGCCTAAGGTAAACTCGGCAGCTATGGTTGCGCCTGCGCAAGCAATGTTTCCTAATGCAGTTTTCACCCCAGAACCAGAAATATTTAGGTTTGGATATTCATCGCTGCCAAAAACCGTTTGGTTGCCATTTCTTAAATAGGAAA
>JBJXGB010000249.1:0-3682 GCA_046152935.1 Cytophagales bacterium
ACAGAATAGTACCTGAAAAGCCCGACAATTTCAAAAATGGCTTTTTTGTCGTTTGCGAAGGCACATACGGCTTTGGCAATGCCTCTGTTTCTTATTATGATAATGAAAAAAAACAAATATTCAACGATGTATACAAATCTGTAAATGGCAATGATTTGGGCGATCAATTGCAATCGATGGCTATTTTCAATGGATTTGGCTATTTGGTAATTCAAAATTCTCAAAAAATAGAGGTAGTAGATATTGCAAATTTCAAAAGTATTGCCACTATCGAATCTTCTTCGCTTTCAAGCCCTAGGTACTTTGTGGCAATCAACGCAAAAAAAGCCTATATTTCCGATTGGAATGCAGATGCTCTGGTGATAATCGACCTAAGAACCAATCAGGTTGCAGGCTCGATTGCTGTCGGCAGCGATCCCGATCAAATGGTATTGACAAATGGCTACTTATTTGTGGCCAATTCTGGCTACGCGTCTACCAATAACAACGATAATCGTATTTCTGTAATTGATACTGCTACCGACAAACTAATTCAACATATTAACGTTGGCGACCGACCACTTTCGATGGCTGTCGACCAAAGCGGGAAATTGTGGGTGGCTTGTGCAGGATTTAAAAAATACAACAACCAAGGTGAATTCAGTGCCGAAAGCACGGCTGGTAGTTTGTACCAAATAAATCCTTCAAATTTTAAAGTTGAAAAAAACTTTACATTTCCAAATTATGACGATAACCCAAAAAATCTGGCGATCAATCCTGTTTCGGGAGATGTGTTTTACACCAACAAAGGCAAAGTTTACAAACAAACCACGGAAGGCGAAACTTTAGAAAAAACATTGGTTATCGATCGAAATTTCTCTGGCTTGGCTTTTGAGAATAAAAATAATTTTGGCATCATCGGCTGTGAATCACCCAATTATACCTCATCAGGAAAAATTATTTTTTACAATAATAAATTTCTAGCCTTCGATTCTGCAACTGTTGGCATTGGGCCAAATGCAATTATCTCCAAATAATACATGATATAAAATCTGGTTTTTTATCAGCAAAAATAATTTCTAAACCACTACCCCGGCCGTTTCTACTCCTTGCACAATTTTTCCGACCAAACCTTGCAGCACTTTACCTGGCCCACATTCTACAAATTTGGTAGCTCCATCCGCTGCCATTTTCTGCACAGATTGTGTCCAGCGTACCGAGCCCGTCAATTGTGAAATCAAGTTTCTCTTTATTTCTTCGATATCTCTCGATGGCAAAGCATTCACGTTTTGATAAACAGCACAGGTAGGTGCAGAAAAAAGCGTGTTTTTTATGGCATTTTCCAACTCCAATCGAGCTGGTTCCATCAATGGCGAATGAAAAGCACCACCCACTGGCAAAGGCAAAGCCCTTTTTGCACCTGCGGCTTTCATTTGTTCACAAGCCATTTCAATTCCTTTTGCACTTCCAGAAATCACCAATTGCCCAGGACAGTTAAAATTAGCTGCCACTACTATTTCTTCTTTTATTTCAGCACATATTTCTACCACTTTTCCATCTTCCAAACCTAAAATGGCAGCCATTCCGCCTTGTTCAATTTCGCAGGCTCTCTGCATCGCCAAGGCCCTTTGAGAAACTAATTTCAAACCATCTTCAAACGACAAAGCTCCATTTGCTACCAAAGCAGAAAACTCGCCCAACGAATGCCCAGCCACCATATCTGGTTTTATTTGTGCCACTTTTGCCAAAATTACCGAATGCAAAAAAATGGCTGGTTGGGTTACTTTTGTCTGTTTCAACTCTTCATCAGTGCCGTTGAACATTATTTCTGTGATATTGAAGCCCAATATTTCATTGGCTCTATCAAAAAGCAACTTGGCTTCGGGAAATTTCTCGTACAAATCTTTGCCCATACCTACAAACTGTGCACCTTGACCAGGAAAAATATATGCTGTCATCTGATTTATTTTTAGAAGTTAATATTGAAATCGAAATGCAAACATAAAACCCAAAGTGGTATGTCGAGCATCTGTTTACAAAAATCTTTCCTTCAATTCTGGTGTCGGCATTCGGCAGGCTTCTGTTTTTCCAAATATTCGATAGCGATTTTTGGCTACCATATCGTAAATTGCATTTCTGATAAACGGTGGCCAAATAATAAATAAGTAGTAGAAAACAGGCCAAGCACCCGACAAATGCCGCGCGATTTTCAAAGCAGCAGTCGATTTGGTATAATATTTTTCGTTTTCCAGCAAGATGACAGAATCAAAATATTGGGTATCAACACTGTGTTTTTTCATCATTTCTCGACCAATATCCGATTGCAAAGCAGCAAATTTATATTTCATTTTTGGGTCGTGATCGATTATAAAATTGACACTTGAATTGCACAGATTGCATACACCATCAAAAAGCACAACAGATTTGTTCATTTGGCTTACTTTTAATTTTGTATCTACATTAATAACTACTTATTACACAACAAAATATAGGTGTTGAATGATTTCAATTCATTATTTTTGTTGTGGTTTAATAATTGACTAAGAAAAATCCTACCCCGTGAAAATAATACAAAACATTTATAAAATATCCTTCATTTTCCTCTTGTTCTTTACTAGCACACAGTCTTTTGCTACTAAAAGCATTTATACACTAAAAGTAAATTTTTGGGAACCCGTTTCTATTACCAATCCGGACATTGATACCCAGCTTGAACTAAAAAGAATTTGTACAAACGACTCTTTGATTATTAGACTTCTTCACAAGGATGGTACACCTTTTACTGATGCAGAAGCAACTCAAGTTACTTGGACCTTTATCGCTTACATAAATTTTGAAGAAGAATACAAAACAATTACTGCTGCTGGAAAAAACTTAAACTATAATGAAGCATTAAGAGACACCACTACTCTTATCGAAATTAAACTTGATAGTTCTAATTCTTATCCACTTTCAACAGGTACTTTGATCAATGGTCCATTCAAAATTAGTCCTCGCATAGAGCTTGGCTCAGATATTTTTTCCTGTACAGGCTTTTCCACAACTTTGCAAAATCAGCTTTCCACCACATTAGCAGGTTATAGCATCTTGTGGAGCAATGGGGTAACTACAGCTTCGCAAACAATAAATACACCAGGCCTATATTCAGTAACAGTTACTAATTTTATTGATACGCTTGCTGGTAGCAGTTTAGATAGATGCTTAGCCATCGATCAAGCTCGTTTTTCAAATTACCCACAACCGATCGTTGCCGCTGGCGGCACTTTGTATCGTTGTTTCAAAGAAAATTTGCAACTAAATGCTGTTTTTTTGGCTCAATCCACGCCTGGCCAATACACCTATAATTGGCAGCCCAATACCAACTTTATCGCTGCACAAAACACCATCCAAAACCCTATCGTAGGCGACAATGATCTGATAGGAGAAAGCCGCACCTATACTTTAACAGTAACAGATGGCAATTTTTGCCGAGCCACTTCGACTGTTACGGCCATTAAAAATCCAGAGCTTAAAGTAAAAATTGCCCAAAGCGACACCACAATCTGTAAATTCACAGCACTTTCCTTGCCAGCAGCGATAGTGAGCACAGCCACCGGCACGCCCAATACCATATCAGGCTACAAATACAATTGGTCGCCTGCCACAGGCTTAAATAATACCACCATTTCGAGCCCTTTGGCTAATGCGATAAGCACAGCTGGTA
>JBJXGB010000259.1:0-2939 GCA_046152935.1 Cytophagales bacterium
TCATCAATTTAGTTCTGAAGTTCAAGTATCTTTCTTAATTTCGTATTTTAACTTGAAAAATAATTATGCCTTCTCCTAAGAAAAAATTGCTCATTACAGGTGGTGCTGGTTTTATTGGTTCCCACGTGGTTCGTTTGTTCGTAAATACCTATCCTGATTATCAGATTTTTAACCTCGATAAATTGACTTATGCTGGCAATTTGGCCAACTTGACAGATATTGAAAGCAAACCCAACTATACTTTTATCAAAGGAGATATTGTAGATGCTTCTTTTTTGGAAGGGATTTTTACCCAACATCAGTTTGACGGTGTGTTGCATTTGGCTGCCGAGTCGCATGTAGACAGATCGATCACCAACCCAATGGAATTTGTGTTTACCAATGTAGTGGGAACGGTAAATTTGCTGAATGCTGCCAAAAAATCTTGGGATGGAAATTGGGAAGGCAAGCGCTTTTATCATATTTCTACTGATGAAGTGTTTGGTTCGCTTCACAATCCGGAAGACTTTTTCCTTGAAGATACTTCTTACGATCCACAATCACCTTATTCGGCTTCAAAAGCGGCTTCCGATCATTTTGTGAGGGCTTACGCAAATACGTATGGCATGCCTGTAGTGCTTTCCAATTGCTCTAACAACTATGGTCCAAATCATTTTCCTGAGAAATTGATTCCATTGATGATTAATAATATCAAGAACAAAAAACCGCTTCCTGTATATGGCAAAGGTGAAAATGTGAGAGATTGGCTGTATGTAATCGACCATGCCCGTGCCATTGATTTAATTTTTCATAATGGCAAATTAAATGAAAGCTATAATGTAGGCGGCTTTAATGAATGGAAAAATATCGACATCGTGCATTTGGTGTGTAAGCTAATGGATGAAAAACTGGAGCGCCCAAAAGGCACTTCAGAGGAATTAATTACTTATGTAAAAGACCGTCCTGGCCACGATTTGCGTTATGCGATTGACGCCCACAAGATAATGAACGAATTGGGTTGGAAACCTTCGGTAACTTTCGAACAAGGTTTGGCGAAAACCATCGATTGGTATTTGAGCAATGAAGAATGGCTCGAGAATGTGACTTCTGGCTCGTATCAGAAATACTACGAAGGGCAGTATGCTTAAGTGATTTGATCCCTTTAGCTTTGACAACTTTTCAAAAGTTGTCAAAGCTGAGATGCCACCAGAAACGTTGCAGCTTTCGCCCGCACCCTTTTTTAATTCATCTACCACTCTTCCTCATTCAGAGGCACAGAGAAGCCGATAAGCATAATATCGTCTGTCTGCTCGGTAGTATTTTGCCAAAGTTTCAGTTCAGCATAAATAGCAGTACGTTGTTGAAGAAAAGGTAAATGAGCAGTTTTTAATAGTATTTCTCTAAATCGGTTGAATTTCAATTTTTCTCCTCCATTTACTCCACCAAATTGGCTCGCAAATCCGTCAGAAAACATATAATATTTGTCGCCTTGCAATATCTCCATCACGTGATTGTTAAACTCAAATGGTCGCAAATTTTTCTGCAACCCAATACTGCGTTTATCACATTGTATTTGTACCAGCTCAGTATTTCTGATGATATATAAAGGGTTGTTTGCACCAGCAAAATGAATAATATTCTCATCTATGTCGATGATGCACAGCGACATATCCATACCATCGTTACTGATGGCGTTTTCTGAATCTTGGTGGAGCGTCCGTATTAAATCGGTAGATAAATCTTGTAAAATCTCGGCTGCATTGTGTGTTGGGTTCTCGATTACGATCTGTTTTAGCAAATTTCCACCAATAATCGACATAAAAGCCCCAGCCACGCCATGCCCTGTGCAATCTACGGCAGCTATATATATTTTATCGTATTTTACGTGAAACCAGTAGAAATCGCCACTAACAATATCTTTAGGAAGATACAACACAAAGTGATCGGGCAAATATTTATTGATCTGAGCGTCTGGAGGCAAAAAAGATTGCTGAATGCGTTGAGCGGTTTTTATACTATCTGTCAATTCGTCCAATACTTCTTTTACTTTGGCCTGTTGCCTCTCAATTTCCTCTCTTTGGGCTAATATTTCTTCGTTTTTATCGGTAAGTTCCGATGAGCTTTCGCTCGACAAGCCGTTGATCCTTCTTTTATTGAAATTGATATAGTGAACGATCGATTGATAAACCAAATACGATATCAAACCTATGCCAAATGAAATATTTAAGAAAATAAGCCAATTGTTACCCTCAAAAAGTTTCTTGAAACTGGAAAAATTGAAAAAAATATCGATCAAAAAAATGAAATGTAGCAAACTAATAAAGAGTAACAGACGGTTTTGGCAGATTTTTTAATCGCATGTGCGATATTACTAATAATTTTTTGAATCTCGACAATAAAAAAGGCTCTGAAATTTATCAGAGCCCAATATTATTTTGGCTGTAAGGGCGGGATTCGAACCAACGCACGGGGAAGTTTGGTTGCCTACTTCTTTAACCCCCACCCTCGAGAACGGAGGGCATGTCTGCCAATTTCAACACCTTACATTGTGTGAACAATCTTTTTTCTTTTGATTGATGTTGCAAAACTAATAGAAGCATTCTTTTATTGCAAACTATTTAGTATAATTGACGAATATTTACATTATCTTCAATAATTGTATCAATTCTATGCCTATTTAATAATATAAGAATATGAATGCAGTCTCCGATTATCAAATCGACAATACCGACCTTAAAATACTATCGCTTTTGCTCGAAGACGCCACTTTGCCCTACACCGAAGTAGCCCAAAAAGTGTTTGTGTCGCCAGGCACAGTGCACGTGCGTATGAAAAAAATGCAACAAATGGGTGTGGTAAAAGGCTCGCAGCTCATTATCGATTATGCAAAAATCGGCTATGACATCACGGCTTTTATTGGCATATTCTTAAAAGAAAGCTCGCTTTACGACCAAGTGGTG
>JBJXGB010000277.1:0-3980 GCA_046152935.1 Cytophagales bacterium
GCCACTCTGGCATTTGAGGCTGGTTGACTTAATATAAAATAACCAGCTTTTACTGATGATGGTGCTACTTCGTTGTTTTTTGTGCAGCTCAATGCTAGCGCAGCGCTTACCAAAAGGGAGATTTTGCTTAATTTTTTCATTGTTATTTATTTTTATGGTTTGAGTTGATAACAAACTATTTAAAATTTACAAAGCCAACGCCTGTGGTGGAATTGGCTTTAGGAAGGAATAAAAAACGCTCTTCAGAATATACTTATTATAAAATGGAGAGAGAGAGCGATAAAATTTATTTTGCCAAAAATGTTGCACCAAGTTGAACTTCAAAACCTCGATCTAATAATACTCCATTGGATGAATCAAAGATTACATTTGATCCGGTTTGAATTAATACAAGGCCTTGAGGTTTAAGATTAGTAACACTTGTTCCAGCAAATATATTAATACCAGAAAGATACTGGTTTGAGGTAAATGACTGATTTTGAATATAATTGTCAGCAATGTATTCTCTAATGTTTCCCAAACCAGTTTTAGAATAAGTAATAGGGCTGGTGGTACAAGATGCTGAACTTGAATAAAGCAACGGATTCAAACCAACTTTATACCCTAAATTTAATTTTATAATACTTTCTAAATCTACCAGATTTACCGTTGCATTATTTTCAATACAAATGTAACCTTCATTATCAATAATTAATTTACCTGAACCCTTAATGATAATGTTTGCACCAGATTTGATATTGAGCGATGAACTACTTTGAATTTTAACAGTTGCACCATCTGAAATTTCAAGCGTAGAATTTGAATTTAGAACAAATGTTGTTCCTTTCTCTATCACGAGCAGTGCATTAGGCTTCATGACAAAATTTGAATTTGTGGCAAGTTCAAATAAGGAAGGATTAGTAAAATCGTTAGTAAATGGATGTTTGGTAGTTCTATCGCTAGTACCATTTTTGGTAAACGTTAAAGAAACACTTTCTTTCAATACAAGATCAGCATTTGCATTGGCAGAAACATCTGGCAAAACTATGTTTCCAGCCCAAATTCTGTTTTGAGCTATTTCATTTTCATCAAATTTTACTTTCACTTTTATATCACCATTGGCTAGCTTTTCTAAAACTTCAAATGAAATATTGTTAATGTAAAATGGACTTAATTTGTTTGTGCCATCATCAAATGTAGGGCGATTTGAAATAGGAGGATTTGAACCTACACCTATTTTTCTGCTAACTTCGAAATTTATACCAACTCCCATTGATCCGTAATCCATTATGCCATCAGACTTATAATTACTAAATGTCTCATTGGAAATACCATTATTGGGACTACCTGGATTCTCATTACGATTATTGACAAAATTTCTAACCAAAATTTTATTATCATTATTGTAATCAAGCCTAACACCTTGTGACTTAGAATTGCCAGCAAAAGAATTTTCATTGCCTGAAATATAATCATGAATTACATTTTGCCATAAGTTACAAGGAGAAGTTGAGGGCTGAGTAACGGTATAATCACGATTTCCTGTACTATTTAAAACTTTGATTCCATTTGGACCACCCAAAGCTCCAAATGATTTTACATCTGCTTTGTCATCATTGATACTTTCATAAAAAGCAACAAGCCCCCTTGGTGAATTAGGAAAAGATTCCCATTCATTATTTACCCAACATCCGTTAGTCTGCCAAACCCTTTTATCGAACACAGATTCTCCTTTATGATTTTCAAGCCAGAGGTATTGATTAACACCAACGCCATTTGGTATTTTAATTCGTAAAGCATCGCCTGTTGTAATAAAATCCCTTAATTGGTAAATACCCCCATTTGTCAAATCATTACTTGATTTCAAATCACTATTAACATTATTGGCTTTTAATTCTGTCCAGCCAAGATACCATCTTTCATAGCCATTTGCACTACTAAATGGATTGCTCCCATCTCCCATCATACCCCATGCTTGCTGAGAATAATAATAATCTCCAACTATGCCATTAGCATCTGTATAATGAGGACAATTATATAACGAATGTGCTACTTCATGTAAAAACAAGTTAAAAGGAGATATTTCTCCAGCACCAAATGTGAAACCAGCCCCGTCAAAGGAATAGCCATTATAGTTAATACCGCCAATTCCATCAACCGCTGCGTACCCACCTTTTGCTCCTATCCAATTTTCAGTACCGGCTGGTGGGGAAATGCTTGCTCCGTATCTGTACACGAAAACCATATAATCAGGTATACTATCTGGTTCTGAGTCACTATTATCTGAATAATAACTTGGGTAATTCGTTCGTTTATCATATTTGCTCCAATCAAAATTGGGATCAACTTGTTTCATTTTCTCTAAGGCTTTCTTATTAAGGTCAGCCCAATTCTTTGCATTTGAAAAGTCTATGTTTATACGAGTAGGATAAACATCTGCCAAAAATTTGAATTTGCCCATTGACATCGAATAATAAAATCGAGAAAGGTTTAATCTGTCGTCCGCTGTTTCTGCGTTATTAAACTGAGTTGCTGATGAATAAAAAGTTTTTGAATCCTTGTATTGATCAGGCAGCGTGTTTGTCCCAACAGGCCATCCACCTAAAGGCTTGCTATCGTAAGGTTCTCCAAAGCCGACTGTAATTACCAAAATTCTAAGCTCACCTTTTGGAGTAAATACCCCACCATTTTCAGCATTTTGAATTGCTGCCTCAAGCCTCTGATTTGAATTACTTGAAACTGATGTTGGTTTGTAATCGCAAGAAAAATTGGTTTTTGGGTTTTGTGATTGGGCTAAAAGCGTTGAGCAAGTAAAGAACAAGAAATTAAGAAACTGTTTCATATCATATTTTGGTTATTTTTTTTGTGATAGTATTTTCATTTATTTTAAAGTTCAAGACATATGTCCCTAATGGCAAATGACTAAGGTTGATGGTATTATTGTTCGTTGTCATTCCCATCGCTACTTTACCGCCCGCAAGATCTGTAATAGTGTACTGAAAAGGCGCTAAAGTGCTACTTATTCTTATTTCATTTTCAAATGGATTGGGATAAATTGAAACTTCACTGAATGAAAAAGATTCAATTTCTGTTGGCATTACTGTGGTATTTCCATTTTTTTGCCCATTTATAATGCTTCCAATAGTAGATTTCCCAGAAGATTCAGTGCCTTTAGTATATACGCCTACCAAAGTATTCATAGAAAAATACTGTGCTACATCTGGCAAAACATATTCTCTGCAATTTTCATAATCTAGATGGTGAACAGTTAGCCCAAACGAAATATTACCGTTTTGAATATTTTTTTGTTTACTCCAAATTTCAAATCCAGAATTAGGAATGAATATTGCATATAAAACATCATTATCGTACCCGCCTAAGAGCAATTCATAGTCTTTTTTGTAATACGTTTCCACACTGGTTGATTTTGTCCCTAAGCTATATTTTATGTAGGTGACTGAATCCTCAGTAATTTGAGAATCTAATATTGAGTCTATATCATATTCATAGTAGTCGAAAGGAAGTGGGGAATTTGTTTGTTTTCGGATCTCATAAAATAATTTGTCTCCCACACTTAAATGAAAATAATCTGAAAGCACAAATGGTTTGAGATTTACGCTCTCGATTTTCGACAACTTCGTAATGGGTGCCATAGTGTCGTTTTCAAACAATATCCGCTCGAAAGCCGGATATTCTATCAGTCCATACTGTTTGGAAAGTTCAAAATGCGAGATTTTCTTAAAGTTACCACCTATCAAAGAATGTATACTAAACACCTTTACACTATCCAAAAAACCTGCAAATACTTGTTTTTCAACTAAACTATCGCATATCCACTTAAGGTTTCCGTTTGCAAATGCAAACTCTTCCTGTTCTATGCTTTTGATATTAAACTTGAAATACTTCGTTTTTCCTAAGTATTGATATTTGAAAATACTGGTATCTTTTATCACCAATAAAGTATCTGAATAGGTGTACAAGTCTTTTTTATCGTATTGCTC
>JBJXGB010000003.1:0-4894 GCA_046152935.1 Cytophagales bacterium
GGCATTGGCACATTTCAAAGCCAAGGAACCCAAAGGCGAGTTTGTAATTGTGCTAGCTGGATATGAAAAAAAAGCAAAAGCAAAAGAGTAGAATTATTATTAATACTATCATAACACAGAATTAATATTGTGTTAATAGTAGGGGCTTAGTTTTGGAATTAATTATTCTCACCAAACCCCAAAATAATGAAAAAAGTATTATTTTCTGTGATCTACCTATTAATAGGAATATCAACTTTTGCCCAGATTAGGCTCACAACCGTTACTGGATCAACTTCTATTGGATTTAATACCGAAGGTGGAGTTGCTGAAATCACTGCTTATGACAAAATCACAAAACAACTTTATGTGATTAATGGAAACACTAATGAAGTAATAGTCTATGATTTCTCAAATCCAAATACTGTACCATTAACTTCGATTACTAGCATATCAATTACTGGCTCTGGCAGTATCAACAGTATTGCTTGTAAAAATGGATTGTTGGCTTTAATTTATGAAAATGCTACAAGCCGCCAATTAAATGGTTTTCTACAATTAATAACAACAACAGGAAATACCTTAATTGGCTCACCAATTTCTGTAGGTGCACAGCCAGATATGGTTACTTTTACCCCAAATGGACAAAAAATATTGGTAGCCAATGAAGGAGAAGCAAATAAAGAATTTACTATTGACCCAGAAGGTTCAGTTTCTATACTTGACGTAACGAATCCATTCGCGCCTACTTCTCAACAAGTTACACTTACAAGTCTGAATGGTACTATTCCTCACCTTTCTACTTTCCCAAATCCTATTCCTTCTATATTAATAGGTGGAATGATAAATTCTGAGCTTACGGTAACAAGCACAAACATAAGAACTCCAACTTCAGTTGCCCAAGATTTAGAACCTGAATATATTACAGTTTCTCCAGATGGTAATACTGCTTGGGTTACTTGCCAAGAAAACAATGCAGTAGTTATTATCAATGTGAATTCAGCAACGCTCACTACAATAATAGGTCTTGGATTTAAAAATCACAATACTGCTGGAAATGGCCTTGATATTGGAGGCCAACAAAATACTGCTGCAATTAATATAAGAACTTGGCCAATTAGAGGTATTTATATGCCAGATGCAATTACTGTTGAGACCATTGGAGGAATTCCTTATTTATTTACAGCCAATGAAGGCGATGGAAGAGATTACAGACAATCAGGTTCTGGTCAGGGCACTGCTGGTAATAGAACTTTCAGAGACGAAAGAGATATGGATTTATCAATGGTGACAAGACTAAACTCACCATTGGTTAATACACTTGGCGCAACAAACTTAGCTACTTTGACTGCTTCTGGTCTTCGTTTTCATGCAGGATTAGGAATTTTAAACCCTGCTTCGGCTCCATATCTGGCAAATACAGTAGTTGGAGGAAATGTAAACATTGGAAATACCTATAATGAAATTTATGTTTATGGAACACGTTCTTTTTCTATTTGGAATGGCCTCACAGGTGCTTTGGTTTGGGATAGTGGCGATCAAATTGAAAGAAATGTTTTAAATGCACTACCTCAAAATTTTAATACCAATCATAATGGTGGAGATAATAATCCTAGAAGAAGAAGTGCTAGTAAAGGACCCGAACCTGAAGCAATAGTTACTGGTACTATTGGAGATAGTTTATATGCATTTGTAGGTTTAGAAAGAATAGGTGGGGTAATGGTATTCAATGTTACTAATCCTAATGCTCCGTATTTCAGACAATACATCAACACAAGAAATTTTGCTTTAGCACCATCTGCAGCAAATTCACTGACTGGAAATGATTTAGGTCCAGAAGGTTTGACAATTATCAAATCTGATGAAAGTGCCGATGGAAAAAATTATTTGGTGGTTTCAAACGAAATAAGCGGTACTTTGAGAGTATTTAGATTAGATTATTCTAAAAGCATTACTAGAAATAATTTAATGCCATTTACAATAGCTTCTCAAGGCACTGAAAGTGATTTTCAAGCCTTGAGTATATCGGGTAATGGCTTCACTTCACCTTTATTTGTGTCATCAACGGGCGATTTCAGAACTTCTTTAATTCCAGATGGAAGTTTTGCTGTTGGAACTTTGGTTACCTTTTTAGGTAATAGTTTTAATACAGTTGTTTATGTAAAATATTTAGGATCAGATGCGTTGCAAAATTCAATGATCAGTTTTGTAGATGCCTCTTCAATGTCTGCTACTGGAATAAACGTAATGGGTTCTAAATTTGCAACTACAACTCCTGGAGTTTCAGCTTATACTTTGCAAGTTCTTCATGCTTCTGATTTTGAAGCTGGATTAGCTGCTATGGACAATGCTCCAAAATTTGCAGCCATTTGGGATAAATTTAATGGTGAGTATGCCAATACTTTAAGAGTTTCGGGCGGAGATAATTTCTTGCCAAGCCCTTTTTTCAATGCTGCTGCCGATGGAGCTTTGAGAACTACGTTTGCGAATATCAACAACGGAATGCTTGGCGGAACTAATGGTGGAAATTATCGTGAAGGAATTGGAAGAGGTGATATTACTTTTATGAATTTGCTTGATTTGCATGCCTCTGCCATAGGAAACCACGAGTTTGATGCAGGCACTGGTACATTTTCTGAAATGATAAGCGTAGCTTTCAACGATGCAGTAGCTCCAACGCAAGTGAGATGGGCGGGTACAAGATTTCCATATCTTTCAAGTAATTTAGATTTCAGCTTAGATGCAAATTTATCTGGACTTTATACCAATGAGATAAGACCTTCATTGACTTATAAAATTGGACCTACTCCTGCGGAAATTTTAGCCTTAACTTCAAACCAAAGAAGAAAAATTGCGCCTGCAACTGTAGTTACTATTGGTGGTGAAACGATTGGTATCGTAGGTGCTACTACGCAAATTGTTCAAAAAATATCTTCAACAGGTGCAGTTTCTGTAATTGGAACCAATGTTGATGATATGCCATTGTTAGCCACACAAGTTCAAGCACAAGTGGATAGATTAAGAGCAATGGGAATCAATAAAATTGTATTATTGGCTCATTTACAACAAATATCTAATGAGATTGCTCTTGCTCCATTATTGAGTGGGGTTGATATTATAGTAGCAGCCGGTTCACATACATTATTGGCAGATGCAAACGATGCCCTTGAAGGAGATACTAAAAGCCCAGTTGGAGATTATCCAATAGTTTCAACTGACAAAGACGGTGGCAAAACATTAATCGTTTCTACAGAATCTGAATACAAATATGTAGGTCGTTTGGTTATCGACTTTGATGCCAATGGTAATATTTTGCCTGCTAGCAACAACACTACCATTTCGGGTGCATGGAAAGCTACAGATTTGGGTATGATAAATGCTATGGTAAATACTGTTACTGCTTTTTCTGGTACAAACAGAGCTTATTTAACAAAAGGAATTATTGAAGGTATCAATAGTGTTGCTGGTTTTTATGCCAATGCCATTACTCTTTCGGGTTTAAACAATACTTTTATTGGAATAGGTATCAGAGGTATAATCAATTCTCAAGACGGAAACGTTTTTGGAAAAACGCAAGTATTCATGGAAGGCAGAAGAGAAGGTGTGCGTCAACAAGAAACCAATCTTGGAAATGTTACTTCCGATGCCAATCTTTGGCATGCACGTAATTTAGGATTCAATGTACAAGTTTCCTTGAAAAATGGGGGTGGTATTCGTGCTTCTTTGGGTGTTATAAGTGCCGTTGGAAGCAATTTTGTAAATCTACCTCCACTTGCTGTGCCAAGTGCTGGAAAATTAGCAGGCGAAATATCGCAGTTAGATATTGCCAATGCATTGCGTTTCAACAATGGCTTGACATGTGTTACGGTTACAGCAGCACAATTATTGCAAGTTATGAATCACTCGGTAGCGGCAAGTACAGCTACGGCTACACCAGGCCAATTTCCTCAAATTGGGGGTATGCGTTTTAGCTACGATATTGCACAACCTGTTGGCAGTAAAGTTCGTTCTTTGGCAATTGTGGATAGCGTTGGCAATGTAATAGATGTGATAGCAAATAATGGTGTGGTAGTTGGAAATAGTGCTAGAACAATTGGCATGGTTACCTTAAACTTCATGGTAAATGGAGGTGATAATTATCCTTTCCCTGCTTTTAACACTGCAAACCCTGCCTTATTTAATAGAATGAATGTGTACACCATTCCGGGAGATGCACCTACGCTTGCATTTATAGATCGAGGTTCGGAACAACAAGGTTTTGCTAGATATTTGCAAGCTGCCTATCCACGCACATCTGCAGGGTACAATATTGCAGATACGCAAGCACCTCTAGATTTGAGAACTCAAAATCTTTCTGCTCGTTCTGAAAGCATTATTCCAAACTTCTCAATGCCAATTGCTACTTTTGCAGGCTTTGTAAATGAAACAGTTGCTTTGTCTCCAGTTTCTATATCTGGAATGATGCTAGCAGATGTAATTCGTGTGATGGCTCCAGCCAATGTTTCTATTGATGGAATGTCGATGAAAACAGTGTCTGGAATGGGTGGGTTGGTTTCTATCAGTGCTATGTTGCCAGCTAGTGCAGGTACATCCACATTTGTAATTACTTTAGCATCTGCAAGCTTAACGAAAACATTTACGCATGTTGCTTTTGCTTCAAATCCACCAGTAAATCCATCTATCACTTTCAATGGATTTAATATGACAGTAGATGGCTTAAATGTTGATTTATCTGCATTATTTACTAGCAATTCTTCTGGTACTAAAACTTTTGCTGTTAGTGGAACCGCTGCTGTATTAGTAGGTCAATCTACGTTGAGTGCGGTAAGCGCTGGCACAGTTACCATTACTGGTATGGTGAGTTCTACTACAGGATTCAACGCAGGAATGGCTAACGCAATTGTGAATGTAATTG
>JBJXGB010000007.1:0-24236 GCA_046152935.1 Cytophagales bacterium
AAATCAAAGGGTTATAGTAGCGGGAACAGGACTCGAACCTATGACCTTTGGGTTATGAGCCCAACGAGCTACCAACTGCTCCATCCCGCGGTGTGGTTTTTTAATCGGATTGCAAAGATAGTATAAAAAACCATTTCACAATAATTATTTCTAACTTTATTTCAATTTGTACTTTGCTTCATATCTTGCATTCAATGTTTTTTGCTTGTCATCCAGTACTATTTCTTGGCCTTTTATAAATGCTTTGGTTATTTTGCTACTTCGCATATCCAAAATATCACCTTTAGATATTACAAATGAAGCTTGTTTGCCCACTTGCAAACTGCCAATTTCCGAATCTAAGCCCAGTATTTGGGCTGGAATTGACGTAATGCTGGACAGCGCCTCTTCTTTGGAAAGGCCGTAAGAGGCAGCAGAGCCTGCCAAAAAAGCCAAATTTCGGGCATTCATCGATTCCATATTACCCGAATAACTCAATGCTACTTTTACGCCCTTTTTTTTCAATTGGTACGGTAGCTTAAATATGTAATCCACATCGCTTTCTGCGAGAGGGGGCGTGTTGTGAATGCACTTAAGTATCACATAGATATCGTTTTTTGCCATCTCTTCTGCTACTTCTAGCGCATCTTGAGCTCCAACTATGGCTGTTTTCTTTATTCCAAGCTCCTTTACAAAAGAAATGATCTCCAATATTTCTTTCGATTGATCGGCAGCAATATAAAGTGTTTTTTTGTCATCGAAAATTGCTTTTAAGCTTTCGAGACGCAAATTTGCGGTGCTCTGAAGCTTTGCATCATATACTTTTGCTTCTAAAAACAGCTGCTTTAGTGCTTGCAATTGCTTCAGTCTGTTGGCTGCAAACTCTGTTTTTGCTTCTTCAGAGGCATAATTGGGGGCATAGAAGGTTGGCCAATTGATGTGCATTCCCTCATCGGCTTTTATTCGAGCCTCTTCAACCGACCATCCATTCAGATATACAACATCGCTGTTGCCACAAATAAATGCCCCTCTGGGCGTAACTTGCGTAATCAAAACGCCATTTGAAAGAAGCGTTGGCAAAATATCACTATCAATATTAAAGGCAATACCAGCTCTTATGTGAGCGTTTACATCTCCGATTTCAAAATAGTCGGCAGAAGCACGAACGGCTTCAATTTCTATCAAGCCAGCATTAGAATACAAAGAAATAAGCCCTGGATATATGTGACTATTGTTTGCCGCAATGGCTTTTTTAGCCGAAAGATCAATTTTGCAGTCTTTTTCAAGGCCTACGAATTCAATTTTATCCTTTTCGGTTACCAAGATTCCATTTTCAATTACGACACCATTTCCAACATGAATAGTAGCGTTCTTGAAAACCAATCCTTGCGAAAGCGACTGATAGGCTACGCATAAAAATGATATCGAGACCATTAAGTTTCTCATCGTGATTCTTTTCATGCCTGTACAACCTCTTTTTTAGGTGTGATTTTTTTGAACATAGTGCGGAAAATATGATCCCAAAAGGCAGTAGACACTCCAAAACCACGTTCTGGCTCTACATAATGGTGACGCATGTGATGGTTTTTCAAATCTGACCAAAATTTTGATTTAAAGTTGCCATGATGCAGAAAATAATGGCTCATGTCGTAAAACAAATATCCTAAAACATAGCCAATAAAATAGGCATCAACATATTGCGCAGTGAGGATGAAATAAAATGACGCGTAAAAAAACACACAAAGTGGCAAACTAATAGATGGCACCATCACCAACCGCTTACTATCGTTTGGATAATCGTGATGAACACCGTGGGTGATAAATGAATACGTTTGCCCCATTCCGAGCTAGGTTCGTGGTGAAAAATAAACCTGTGCAATACATATTCGGTCAGCGTCCAAAGAAAAACACCCAGTATTATTAGCAAAGGAATTTGCCAAAAAGCATTGTGAAAAACGAATACAGATCGGTATAAACAAAAAATTATCAAAGGCACGTATATATACAGCGGCACGGAGAAGTGAATCCGCGATATTTTATCAAGTGCACTGCTTTTGAACATCCTCACAGACTCGTCTTGATTTGATACAAATAATTTGGCCATAATTAGAAAACGGGTATTTTGATTAATCTAAAATTTGATTTTTGATAGATTTGGCAGCAATTTGACTATAAATGTAGCATCTGCATAGCTACAAATCGAAATTATATATTGTTTTTAGTTCAGTTTTTGACTTTTTACATTCAAAAATAGTTAAAATTTCATTCTATCTAGCTCACGCTTGGCATCTTTTTCTTTCATATCCTCTCTTTTGTCGAATAGTTTTTTGCCTTTGGCCACCGCAATTATTATTTTAGCAAAACCACGATCGCTGATGAAAAGTTTTACTGGAATGAGGGCAATGCCTTGGTCGTCAAGCTTTTTGGTGATTTTGTTGATCTCTTTTTTTTGCAAAAGCAATCTGCGTTCTCTCAAAGGCTCGTGGTTGAGGTAAGTGCCTTTATCATACACAGAAATATGCATATTTTTGATAAAAATGCCCTCTTCTGCCACGTAGCAGTAGGCATCCTGCAAATTCACTTTCTGCTGACGGATCGATTTTATTTCTGTACCACGCAAAGCAATCCCTGCGGTGTAGGTATCTATAAATTGGTATTCAAACGATGCCCTTTTGTTCTTGATTTCTACGTTTTTTGCTAAATCACTCATACATTCAATGAAAATATAAACATTTCGAGTTCTTAAAACTTAAAATGTTTGTCGCTCGAAGCCTTTGCCTTTTCTATGGCTGTAAGCTACTAGGCTGGATATTCTACAAAATTACGTTCTGTTTCGTAAAGAACGATCTTTAATTCACATTTATCGCCTAATTTCTCTTTTAATATATTGTAAAACACTACGGCCATATTTTCGGCAGATGGTATTAATTCCTTAAACTCTGCAGTATCCATATTTAGGTTTCGGTGATCGAATTTATCTAAAATATGTGTTTTTACCAATTCGCTCAAGTATTTCATATCAATGGCGTAGCCCGTTTCAGGGTCTATTTCGGCTGTCACTTTTACTATCAGGTCGTAATTGTGCCCGTGAAAATACTCATTGGCACATTTGCCATAAAAAGCCTCATTTTGTGCTTTGCTCCAATTCGGATTTGACAGGCGATGTGCCGCATTGAAGTGTTCTTTTCTACAAACAGTGATTTTCATTTTGTTTTCTATGATTTGTGCAAAGTACTATATTAGCACCTTATAACAGCTTGATGCAGGTAAAGTTCAACATTGCAATCGCACTTGTAAATGTTTTTATTCTTTTTTCAACTAGTGATGCCCAGCCTGGAAAGCAGCCTATTCAGCTCGGGGTACAACTACACCATGGCTTTCTGCTTAATCATTCTCCAGCACGAACTAACAAAGCCAATGCAGCCATAAAATCGATCTATGGGTTTGAAATAAACGCTTTGTGGCAAACTCTTGGCTCGAAACCTTGGCACCGCTACTATGGCTTTCCCAAATGGGGAGCATCGTTTATTTATTACGCAGTTGGCAGTGGCACTACATACGTGCAATACGATAAGGGAGATAAAACTTTGTATAGCGTAAACTGGGGCGATTGCTATACCTTGCTCATTCACAGTAGTTTAAAGCCCATTTCTACCCGTTTTTTTGAAATGAATATAAGAATTGGCACTGGCCTGGGCTATTTTACTTCTATTTATAATGCGAACGATAACCCTGGTAATTTATGGATTAGTTCGAGAATAAATCCCGCTATGCACTTAAATATTGATGGGCAATTTAATATTAACCAACAATGGGCTTTGGTCGTTGGGGGCACATTTACGCATTTTTCAAATGGAGCCACAAGAATGCCAAACTTGGGCGTAAACTTCCCTACTGCCAACGTAGGGCTGCGATTTACACCATTTCCAGATCGCATAAAAATAAAGAGAGATTCAGTATATAGTAGTGCAAAGAAAAATTACCTGCATTTTTCAATAGCAGGAGGCACAAAAGTATTGGCTGAATTTGGCACCACATATTACCCAACCATGGCTGCAAGCGTAATGTATGGCAGAAGACTGGGAAAAATATCGAAGCTACTGGTAAGCTTAGATGCTTTTAGAGACGGCTCTTTGCTTGGCGATTCGCTACAAGCCAATAAAAACAAAGACATAAACCGCTATGGAGTATGGGTGGGACACGAATTTTTGCACGGCAGATTAGGTTTGTTATTTGGTCTGGGGTACTATTTTTATAAAAAGACAGATAGAGACGCCAACACCTATATAAAAGTGGGCTTGAGGCATTATTTCCACAAGAATATTTTTGCTGGTATAGTATTGAAAACCCACTATGGCCAAGCTGACAGCTTCGAGTGGACTTTGGGCTGTACTTTGTAGCTGTTGGTTTTGTTTTTTTCTAACAGTAAAAGACAAGTTCGAAGGGCATTGTAAACTTCTAAAATTATGCATTAGAATAAAAATCAGCATTGCATCGTAGTACTCTGTTGCTATAAAGAAGTTCATTGGAAGCGATTGCACCACTCCGATGTGATAAAGAAGTTCATTAGAAGCGATTGCAGCACTCCGATGTGATAAAGAAGTTCATAGGAATCAAATACAGCACTCCGATGTGATAAAGAAGTTCATAGGAAGCAATTGCAGCACTCCGATGAGGATTTATACTTGGAAAATAGCATTTCCATTTCAAAGGTTCAATGCAGGCCAAGTCCCCAAAGCGTTTTCTGTGCTAGTTCAATAAATAAGTTTTAAAATCAGCGTATTTATTTTTCATTTTGATCGCAACTTTCTTTTTCTCAACCAAGTCGGCCAAGGCTTTTGGCAAGGCAATTTTGGATTTCAAATTGGCATCGTAGGTATCTAAAAATTTCGCAGGATGTGCCGTGTGAAGTACTACGCCAATTATTGGTTCGGCTTGCGAACTCAAATATTTTTTCAGGCCCAAATACCCAACCGCTCCATGCGGATCCATTGTGTAATGGTAATTTTCATAGATTTCACGTACGGCCTTTCTCGTGTCATCGTCCATAATGCTGTATCCGTCCACTTTAGTTCTCAAGGCATTGATATCATTTCCAAAAAGCTCATAAATACGTGTAAAATTGCTTGGATTGCCTACATCCATCGCATTTGAAATCGTTTGCACAGATGGCTTTGGCTTAAATTCACCATAAAAAAGAAACTGCACAAAAGTATCGTTGGCATTAACCGAAGCCACAAAATGGTGGATTGGCAAGCCCATTTTCATCGCGATCATTCCAGCACAAATATTGCCAAAATTGCCACTTGGAACAGAAAAAACGGTTTTCAAACCTGTATGCTGTAAGCGGGCAATGGTATTAAAATAGTAAAACATTTGAGGAATTAAGCGGGCAATATTGATCGAATTAGCAGAGGACAAATTGATTTTGCTTGTAACTTCATTATCGAGAAAAGCCGTTTTTACAAGTTTTTGGCAATCGTCAAATGTGCCATCAATTTCAAGAGCTGTTATGTTTTCGCCCAAAGTAGTTAGTTGCTTTTCTTGCAATTCGCTCACTTTGCCTTGCGGATAAAGAATTGTTACTTTTATTCCTTTGGTTTTGTAAAATCCACTTGCCACTGCACCTCCAGTGTCGCCAGAAGTGGCAACAATAATGTGGATTTCTTTAGCAGCCTTTTCTAGAAAATAACCCATCAATTGGGCCATAAATCTTGCACCAAAATCCTTAAATGCCAAAGTAGGGCCATGAAATAACTCTAAAGAATAAATATTATCGTGAAGTTTTACCAAAGGGGCATCAAAGGTAATCGCCTCATTTACAATACGTTCTACATCACTGTCCGAAATATAATCTTTAAAAAGTGTTTTGCACACTTCGACAGCTATTTCATTCATCGAAAACTTATGCAAATTTCCAATAAACGATTTTGGTAAAATAGGAATACTGGTTGGCAGATAAAGCCCATTATCAGGTGGAAGTCCACGAAAAACGGCTTCTTCCAAGGATACAATGTGAGATTTGTCGTTTGTCGAATAAAGTTGCATTAGAAAAATGATTGATGTATTGAAAAATAGAATGCAAATTTAGAATGATTTTTTTGAAAGGCTAAGCTGTGGTTTAAATTGAGTCAAAAAATGTATCGGTACCCAAAACTTTAGATAAAAAGCGTAGAGGTACTATCTTTGGCTGGAAAAAGAAGGCTTTCGTAGCAGCTTTGATTGATTGAAATGACTTTTATTGTGTGAAGCGTTAGTTTCAGCAAGTTATTTGATTGGAAACTCAATAGTCATCTTTGCGAATCCATACACAACATAACCACCAACTCCAATTAAAAGTATAGTCATTACTACATAGACAATCATAAATTTATAAGTTTAATGATCTGCCAATGTATTTTTATCATTTTTAACATCACAAAAGTACCGAACAAAAATAATACTAGTGAAATTACATTGTAGATATTCAGCCAAAATTCTTCTTAGGTAATTCACCCACCTATTCCAGTAAAAACCGCAATAATCAAAATACAATAAGCCGCAAAAAGCGAGACAAGCGCAGAAAGCAAATCATTATCTTTCATTTTAGTCGATTACCATCGGCCCATTGGCATTTATTTTTGATACAAATAAATCGCTTTCAATTCCTATTTTTAGAAATGCTTTTACCATTGAATCGCCAACTTTTCGAGCAGTATCTTCGCCTTTGCTCAATGCAAATATCGATGGACCTGAGCCAGAAATACCGCCTCCCAAAGCACCTGCTTCAAGCGCAGCATTTTTTACATCATAAAAGCCAGGTATCAATATTGCCCTCAATGGCTCTACAATTACATCCTCCATCGAGCGGCCAATTAGCCCGTAATCGTTTGTAATTAAGCCAGTTACAAGCCCAGCTACATTGCCCCATTGGGTAATTGCGTCTTTTAATTTTATTTCTTTTCTAAGAATACTTCTGGCATCGCGCGTTTCTACTTCGATATGTGGATGCACGATTGAGGCAAATAAATCTGTTGGTGTAGGAATACGAATTACATCGAGCGGATGGTAGCTTCTTATCAACACAAAGCCGCCAAACAAGGCTGGTGCTACATTGTCGGCATGTGCGGTGCCACTTGCCAAACGTTCACCTTCCATAGCAAACGGCAAAAGTTCGATGGGCGTTAAAGGCTTGCCTAACAGCTCGTTAACTGCAAAAATGCCAGCTACCGAACTTGCAGCGCTCGAACCTAAGCCACTACCTAAAGGCATTTTTTTATGCAATTCTATGTCGAATCCTTTGTCGCATTGAAGCGATTCGAGCATTTCAATGATGGTGGCCGAAACGGTATTTTTTTTTGCATCTAAAGGCAATCTGCCCTCATCACCTGTAATTTTTGTGATCGTTACGCCTGGTTTGGCTACCATTGTTACGATTGCCTCATCGCCAGGGCTGGTAACCGCAAAGCCTAGTACATCGAAGCCGCAAGAAACATTAGCAACGGTAGCTGGGGCAAATACTTTAATAGTGTTAGACATTTTGGCTTTTTAAAATCTTGTGAATTAAAAAATCTTGTAAAAATGAGAAAAAAATAGGTTTTCTGGAAGCCCTCAACAATGCTTGCCTAATATTTCTACCCTCATTTTTATTCCATTGACAAGTTTGTTGATTATTTTGAGTACAATCTGCCTAAAAATCGCTCGTACAATGTCACATTTAATAATAACAAAAAAAGATTGTATGCGAAATCTTCAATAGGGATTGTGAGAAAACGGACGCCCATGTTTTCAGCATTATTGTACCAAACGATAGGCTCTTCAGTGAAACTGCCTGTTAATATGCCGTTTACAATGGTAAATGGAACTAACACCACTAGATAACTGATCCAAAATACCTCGTGGTTCATTTGCTTTTTTCGCGCCACATGGTACACCAAAATAAGCGAGGCCCCTACGCAAGCCAAACAAGTATAAAGCTTGTCGTAATTCATTACGCCAGCAAAAAACAAAAACAAGCTTGCTACAAGGCTAATTTGGTAAAAAACACCTTTTTTAATCTTATTATTTAATAAAAAGTAGACAGACTCGTAGATAAATAGGCAAGAGAAGGGAACTACGGTAAAAAAAAGCACTTCTTCAATAGGCAGATTAATTAAATAAAGGCCTAAAACATATTTGCTGTTGAAGCCCCAGACCCCTAGATAGGTAAATATGAAATCCCACAGGATAAAAATGGCACCAGTGATAAAAATAGATTTAAATACATATCTCCATTTGGAATAGAAGTACATTTTTCTTTCAAAACTCCATACGATTGGGAATAGTATCGTCAGTAAATCGATGAATAGGTAGTAAAATGACTGCATTTATCTGTTCAATATTTTTTGGGCTTCAAGGTAATACTTTTTGGGAACTAAAAGCATTCCGAAGCAAACACCATGTTCTTTCTCAATGACTTTATGATGGGCTTTGTGGGCTTTTCGCAAGGCTAAAAAGTAGGAATTTTTAGTATCTCTAAATATTTTAAACCTTTGGTGAATAAAAATATCGTGAACCACAAAGTAGGCGAATCCATACAAAGTAATGCCCAAACCCGTGAAAAACTTAAAGTCAAAATCTGAAACAATGCCTGAAATCATTAGCAATGAGCCTGGCGTAGCATAAATAAGAAAGAAAATGTCGTTTCTCTCAAACCAACTGTCATGGTCTTTTTTGTGGTGGTCGCTGTGGAAATGCCACATGATGCCGTGCATTACATATTTGTGCGTAAACCAAGCCATAAATTCCATCCCAAAAAACGCCAAAATTGTGATAATGATTCCTGTAACCATTTTTATTTTTATTATTGAATTTTCAAACTGCTGATTACCGTTTTGTTAAATTTATCGAGGCAAATCTTAAACCAAACGGTGTATTTTTTAGGATGCAAATTTACATCTTTTAGCAACCAATCCCAATCCACAAATCTCCAATCTTCTACTTCGACAGGATTTGGATTTGGGTCATTGCTAAATTGCCCAGTAAAAACATGGTCGAGTTCATGTTCGGTAAGTCCATTATCAAAATCTGCTTTGTAGATAAAATCAAATTGCTTTTCGAGAGTACAACTAAAGCCCATTTCTTCATAAAGTCGTCTAAAAGCTGCTTTTTCAACAGCCTCATTTGGTCTTGGATGTCCGCAGCAGGTGTTTGTCCACAAACCACCAGAATGGTATTTTTGTGAATTTCTTTTGTGAATTAAAAGTTGTTTTTTTTCATTGAATATGAAAATAGAAAATGCGCGATGCAGCAAGCCTTTTTTGTGGGCCTCCAATTTTTCTTCAGTGCCCAAATTATTGTCATTTTCATCTACAATTACAACCCTTTCCTCCATCGGCTACATTTTTTTTATGCTTTGCTTTTCCGCCTCTGTGCAATATTTTGAATCAGTCAGGTATTGTTTCATAATTTTAACAAGCTCAGTATCAGGTTGTTTTTCATTGGCAAGCAAACTCAAATTTTCGATCAATACTATTTTATCTTCCATAATATTTGAATGATAACCCAAAAAACTAGGCACATTGCTTTGAATTGCAAACCGTATAAGTTTCAGCTCTACATTTTTCGTATTGGCGGAAATTGCAACTTCAAGCTCATTTTTACCATCGATAAAATATTTGAATTTGCTGTATGGATTAAAAACATGATTGGCCATTACCATGTTTACTGCTGCTCTGTAACCATGTTCGATAGGTGAAAGATCATCCTTGTTTTTCTCAAGTTCAGATAAAAAAAGCCTCGCTTTTTTGCCGTCATTTACCGAAGCATAAAAATTCTTTCTTAAGGTTGGAGTGTCGATGTGTGTACTGAAAGCCATAAAAGTGATGAAACCTAACGGCGCTAAAAACAGTAATTTCATTTTTTGCTATATTTTGTACGAGCTAGATGCCAAATTTAGCGAATGTTTTAAATAAGATTTGGTAAGTAAATAAATTTTCTGAGAATTAGGAATGCGAATTCTTGACTGCATTACTTCGCCCGATTTTGCTTCCTTAATTTTCCTAAAAAGTTTGTGATAGTACACGTAAGCTACATAAACACCCAATTTACAACTTTGCGGTAGCAATATTATGCCTTTGTAGGCAATGTCAAAATCGTTTTGAATATCTTCTTCAATCAAGCGTTTAATGGAATCGTCAAAACTATTCGATTTTATTTCTGGAAAGTAGGTTCGTCCCAAACTAAAAGAATCGTGTTTTAAATCGCGAAGGAAATTTACTTTTTGAAAGGCTGAACCCAATGCCAATGCTGCGTCCTTCAATTCATCATACTTGACTGCATTTCCTTCAACAAACACTCTCAAGCACATCAAACCAACTACCTCTGCAGAGCCATAAATATACTCTTTATAACTATCAAGATCGTGTTTTTTTTGCTCTAAATCCATCTCCATGCTGTGCAGAAATGCTTCAATTAAATCAATACCTATTTCAAATTCATTGACCGTTTTTTGATAGCTATTCAAAATTGGATTTAAACTTATACCATCTTCAATTGCACTGAAAGTATCGTTCCTGAACTGTTTTAATAGTTTTTCTTTGTCAAAACCATGAAAAGTATCTACAATTTCATCTGCATATCTTACAAAACCGTAGATGGAATAAATATGCTTTCTTATTTTTTTATCAATGAGCATGGTTCCCATTGAAAAAGAAGTACTGTACGCGTTAGTAATAAGTTTGCTACAGTCAAATGAGGTGGTATCGAACAAATGCTTCATTAAAAGTATAGTTTAAGCAATAACCACAATATGTCTTTATTGTTTGGCAATGCAATAGAATTCCAAAATTTAAAGTATGTTTTATGTAGATATGGTTTCGTACAATTCATTCAAAATTAAGGAATATTCAAATATTTATGAGTTTGGAGCGATATTTTCCATCTTGAATGGGCTTTTACGTAAGAAACGATTGCAGGCATCATTTCCTCTCTTTTACTCCATTCGGGTTGTAGAAAAAGCTTGGTATTTAGTTGATTATCAGGTGAATATTCAATTAATTTCGCTAGTTGTTCCTCTGCAAATTCAAAATCTGATTTATTAAAAATGATCATTTTGAGTTCATCGGCTAATTCGTAGGCACTTTTTACTGGAAGTTTGAATTTTTTCGGAGACAGGCAGAACCAATCCCAGTTTCCCGTGGGTTCAAATGCACCAGATGTTTCAATGTGGGTTCTTATTCCAGCATTTTGAAGTGCATTCGTTAGCGGCATGCAATTGTGCATCAATGGCTCTCCACCAGTTATTACGGCTATTTTACCTTTTTCAGCAGTTACCAATTGAGTTAATGAATCAATTTCATATTTAGGATGAGCATCAATTGGCCAGCTTTCTTTTACATCGCACCAATGACAGCCCACATCACAACCACCCAAACGGATAAAGTAGGAGGCATGACCTGTAAATGCCCCCTCACCTTGAATGGTGTAAAAATGCTCCATTACTGGATATGTTAAGCTTGATTTCGTTTTGTTGATAGAATTAATCAAAATTTTAACGGATTAATGATAAGTGAAATCTAAAATCTGGAAGTATTTCTTCACCTGATAATACATTGTCAAATCCTTTAACAATCTGAATTTCAGTTGATTGTCTGTAAATATGCACTTCTTCAGATTTGGGAATAATGAGCCAGCCAAGCAATACCCCATTCTCCATATATTCTTGCATTTTATCTTGATGGTGTTTGAGACCATCAGATGGCGACATTAATTCTACCACAAAATCGGGCACTACATGTGCAAAACGTTCTTTTTCAAAATCGGATAAAGCATTAATTTTTTCTTTATAAACAAAAGAAGCATCAGGGGCTCTTACAGCGTTATTAGGAAGTGTGAAACCAGCGTCACTCCCAAAAACGTAACCAAGATTCTTGTTGTTGTTCCAATTTGTTAGGTAGGTAGAAATATTGTTATTCCTATTAGATGTCCAGATTCCTGAGGGCGTCATAACTATTATTTGTTTGTCGGCAGTTCGTTCAAATCGCAAAAAATCATTGCTTTGACAAAGGTTAAAAAATTGTTCATCTGTCAGATTTACAGATTCGGTGTTGATTTCAAAGCTTTGTTCGAGCATACATCAGCAATTTAAAACATGTCTAAAATATACTTTCCATTATTGGCAGGATTTCCAATAAGTACTTGTTCTTTGGGGGCTACTACCAAATCTAAAGCTTCCAACACTAAATAGCCTAGCAAAGGTGGAGCATTTACACCTTCCGGAATTTCCATTATTTCCATTTCAGTCGATCGATCCCAAATGGTAACTCTTGCAGGGCCATAAATGCTTCTGGTTACATCTCCATTACCAGTTCTTACTGCTTTTTCTCCTCTTTTTTTTAAACCTAAGGTGATAATGTGTTGAATAGGAATACAAACCATTGCCGCACCTGTATCTACTAAGAAATCTAAATGCATGGTTCTGATTTCAGCTTTCTCCAAAGTTCCCTCTAAAGTTTTCAACACATCAAATGTGTTTTCAATTTTTACAGTTTGTGTTACCCTTCCCATTGTTTTTTATTTCAATTTAGCACTTTTTAATGTGTTTTGCAATAGGCTGCAAATAGTCATCAGTCCGACACCTCCTGGAACAGGAGTGATGTAACTCGATAAAGGAGCTACTTCATTAAATTTTACATCTCCAACCAATCTAAAGCCAGATTTTTTAGAATCGTCCGGTATTCTATGAATTCCTACATCTATTATCACAGCTCCTTCTTTAACCATATCTGCGGTAATAAATTCTGGTTTACCAATGGCAACAATTAAAATATCAGCTTTTTGAGTAAATGACTTCAAATCTTTGGTCTTGCTGTGGCAAATAGTGACGGTGGCGTTTCCAGGTTTTGTAGCTCTCGACATCAACAATGCCATAGGTGTTCCTACAATATTGCTTCTACCTAAAACTACGCAATTTTTACCTTCCGTTTCAATATTGTATCTGGCTAGCATTTCCATCACTCCATTTGGAGTGGCGGGTAGAAAAGTTGGCAAGCCTAGCGTCATTCTTCCAATATTTTCCGGATGAAATCCATCTACATCTTTTGATGGATGAATCGCAAGTGTCACTTCATTTTCATCCAAATGTTTGGGCAAAGGCAATTGTACGATAAAACCATCAATGTCAGGGTCATTATTGAGTTGATTAATAGCGGCCAACAATTCAGATTGAGATATCGTACTCTCAAATTTTAATAACGTAGATTCGAAACCAACTTTTTCGCAATTTCTAACTTTGCTGGCTACATAAGTTTCGCTAGCTCCATCATTTCCCACTAAAATAGCGGCTAAATGTGGAATTTTCCCGCCATTAAGTTTGATTTTGTCTACTTCTTGAGTGATCTCGTTTAGAATTTCTTCTGAAAGTTTTTTGCCGTCAAGCAATGTATATGAAGCCATTGTAATAATTTTATTGCGAACTAATATTCAAACATTTCCACCAAAGTCTGGCAAAGTTTTTCTGAAGTAGTTTGATCTAGAGTGCCTAGTTTTTTTAAGAGGCGAGTTTTGTCAATACTTCTAATTTGCTCAGTTGCCAACTGTCCTTCTTGTTCGTTGAAATTTGAATTGACCCTAAATGGGTATTTTCTTTTTGCCGAAGTAAATGGGCAAATTAATATAGTATTCACGAATTTATTTACTGCATCAGGCGAAATAATTACGCACGGTCTTATTTTAGCAATTTCACTTCCTTGTGTTGGATTAAGATTTGTAAGCCATACATCAAACTGGTTGATTACAATTTTCATTTTTCTAAATCAAAATCAATGTCAAATTCTAGCCAATCTTTTAAATCTTCTTCGATTTTAAATTCGCTTTTAGGTAGCTTTTCCATTTCCAAAACCCATTTATCTTTTGCTTTCATTTGTACAGGAGTAATTACAATTCCTTTGTTGGTAATTGAGATATCAGCTTCAGTTGTGATCCCAGCCTGCTTTAACATCGCTTTGGATAGAATTACACCATTTGAGTTTCCTATTTTTATGAGTTTAGTAACCATATGAAATGATAAATGTTATAACAAAGTTATAACATTTATTGATAGAAACTTAAAAAATCGGGGAACATAATTTACATGAAATTTAAATTATTAAGACAAATGGTATTGAAAGAACATTAAGATTAAATAAAGGCAATTAAAAGATTAAAATTAAATAAATTGAAGTGGCTAATAGAGCAATCATTAATACTAAATAAACTAAAATTACTGCCATTCGCCTAATTTCATCAAGCCTAACTATGAATACCATTGCTCCAAATGACCCTAATCCAAATATGACCGTCATTATTATGATTGCATAGATTATAGTAACAATCATTCCCTTGCAAATACAAATCTCTGAGATTTAGATTAAACTCTGTCTTGCATGTATTCAGTATATGCAATTCTACCAAAAGTATATACGAACATGATACCAGATAAAAACACTAAAATATATATTACAATCATTGCTTTAGAAATTTTTTAATACGAATGTAAGTATTTATAGCCCAATAGCAACACAAATTGAAAACAAAAAAGACTGGAATCCCAACAGCAATTTTCATAACTATTGTTAGATCGTTCGTTAATATAAATCCAACACCTGCTCCCGTTCCAAGTATCATGGTGCAGGCTATCGCAAGCATTTGAACTTCAATAGAAAGTATTTCTTTCTTATTCATTTACACATATATTAATCCAACTTCAAAACTGCCATAAACGCTTCTTGAGGGATTTCAACATTACCTATCTGACGCATTCTTTTCTTACCTTCTTTTTGTTTTTCCAATAATTTACGTTTACGCGAAATATCACCTCCATAACACTTAGCGGTCACATCTTTTCGCATCGCACTTATGGTTTCTCTAGAAATAATTTTTGCACCAACGGCAGCTTGAATGGCAATTTCAAATTGCTGGCGAGGCAACAATTCCTTCATTTTTTCGCAAAGTCTTTTTCCCCATGCATAGGCTTTGTCCCTATGCACAATGGCAGAAAGTGCATCTACTTTATCACCATTAAGAAGAATATCTAAACGAACCATATTCGATTCTCTAAAGCCTATTAACTCATAATCCAGTGATGCGTAGCCTCTCGAAATTGTTTTTAATTTATCAAAGAAATCAAATACCATTTCTGCCAAAGGCATGTGGAAAATCAATTCAACACGATCTGTAGTTAAATAACTTTGATTTTGAAGTAAACCACGTTTATCCATACAAAGACCAATAATACTGCCTACGTAGTCTGATTTAGTGATAATTTGTGCCTTTATGAATGGTTCTTCGATATGATGAAGCCCTGCTGGGTCGAGCATATCGGCTGGGGCATTCACAATGTGTTTTACGCCCTTGGTATCGAAAGCATGAAATTGAACAGATGGAACGGTGGTAATTACAGTCATCTTAAATTCCCTTTCCAAGCGTTCCTGGATAATTTCCATGTGAAGCATTCCCAAAAAGCCACAACGGAATCCAAAGCCCAGAGCAGCGGAGGTTTCAAGTTCGTACACCAAAGAAGCATCGTTCAATTGCAGCTTTTCCATGGCATCTCGCATGTCTTCAAACTCAGAGGTATCTACTGGGTACAAACCAGCAAAAACCATAGGTTTTACATCTTCAAAACCAGTAATGATGTCCGTAGTTGGATTATCGACAAGCGTAATGGTATCGCCTACTTTTACCTCTTTGGCTTGTTTAATACCTGAAATTAAATAGCCTACATCTCCGGCTTCAATTTGATCTTTAGGCTCTTTCGAAAGTCGAAGCGTGCCAATTTCATCAGCATGGTATTCTTTGCCTGTGGCTACGAATTTGATTTTGTCACCTTTTTTTATCGTTCCATCATATATTCTAAAAATTACTTCTATTCCTCTGAATGAATTGAAAACCGAATCGAAAATCAATGCTCTCAATGGTTTATTTTGATCTCCAACAGGTGCAGGAATGCGGTGAACGATGGCCTCTAATATTTTGTCAATTCCTTTGCCTTCTTTACCACTTGCAGCAATTATATCGTCACGATCGCAGCCAATCAAATCGACAATTGAATCTTTTACTTCTTCAGGCATGGCATGAGGAAGATCGATTTTATTCAAAACTGGAATAATCGTTAAATTGCTGTTCAAGGCTAAATAAAGATTGCTAATCGTTTGAGCCTGAATGCCTTGTGAAGCATCTACAATCAGCAAAGCGCCTTCACAAGATGCGATCGAACGAGAAACTTCGTAGCTGAAATCAACGTGACCAGGTGTATCAATTAAATTTAAAGTATATTCTTTACCCTCAAAGAGATAATCCATCTGAATCGCATGGCTTTTTATGGTAATGCCACGCTCTTTTTCCAAATCCATATCATCGAGCACTTGTGCTTTCATGTCGCGGCTGGAAACAGTTTTGGTAAACTCCAAAAGCCTGTCGGCTAAGGTACTTTTTCCATGGTCGATGTGGGCTATTATGCAAAAATTGCGAATATTCTTCATGTAGAATTCTAAATTAATAAGTTAGCAAAGGTACGAATGAAGGAGAATGTTTTTTCAACTGAAAAAAATAAATACTTTAAATGCTAATTTGGGCTTCAATAAGATTACTTTGTCTGTAAAAATTAACGCTTTGTCTCACTAAACTTTCATTACTTTGAATTTATATCGCCTTTATTTCGATCATTTAGCCTAATTTTGAACTTAATTAGCAATACCAGCCTTCAAGTTTGATAGATAACCATTCCAAATCTTTATGTCATTTTCCACACTTCTCATTCGCTTAGGCATATTCCTTCTTATTTTATTCTTCATCGATTTATATGCTTTGTCGGGTATCAAAGCATTTGCTTCGAGCTTCGATTCCGAAAAAACCAGAAAGCTCATTATCTATTTTTATTGGGGAATAAGTGTAGCCTTCCTCATTGTTTTTTTGTACACTTTGCTCACTTACAATGCCGCCACAGGTCCACGAGGTTCTTCTTTTAAGTGGTTGAGCATTTTAATGGTTTTGATTTGGTTGCCAAAGCTGGTTTTTTGTATTTTTCTTTTGTTTGAAGATGTTTTTAGATTGTGGCATGCCATTTCTGTTTTTGTTTTTGATAAAATGGGTTGGGAGGCTCAAGGTGAAACTGAATATTTCGAAAGTAGGAGAAAAGTAGTGAGTCAAATTGGTTTGGCTATTGCAGCCATTCCATTTTTGTCCGTTTTGTACGGTGTTACCAAAGGCAAATACAATTTTAAAGTGCACAATGTTACTTTATTGCTCAAAGATTTGCCAGTCCAATTTGATGGATTTACGATCACTCAAATTTCAGATGTACATTCAGGAAGTTTTGATAGCAGAGAAGATATTGAACGAGGAATTGAGCTTATCAATGAGCAAAAGTCTGACATTGTGTTGTTTACTGGGGATTTGGTCAATAATTTGGCTTCTGAATTCGATCCTTGGGTCGATGTTTTCAAAAAAATAGAAGCTCCTTTGGGAAAATATTCATCGATTGGAAATCATGATTATGGTGAATATATCCCCTGGCCAAATGAGGAGGCCAAAGAAGCTAATTTTAAGGCTTTACAAGATCAACACGACAAAATGGGCTTTAAATTGTTGATGAATGAAAACTTGGTTTTTACACGTAAAAATGAGCAAATAGCCTTAATGGGTGTAGAAAATTGGGGTTTACCTCCATTTCCACAAAGAGGAGATTTAGAACTGGCTAATAAAGGTCTCCGTAACGATATGTTTAGAATATTGATGAGCCACGATCCTTCACATTGGGACGCTAAAGTATTGCCCTTCAGAGAAAAAATTCATTTGACATTATCAGGTCATACACATGGAATGCAGTTTGGAATAGAAATTCCTGGCTTTTTCAAATGGAGTCCTGTAAAATACAAATACCCTCGATGGGCCGATTTGTATCAAGAAAAAGACCAATATTTGTACGTAAATCGTGGATTTGGCTTTCTGGGTTTTGCTGGCAGAATTGGCATTTGGCCGGAGATCACCAAGATTACCTTGAAAGCGGCAGTATAGTTTTGGACAATTCTTTCACAATTGTCCTCTATCCTTTTTTTGCAAAATCATACCTAACATTATTGCACAACTTGGTATAATACAATTTTATATAACTAATAACTCATTGATTATTAGTATGTTACAACGTTAATCAACCAGCATTAGTCAAATCGGATAGCTCTGATAGGTTTTATATTGGCAATCGCTAGGCATGGTATAAACACTATGAGTGCCATACTAAGGCTCAAAAGTACATTTGTATACAGCCAAATAAGCCAATCCCATTCAATTGGCACGCTATTCATGTAGTAGTTTTCAGCATCTAATGGTAATATTTTGAAGTAATATTGAAGCAGGCAGAAAACAGCTGCACTTATATTGCCGATCAGTAAACCCCAAAAAATAAGTAAGATACCTCTATTGAAAAATATTTTAACAATCAGAAAGTTACTGGCTCCCAATGCTTTTAAGATCCCAATCATTTGCGTGCGTTCCATTATCATAATAAACAAAGAAGAGATCATGTTGAAGCTGGCAACTACTATTATTAGTATCAAAAAAATAGACACATTTTGGCTTAAAAGCACTAGCCAATCAAAAACGGTAATGTATTTATCAGTAATTTTTTCGAGACCCAAATCATAGTCCATTTTTGCAAATACCGTATCTGCCACATTGTCTAGTTGATTGAAATCATTGATCATTATTTCGTAGCCACCAGCCATATTTTCATTCCAATTATTGATTTTTCGTATCAATTTTATATCACTAAGTATAAAAGATTCGTCAAATTCATCCATTCCAGTGCTAAACAAGCCCACAATTTTTAGTTTTCTGAATCTTGGTGGGTTTTGAATGAAGAAAACAATTACTTCTTCATTCAATTGTAGCTTTAGCTTTTTAGCTATTTTTTCACTCACCAATATCTCTTTTGAACCAGCAGTATCACTAAATTTAATAAATCTACCTTTGGTAATATTATTCTCAAAAGCAGAGATGTTGAAATTGTTATCAATTCCTTTCAAAACGGTGCCTAAAACTTCTTCTTCTGTCTTTATCAAGCCAGCTTTCAAGCTAAATGTGCTGATACTTCTTATTTTTTCGTCTTTTCTTAACTCTGATAAAAATACTTGGTTGATTAAGATCGGATTTTCCTGCAAAGAATTATTCAAATCGTATTTGGTAAGTTGGATATGACCACCAAAGCTGAATATTTTATTTTTGATATTTCGCTGGAAACCTAGTAGAATAGCGTAAGAAATGAGAATAATAAAAATGCCAGAAGCCACACTTCCCACTGCTATCTTGCTTACAATAGAAGAAAACGAAGATTGGTTTTTTGAAGATAAGCGAGCAGAGATGAAATTTGAAAACAACATACGCAAAAATGGCTATATTTAGATAAATCTCAATACAAATACAATGTAATTCATCAAAAGTACAGAAAAACCGCCTTCGCATTAAATTACAAACACCAATAGGGAATTGATTTTATTTTGGTACGATAAATGCCTTTTATGTCGATAAAAATGCCGTCAGGCGTAAGTAAATCAAGAAAATATTTTTCATCTTTATTCAAATATGTGTTATGAGAAACAGCTAAAATAACTGCTTGGTATTTTCCTTGGGGCTTTTCTATCAAATTCAAACCATATTCGTGGTTGAATTCGGCTGCATTGGCAAAAGCATCGATCACATCAACTTCAATGTTAAACGAATTGAGTTCTTTTATTACGTCTACTACTTTTGAATTACGAATATCTGACACATTTTCTTTAAACGTGATGCCCATTACCAAAACCTTTGCTTTTGGAATATCTACTTTATTGGTAGTGAGCATCTTAATCGTTTTTCGAGCCACATATATACCCATGCTATCGTTTATTTCCCTTCCGCTCAAAATCACTTTTGGATTGTGACCCAGATTAGTCGATTTATAAGTAAGATAATAAGGATCAACACCAATGCAGTGCCCACCCACCAAGCCAGGCGTAAATTTTAAGAAATTCCATTTGGTAGCAGCCGCTTCAATGACCTCATACGTGTTGATGCCAACCCTGTCAAATATCATCGATAGTTCGTTCATCAACGCAATATTTAGGTCTCTTTGGGTGTTTTCGATCACTTTTGTTGCTTCAGCTACCTTTATCGAGGAAGCTCGATGGACACCTACCTTTACCACCAATTCATATACTTTTGCCACAATATCTAGACTTTCTGCATCGCAGCCAGATACTACTTTAGTAACATTTACTAAAGTATGCTCTTTATCTCCTGGATTTATTCTTTCGGGTGAGTAGCCTACTTTAAACTCATCTTTAAATTTTAGCCCCGATATTTGCTCAAGTATCGGCACACATTTTTCTTCTGTGCAGCCCGGGAAAACGGTCGATTCAAATACCACATAATCACCCTTTTTTAAAGATTTGGCTACTGTTGTACTGGCACTTAACAAGGCCGTAAGGTCTGGCTGGTTGTACTCGTCAATGGGTGTAGGCACGGCTACAACGAAAAATGTGGCTGTGTCTAAATCGGTTTGCGAAGCTGAAAAAGTGATGTCGCAGCCATTAAATGCTTCACTTTCTATTTCATTGCTAGGGTCCGTTTTATTGTTAAGAAGGTCGATTCTATCTGAATTAATATCAAAACCCACCACTTTTATGTGTTTTGCAAATTCTAAAGCTACAGGAAGCCCCACATATCCCAATCCAATAACTGCAAGCGATGATTTTTTTGCTAATAAATGTTCGTAAATCATGTGTAAAAAGTAAAATTTCGCCAAAAGTATGCAAAATACGTTGCTTAGCCTCTCAATTTGTCTAATATTCGGTTCAGTTCCTTGGCCTCTTCATCGGTGATATTATGAAAATTTGTTTCCCATTCTTCAAATTTGTTATCAAGCTCACTTAAAAGATCGAGTCCTTTTTGGGTAATGAGCACATCAACCAAACGCCTATCTGCGGGGCATTCTTTGCGTGTTGCGAAATCTTTTAATCTTAATTTTTCAACAATTCTTGAGGCATTTGACGATCTGTCGATCATGCGATCTACAATAGTTTGAATGGAACAAGCATTGGGATGTTGGCCTCTCAATATTCGCATTACATTAAATTGCTCTTGCGACAATTGATGCACCTTCAGCATTTGATTGCTTAAAAGTGAGAGCCAACTGCCTGTAAATAAGATATTTACCACAAGTTTTTGACTTTCACTAGTAAATTTTTTTTGCTTTATTTCTTCCTCAATGGTTGCCATAGCTTTTGTATTCAATAGTCACATTTCATGCCTTTAGTATATTTTGTTAAATAAAAAAGCCAATTCTCAACACCAAAGGGCTGTTGTAAATGGGAAATTTGTCTTTGATACTACTATAAAGTGGGTTAAACAAAGCCATAATCATTATGCCGCCCCTGTTGCCAAAGGAATATACAAAACCACCCCCTATAAGTGGATATGCAACAAAGCCACGCTCTGTGTATAAATAATCGGGACCAGTATCTCGCTCTTTTATTAAATGACCACTAAAAATATTGTATTCGCCATGCAGAAAAAACCAATCTGTAAGAAACATTCTCGCAAATGGAGAGACACCAAAAATATGCGAAGAATAGTCTAAGGTATTGTTAAAACCGCCCTTTGAGTACAAAATCGATTGTTTTAAATATATGTAAGTGAATGTGTTGCCGACTGAAAAACGGTCGGTTATGCGGTAGCCAATCAATGGAGCGGCTTCGATGTAAAAATATCGACTTGATGGCCATCCACCCAAACCAATGTTACCGCCAAAATAAATGCGTTCTTTCCAATCGTCAAAAAGGGCTCTTTTGGTTTTGACCTTTGCAGCTTCTCGATCGGCTGTATAATATTGCGCATGCAAAACCCCAGTTGCGAGAAAAATAAGTAAAATAAAGATGTTTATATTTTTCATGATTTTAGATTTTTTTAAATGTAAATTCTGCTGCCTTCAGTACAATTTTTACAAATGTCTATTTCTTTTCTGTTGGTTAAAAGCTGTTTTCTAAAATTATTGTAAGCTATTGATTTCCAAACAGTTGCAAATGAATTATTTTGAATATCGCCCAATTGATAATGGGCATCTTTATCAAAACAGCAAGGTACTATTTTTCCGTTCCATGTAATAACAGAAGAGTGCCACATTTTCCAGCAATGGTTGAAATGTTGGTTTTTGATCGAATACATTGCGTTGCCGTTTGAATTGTATCTTGAAAAATTTTCATTTTCTGGAATCAAATCTGAGCCATTTTCATAATCGTATATTTGTGCAGTTTTCAGTTGCAATTCTACATCAGTTTTTGAAAATCTTTGAATAATATCGGCAATTTCATTTTCATTATGCTTAAATATAATAAACTGCACAATTACATGTGGAGCTGCTGATTTTAGCTCTTTTTTAGCCTGGCAAATGGTGTCTATGCCAGCGAGAACTGCATCTAAATTTCCGCCAACTCTGTATTTTTGGTATGATTGCTGCGTAATACCATCTAACGAGATTATCAATTTATCGAGCCCAGATTTTACGGTTTTTTCAGCGTTTTCTTTGTTTAAATAATGGGCGTTGGTAGAGGTCGATACATATATTTTTTTTCGATGGGCATAATTTACCATTTCAAAAAATGATGGATTGAGAAATGGCTCGCCTTGAAAGTAGAAAGTGAGATATAAAAGTGTGGCAGATTGTTCATCAATTATTTGCCTAAACAGCTCATTATCAAGCATTCCAGTGGCTCTGGTAAATGAACGTAAGCCGCTCGGGCATTGTGGGCAACGCAAATTGCACGATGTAGTGGGCTCAATAGAGAGGCTTATGGGCATTCCTCTCATTTTTGGGCTTTTCCTAAATCTAGAACTGTAAAATGACAACAAGACCAACGTAGCATTTACGAGTTTTTTCGCAGAAAAATAATGAATTAAACCCCAATGAAACTTCACTTATAAATGCTATTCAATATTTAACCATGTCAATTGCGCTCCAATTTACCAGATTAAAGCTTAAACTCATCATTTTTACTGAAAACTAGCTTTCTTCTACGCATTTGCCGCTCCGAAAAAACCAGATTTCGGCACGACTTAAAAGATGAATATGCAAATCGATACAATAAATAAAATGAGCAATAAATTAGTAGAGAATGCATAAGAACTAGTGAGGTAAATCGAGCAAAATGGCGAAGGAATTTGATACGAACTATTGCAAAAAATGTCAATAGATGTTCGATGCAGTCGGATGTAAGCAGAGGCATGGATAAAACATAAGAAGAAAGACACAAACGCCAGACTTCATTTAAAAAGATAGAGAAAACTTAACGAAGGAGTGGTTTTTACATAAAAATGGACTTTTTTCAAGGGAGTGGCAACTGCTTATCATATTTGGCATGGTTCTATTAAGTGGCAAACTAAAGCTCTGTTATGAAAGTTATTTTCCAAAATACTATTCATTATTATCATGAAATAGTAGCAATAATGCTACTATGATGAGGGGACAGTATTTATTCTCAAAAACTACCCGATTGATTTAATTATCAAGCTGTTGTGCGGAACGTGCTTGCCAACAGTAAGTAAATTGGTGGTATTGAAATTAGAGCTAATTAAATCGAATCAAAATGGCCAAAAAGTATCTGAAGAAGAACATACAATGCATCCACTAATTCCAAATTGTTAGTCAATGAAATCACAAAAAATAAATTTGTTTGGTTGGCGATTGTAATTTGTACTGGTTTGATGCTATTGGTTTACATGTTGGCAAAAACTAGGATTGCATTGGGATTGGTAGTGCTTCCTGCTAAAATATGGATGGTTGCGATTGTTGCCAGCTTACTGCCTTTGGCATTGGTGCAAGCTTATAAAATGATTGTAAAATGGACAGCTTCAAATGCCACAAAAAACAATTGAATTGTGTAAACTATTATGATAATTATGTAACGATGCAGTTGATGAATATTTTGTTATTGCCATCAACTACAATTATTCTAAAAAGCACAATCAAAAAACCATTATTATCACACAAAAACAGATAAACATAGCTAAAATATTCACTCAAAAATGTCATTTATGAAAATCGCCCTTATTATCGCCATTGTTCTTGTTGTCTTATTCATTCTTTTTCAAACTTATACAGCCATGTCGATACAAAATACCGAAACGCAAAAATATGAAGTTGTCCGTACTGAAAAAGATTTTGAAATTAGACACTACCCTACTGTTACGATGGCTACCATAGCCTCAACAGCAAAGAGCTACAAAGAATT
>JBJXGB010000196.1:0-17691 GCA_046152935.1 Cytophagales bacterium
AAAATAATTCCATTTTTTAGAAACTTTTACTTTACGACTGGCTTTTTCCTGCTTATTTGGATGTTTTTCTTCGATGCAAACGACTTTATTAGCCAAAATAGGCTTACCGAGAAGCGAAAAGATTTACAAAAAGAGAAGGCATTTTACCTGCTTAAGATAGAAGAAGTGAAGAAAGAAAAACAAGAAGTATTTGGTTCGAAAGATTTGTTAGAGAAATTTGCAAGAGAGCGTTATCTGATGAAAAAACCAACAGAAGACATCTATATTTTGAAAGAAAATTAAAAGCGTGTTTTGTAGACATTTCAACATCGGCAATCTATGGTTTTCAATCCTGGGCTTATTTCTATTGTAGTTGCCACATTGGTTACGCTATTGATTTTTTTACTCCATTTGGTATTAGGTATCGATTATAAAGATAAAGAAATAGTACTATTTTTTACATTATTTTCAAGCACCTTCATTATTGTCTATGCTACTCTGGAGTATCTTATTTTCAGAGAAGTTAACAAAATATATACAATTTTGGATAAAATAAGGCTGAAAGAAGGTGAATTGAATGTTAAAAGCTTTAGAAAAACCAAAAATTTGCCGATTAGAAGAAAAAAAATATATGAGGAGGTATATACTTATGTGACGAGAAAACAAGCAGAAATACGCGAGTTAAAAAAACTAGAAACGTTCAGGAGGGAATTCTTAGCAGATATTTCTCATGAATTAAAAACACCCATTTTTGCCGCCCAAGGCTACATTTACACGCTTTTAGATGGAGCAATGAATGAAAAAGACATCAGAGAGAAATTTCTTAGAAAAGCAGCCAAAAGTTTGGATGGACTTAATGAAATGGTGGCCGAATTGCTTACCCTTTCGCAATTGGAGATGGGGGAACTAAAAATGATTATTGCTGATTTCGATATCAAACCACTGATTGAAGATATTTTTGACATGCTAGAAGGGATTGCAAAAAAACGAGAAATAGAGTTGCGGTTTGCAGATAACTATAAAAAAGTGATGGTACGGGGCGATTCATATCAAATAAAACAAGTGATGAAAAACTTGATAGAAAATGGCATTTATTATGGTCAGGAACACGGAAAAGTGAGCGTAGGCTTAGATACTGACAAAGAAAATGTGATAATTTCAGTAAAAGACGATGGCAAAGGCATAGCTCCAGAGCATTTGAAACGCATATTTGAACGCTTTTACCGTGTAGAGAAAAGTAGATCGAAAGAAAAAGGTGGCACAGGGTTGGGCCTATCAATTGTGCAGGAAATAGTGGAGGCTCATCATTCTAAAGTGCTGGTAACCAGCAAAGTAGGTAAAGGAACTACTTTTGCATTTATACTAAAAAAGGGATATCTAGACCCTGCTTTTGCCAAGTCACAAGAAGATATGGCGGCCAAAAAAGCAAGCTCTCCCATTAAAATACCCTCATGAAAAAACTTATTTTTAAAGATCTCATTGTGTTTGAGGACGATAATTTTATTGCCATCAACAAGCCTTACGATGTATCTACATTAGAAGATAGAGACAAAACACGTCAAAACATACTAAAATTAGCCAAAACATACGCGGACGATGCACAAGTTTGCCACCGGCTCGATCGTGAAACTTCAGGTATATTGATGATCGCCAAAAATCCAGAGGCGTACCGACACATGAGTATGCAGTTTGAAAACCGAGAGGTAACTAAAATATACCATGCCGTAATTGAAGGCACTAAAAAGCTTGATAATCAGATGGTTGACTTACCTATTTCTATCTTAAAAGATGGCTCTGTTCGCATTGATAAAATGGAAGGGAAAGAATCGGCCACCATTTTCAATACTTTGCAGGCTTATCATCGATACAGTTTGGTGGCCTGCTTACCCATTACTGGGCGTATGCACCAAATCAGAATTCACCTTTCAACGATCGGGCATCCAATTGTAGCAGATGATTTGTATGGCGGGAAACCTATTTTTTTATCATCGCTCAAAAGAAATTTTAAACTTAAAAAAGATACCGAAGAATTGCCTTTGATGAAACGAGTGGCACTACATGCCAAATCGCTTACTTTCAATGATTTAGCCAATAAAGAAACGACAGTAACAGCCGAATATCCGAAAGATTTTGCAGTATTAATAAGGCAATTGGTAGAAAATACCTGATCGAGATTTCTGTATCATTATGGCTACAATCAAAGCCAACGCTTTCGCTTAAACCATTGAAAGATAAAAATGGTAATCAGTAGCATGGTTACCATCAAGGCAGGATATCCGTAAGGTTGTTTTAGCTCGGGCATAAATTCAAAATTCATGCCATACACGCCCACAATAAAAGTAAGCGGCAAGAAAAAAGCCGAGAAAACAGTAAGGATTCGCATCACTTCATTCGTTTTTTGAGAGGAAAGAGATATGTAGATGTGCATCAAACCAGCTATGCTTTCCACTATTTCTTCGTTCATCACCTCTATTCTCACATAGTAGTCTTTCAAATCTTCCAAATAAGTATTTTTACCTATATCAAATCCAAATTGGTCGATTACAGATTTTGACAATAAAAAGGTACGTTTGAAAACGCTACTTTGGCGTTTGATAAGATAAAATGTTTTGAGTAGGTTTGGAATTTTATTCTTTAAGAATATTTTAGATTCATAATGATCGACATCGCGTTCCAACTTTAGCACTGATTTTTCAAACGTCTGCAATCCATTTTTTATCAATTTACATATAAGATTGATCGTGGAATTGTAATTTACATCTTGCAATTGCAAAGCGATCATTTCATCAATTACATTGGTTTCCCCTCTGTGTATGGTGATTAGATATTTATCGTTGTAAAAAATGGCCACTTTGCGGGTAAGGGTGTGCAAGCTGTCAGATTCTAATTTGCATAAATTGTCGTAATACCTAATGATGATAAAATTGCAGTTTTCAAACTGCTCAAATTTGGGTAAATGCTCGGGCTGAAGGCAATCGATCACAGCCGAACGCGGTAAATTGTGCTTTTCAGCAAGCGAATTTAGTTCATCTTCGGTAGGATGGATAACATCGATCCATTCAAAACTATTTTCAGACGTTGCCTTTAGATTGCGGATCAATTTATGTATTGTTTTTTGAGTTTAAGCATTCACCATGCCCAATATACTTTCAAAAATGGCTATGCCATCGGTATTTTTCAAATCGACATCTACGGCTCTTTCTGGGTGGGGCATCATGCCAAATACATTTTTTGCTTTGTTGCTTACCCCTGCAATATTCAAAAGCGAGCCATTTGGGTTGCTTTCTAAAGTGATGTTGGCCTCACTGTCGCAGTATTTGAAAATAATTTGGTCGTTGTCTTGCAGTTGCTTTAAAGTATCTGCATCGGCAAAGTATCGACCATCGCCATGAGCAATCGGAATGTTGTAGGCGATCGAACGATCTAAATTTTCAGTAACCAAAGCGCTAGTGGAAATGGGTTTGATATACTGATTGCTACAAATGAAAAGCCTGCCCGTATTTCTAATCAAAGCACCTGGCACCAAACCAGCTTCAGCCAATATTTGAAAGCCATTGCAAATACCCATTACGTAGCCACCTCGATTGGCAAATTCAATCACATTTTTCATGATGGGCGAAAACCGAGCAATGGCTCCCGAACGCAAATAATCGCCATAAGAAAACCCACCTGGCACAAATATAAAATCGCAATTTTGAAGGTCGGTGTCTTTATGCCACAATTTCACTACTGTTTGCCCCAATATATCGTGCAAAGCATACACTAAATCTGCATCGCAATTGCTGCCAGGAAATACCACTACGCCAAATTTCATATTCTTTAGATTTTACAATACAAATGTACAGATTTTAATGATTTGCTATCTCGAAAAAGCTCATTTACGATTGTTGGTCGTAGTTTGAGAGGCCTAAAAATGGGTATCAAATCGCCAAAGTTTTTGTAGTGTGCCAAATAAAATCAATCTAGGTATATCTTATTGAGTGCACAGCCCAAAATTATATCAACTTGCTCCTCGAACGTGATGAATGTGGTGTCTATTTCTAGGGCATCATCTGCCTTTTTTAGTGGCCCTTCTGAGCGGTTCATATCGATACGGTCTCGGTGTATTAAATTTTCAATCACTTTGTCAAATTCGATCATTTCATTTTTTTCAAGTAATTCTTTTTGTCTGCGCTCGGCTCGAATCGTTACATCGGCTGTCATAAATATTTTCAATTCAGCATCTGGAAATACAACGGTGCCAATATCTCTTCCATCCATCACTACGCCACGTTTTCTTCCCATTCTGTGCTGCTGTGCTACCATATTCTTACGCACTTCTACAATAGCGGCTACCTCGCTCACCTTTTCTGCAATGTACATTTTACGAATTTCTTCCTCTACATTCAAACCGTTTAAGAATATTTCAGATTGATTGTTATGTGGATTGTGCACAAACTTCAATTCGATATTTTCTAAGGCTTTGTGAACTGCTTTGGGGTCGGTAAATTCTACATAATGTTCTATAAAATAGAGTGTTACGCCTCTGTACATGGCTCCCGTATCGATGTAAGCATAGTTGAGCGACTTGGCTATTACTTTGGCAGTCGTGCTTTTTCCGCAAGATGAAAAACCGTCAATAGCAATATTAATTCTTTTCAAAAGCGTAATAAAGTTGTGTTTAGTATATTGATAAATATGTAGGGATTTACAAAACCCATCAACAGTCTTTTATGGGGCAAGGCATTGGTCCTTTTCGCGGTTGTTTTGTACCACCTTTTCCTGTATGGCTCGATATACAAGCATTGAAAAAGAGGATAAAAAGCACAAATGTTAGAAACCTTACTTTTTTGTAGTTCATTCGCTTTTCTACGTTTTTGGAAAAATGAGATTCAAGCCTTACGATACTGTTATTTTTTGCAAAATAGTATATTCTTTGGTTGTAATCCAATTAAGAAAGCGGATTGTGTTGGGATGCAATCTTAATTAGTGACAATACTTTTTACCTGAAGCGAAAATTTTTACTTTTACACAATGATTGACAAGATAAAAGAAATTACAGCCCAAGTGGAGGCTGCCATTATTGAGAATAAGCAAAATCTAGAAGAATTCCGATTGTCTTTTTTGAGCAAAAAAGGGCTAATTCCCTCGCTTTTTGAAGATTTTAAAACTGTAGCCAACGATCAGAAAAAAGCGCTAGGAGCTGAAATAAATAAATTGAAGCAACTCGCTGAAGCCAAATTTGAAGTGGTTCAATCGAAATTGGATAGTTTGGGAACCGATGAAGGCGATCAATTATTAGATTTGACGCTACCTCCTATTCCACATCAAACGGGTACGCGACATCCGCTTTCAATTATTAGAACCAGAATTGAAGAAATATTTTCAAGAGTAGGATTTACCGTTGCCGATGGCCCGGAAATTGAAGATGATTGGCATAATTTTTCTGCACTCAATTTTCCTGAAAATCACCCTGCCCGCGAAATGCAAGACACTTTTTTTATAATGCGAAATCCTGATATTGCCTTGCGTACCCATACTTCATCCGTTCAAGTGCGGGCAATGGAAAAACAGAAACCTCCTATTCGTTTGCTTTCGCCTGGCAGAGTTTACAGAAACGAGGCTATTACGGCCCGGGCACATTGCTTTTTTCACCAAATCGAAGGGTTGTACATCAATGAAAAAGTGAGTGTGGTCGATTTAAAACAAACATTGCTTTATTTCGCCAGAGAGATGTTTGGAAAGGATGCCAAAATCAGAATGCGTCCTTCTTTTTTCCCATTTACCGAGCCAAGTGTAGAGGTAGATGTGTCGTGCGAAATCTGCAAAGGCGCTGGTTGCAACGTATGCAAGCATTCGGGCTGGGTGGAAATTATGGGGGCAGGTATGGTCGATCCATACGTATTGGAAAATTGTGGGATAGATTCTAAAAAGTACTCGGGCTTTGCTTTCGGAATGGGCATTGAACGCATAACGATGCTGAAATACAATATCAAAGACCTAAGGCTATTTTCTGAAAACGATGTACGTTTTTTGAGGCAATTTCATACTTTGAGTTAATAATTGCCTATCAAACTAAGAATATTAACTCCATCATACTGATTGAACATAATAATATAGCCTGCTTGAAAGGTTTAAATAAGGTATGAATATTGAAGAATATCCAATAGTAGCTAACAATCCCAGCACATACACTTTCGTAAGCATAGGCAAAAGCGGTAATATCATCAAAGCAGTAGTGTTTCAAGAAATTGACATTGTGTTGAAAAATATGGCATTGCTAGACTATAACGAAATAGATGATAATTGGTCGGATATGGCAAACACAAATAATGGTGATATTTCAAGAACCATGAAAACTGTTCTAACTATCATAATCGATTTTATTACGCATAATCCTTCAAATTTAATTGTAATTAAAGGGAACACTAAGTTGAAAATACTATTGTATAACCGCATTTTCAAGAATTATTTCCAATATTATGCTGATTACTTTGTGGTACTAACTGAGGGAAAAAATGGAAAAGAAATGGCAACTTTTGATAAAATGCATAAAGTTTTTTATATTCGAAGTAAAGAATCACCCAAATGAAAAAACCAACTATCATCAAGATTGATAAAATAATGGCTTCATTAAATAGATACAAGGAATCGCCTGAATTCAAAGCCAAGATAGAAGACGCCCGCAAAGCTTATGAAAAAGATAGGGTATGGTTAGAGCCACTGTTAAATGCCAAAAGCTAACATTCCTCAAAGCACGCGAGTAGCTAAGCTATCTTTTTGTTGCCATTTGCTTGAATGTCCAAAGGCTAGGTGTAACGCCAAATCCAGCTTGCCTAATCCGCTTTTTCAAAGAATATGTTTAGTTTTGTGAAGGCTAAAAGTGATGAAAGCTCAACATTTGGACCAAACGTATTGTTAATACATTGAATCAGATTTTAAATTTTCGCCATGCAAGTAGATATTGATAAAAATTCTGGATATTGTTTTGGAGTAGAGTTCGCCATTCAAATGGCTGAAGATGAACTCAATGAAACAGGTAATCTCTACTGTCTTGGCGACATTGTGCATAACAGTATGGAGGTAGAGCGTTTGCAGAAAAAGGGACTGATTATTATTACTAATGAACATTTAAAAGACCTGCACGATTGCAAAGTATTGATTCGTGCCCACGGAGAGCCACCTGAAACGTACCAATTGGCATTAAAGAACAATATTGAACTTATTGATGCCTCTTGCCCTGTAGTATTGAAACTGCAAAATAGGGTAAAAAATTCGTATGACGATATGCAAACACAAAAAGGCCAAGTGGTAGTTTATGGACAAAAAGGTCATGCAGAAGTAATAGGAATAGCAGGGCAGACCAACAATAATGCCATTATAGTGACTAACGAGGAGGATTTAGAACATGTAGATTTTACGAAACCCATTTCATTTTACAGCCAAACTACCAAAAGTACGGCTGGTTTTTACAAAATGAAATCGCTTATCGAAGATCGAATTCGCAAAACTGGCAAAGAAGATCTACTTCAAATTTTTGATGCCAACGACAGCATTTGCCGTCAAGTCTCAAACAGAGAGCCACAATTGGAAAAATTCTCAAGGGAAAAAGACGTAATTATTTTCGTAAGCGGAAAAAAAAGCTCAAACGGAAAGGCTCTTTACGGAGTTTGCAAACTCAATAACGAACGCAGCTATTTTGTTGAAAATGAGTTAGAAATCCAAAATGAGTGGTTTAACTCAATAGATAAAGTAGGCATTGCAGGCGCCACTTCTACGCCAATGTGGCTAATGGAAAATGTAGCAACACGCATTAAGGGCATTTTTGAAAAAGATTATTCACACTCCGAAAGTTATTAATTCCCCCAGCCTCCCATTTGCATTACTGCCAATATAGTGCCAATAATGGCGACAGTTGCGGTAAGTATCATGCCAAACATCCACTTTAGCATGTCAGATTTTGATTTTGCAATTTGTTTTTGGGTTTCTCCAAATTGCTTTTGAATAAGTACTTGATTGTCAGCGAACTGCTTTTGTGTTTCAGCGAACTGCTTTTGAGTTTGGGCCTGGGTCTCAGCGAACTGTTTTTGAATAAGTACCTGATTATCAGCGAACTGTTTTTGAATAAATGCTTGATTGTCAGCGAATTGCTTTTGTGTCTGTACCTGAGAATCTGCTACGAGTTTTTGGGTTTCTAAGTTGCCTTTATGTACGCTCTCTAGAATTTTCAACTCTAGTTTAAGCAAATCTTCTTTTGTAGCAAATATATGTCTGGCTTCTACATATTTTTCCTCTACTTTTTCTTCAATGTATTCTACCAACGTGCGTGCCTCTTGCTCGCCCATTTTATCTCTTAGAATATCAACCAGACGAAAATCAGAAATGTACATTTACCATCTTTTATACACAAATATATACTTTTTGGATAAATTTCCGCATGGATTATCACAAAATGAAATATGAAAATCTCTATCAATGTGAGACTACTATAAGCTATTTAAAAACCGTAATAGCATATTTCTGTCAGTTTTGGAAAGTGATGTATATCCTTCTTTACTCAATTTTGCTTCTCCATCGTGCCACAAAATGGCTTCTTCGATAGTTCTAGCCCTGCCATCGTGCAACAGAAAAGTATGTTTGTTTACAATTTGCACCATGCCTATGCCCCACAAAGGTGCCGTACGCCACTCAGATCCTGTGGCCAAAAAATCGGCACGATTGTCGGCCAACTCCGTTCCCATATCGTGCAAAAGCAAATCTGTATAGGGCCTAATCTCTTGATTTGCCAAATCAGAAACTGCATTCATACCAGTTTTCATTTTTGGAATGTGACAAGAATTGCATTTCAATTGCGTAAAAAGTTGTTTTCCACGCAATACATCGCCATTTCGAAAGTCTCTACGAGCTGGCACGGCAAGTGTTTGAATGTAAGTAACTACTGCATTCAATTTTTCGTCTGGCAATTCTGGGCTGCCCCCATTCATCAAATTTCCATACAGAGCATATTGATAGTCTGTAAGATTTTGATTGGGGAATAATGAAGTAGTAATGCCAATATCGCCATTGAATGCAGCTGCTGTTTGCTGGAAAATACTTGGTTGATTGGCCTTCCAACCAAATCGACCGAGCGATTTTTTTTGATTTTTTACATCCCACACATAATTGGGTTTGCCCGAAATACCGTCTCCATTGGCATCATTTTCGTCAGCATTCATCAGAATAGTAGTTTCTTCTATCGATTCTAGCGAACCTAAACCAGGTATTTGCTGGGCAATTCGTGGTGAAAAATGAATATCGGCTGCTAAAGCTCCATATTTCAAATTTGAAAATTCATAAAGTGGTTTACGCAAAGTGTAAACAGAGCCATCTGCGAAATTCCCCTTTATTTCTTCATAACTCACTTTTACAGTTCCTTCTGCCTCTACACCCATGATGGCCTTATTATTCAATTGACCACCATAGTTCGGGTCGGGATTTGGCCTGCCATGTTCATCTTCGCCATTTATGCTCAACCTAAACAATAGGGCATTTAATTCATCAGTATTTGAATTTGGTGGCGACCCACGGCCATCTTTGAAATGGCAGGCACCGCAAGAAACAGCATTCATCACTGGGCCTAGCCCATCGCGGGCTTGGGCAGATGCCCCTGCCATTACCCAATTGCTTCTAAAAAATGAATTCCCTATTACAAAAGTATCTTGTAAAGCGACACTCAAATTGGGAGATGCTTCACCAAAAGCATTCTCAGAAAAATCAAAAGTGGTGTTGTCGCCTGCAGAATATTCTTCTCTTATTTCAGTAAGTTGTAAAGCTTCTGCCGATTTATCGCTATCTTTTTCACAAGCACAAATTAAAATTGATAAAAGTAAGTATAAAGCACAATTTTTGCTCATTAGCAAGTTTATTACTGGGTTTGATGCTCTTAAAATTTACAACAAAATTGCCTTTTTTTGATCATAAAAAGTGGTAGTCTAATTATTTAAGTTTTGAGGTAACCAATTAGCTGACAACAATCAATCTAAGTTTGTATTCACTGTATATCCTAATTTAAAACCGGCATCAGCAATTTTATCACTTAGTTTTTTTAATTCTGCTGCTGCATTCAGTATAATATTAGACTCTTTGAGAATTGCTTGGTCGTATGGATTTGAGATTAAGCCCATCTTCAATTCTGCTCTTTGCAAACTTACTTTTACTGAATCATCAGCAGCAATATTTACTGATCGTACTAAATCTGCAAGCGATTTACCAGAAGTGACCGTTCCTGAAATATTGGTATAGGATCCTAAATATACATTTTTTATACCTTTAAAATTATTTTGAATATCTGTGGTGGTGAAATCGCTAAAGCAGCTATGTTCATCTTCTTGGTCGCCACTCGACACCGAGACTGTCATGCGTTCGCCTGCCAATTCGCCTTTGCTCAACTTGCCAATACCGTCAAAAAATTTACTTATATAATAAGATGAGCTATCCGAATTAGTAATTTTATTTCGATATGATCCGCCATCTTTCCACTGTTCTTTCAAGTAAGCTAGATCATCTATCAATATATCTACGCATAATTGAAGGTATTGGCCTCGTCTGGCTGCATTCAAAGCGGTGCTTGCAGTGGAGTTGGTAATGTAATCTGTATAGGGTCGTTTGCCTGGCGAACCCGCATATTTATCTTGACCCCACAAAAGAAACTCGATGGCATGGTAACCAATTGAAATATTCGATTCGCCTTCATTTTCATTGGCAGCCGAAATACTTTCTTTGGTAAGTGTGGCAAAATTTGTGGTATTGTTGATAATGCCACCATTTACAATTGCCCCATTTGTTTCTGTATAATCGATGTAGCCTTCATCGAGCGGCCAAGCATTTAACCTGCCTTCTGGCCCGTTTTCATCATCAATTGGACCGCCATAAAAGCGAAAAGCATCTGTTTGACTGTATGGAATTCTTGCGGCTTTCCAAGCATTTTGGGCTGTTGTCAATCCTGCCTCGCTAGGTGCTGCCACAAAAGCATCAATGGCCGATTTCAAACTCAGGGCTGTATTGTAGCAATCTTCATAATTAGCGTACACCAAATTGCTGTAGTTTTTAGCCACCTCAATTTTTAGCGTGGCAATATCAATTGCTGTGGGTTTTATTTCCTCATTTGTTCTTTCACAACCCAGAGTTGTAATAACAAATACTGACAGTATGATGAATTTTTTCATGGTGCTCTTATTTAGATTGGTTAAACATAACACAAACCAAAGCATTTACTTTCAACTAAGCAAGGCTTATATAGAAAAAGTCTAAATAAAAATAGTGAGTAAACTTGATGTTTATTGAATTCACACAAATGTGTTGTTGTCAATAAATTCAAGTACCAAACGGAGATTTTTCGTTTATTTGAATCTTGACAATTATCCTTTCAATTTTTATGACATCACTTGAACGAATTACATCATCAATAGATAAATTGAAGATTTCTCAAATTGTAATCATTGGCTTGATATTGAGACTGTTAGCTACTTTTTTTTCAAAAGGATACGGCTTTAGTGACGATCATTTCGAGACGGTAGAGTTGGCTTGGCAACTTCAAAATCATATTCCCGCATGGCAACCTGGCGAAATATACCTTTTCAACATGTTTTATATTTATATTCATTTGGCGATATTTCAATTGTGCGATTATTTGCATTTGCCCGCTCCAGAGTTTAAAATGTTTATGGTAAGGCTGTTTCATGCGATCGTCTCTGTACCTTTTATATGGTTGGGATATAAAATGGTAGCCAAAATAGCTTCAGATCGTAGTGCCAAACTGGTAGCATTGGCTTTGGCTCTTTTTTGGATATTTCCTTTTATGAGCGTGCGCAGCTTGAGAGAATTTATTTGCATCACTCCCCTATTCATCGCATTTTATCATTTAGAAAATACGCAACTTTCTACAAAAAATCTCATTTGGGCGGCAGTAGGGTTTGGCATCGCCTTTATTTTCAGGCTTCAGATAGTATTTTTTCCTATTGGAGCAGGGATTTATTTGCTCACTCAATACAAATGGAAAGAGACGTTGCTTTTAGCGTCATTTACTATTGCTTTTTTAATGCTTACGCAAGGCGTTTTCGAATATTTTTACTGGGGAAACCCTTTTGCATCGCTGGTGGCTTACGTTGAATACAACGCTACAAACAGTGGCTCATACCCAAACGGACCTTGGTATATGTTCATTTTCACCATTTTAGGACTAGCAATTCCGCCTATCTCACTGTTTTTGATGTCTGGCTATTTCAAAGCTTTTAAAAAATTCCCTATTATGTTTTGGGGCTCTTTGGCCTTTATAGTCTTTCATTCTCTGTTTCCAAACAAGCAAGAACGCTTCATTTTACCCTTTTTTCCTGTATTTATTGTACTAGGAATAGTCGGGATCGAGCAATTTATCAACGAAGCAAAATTTAAAATCTTTACCAACGCTTGGTTTCGAATTTCACTAGCTATTTCGTTGGTTATCAATATAGTAGCCCTTTCTGTACTCACATTCACTTATACAAAAAAATCTCGTTGCGAGGCAATGTCTTGGTTTTACGATCATAAAGCGGAAGCTATTATTTTCGCAAATGCTGGTGGCAGTCCATCTAGTCCCAAATTCTATGGCAATCAAAATTTTCTTTCTTACGAATTAAAATCTGAAGCCGATGTAGAACCATTAAAAACACAAATACAATCAACCGGAAAAAGGCCAACTTACATTGTTGTCACAAGCGAGACAGAGCTTGAAAAAACAATGGCAAACATAAGTAAAATATATCCAAATATTGTAGAAATGGCCTCTTTTACACCAAGTTTTGTCGATATGATTGCGTATTATCTCAATCCAAAGCACAATGTGAATGAAACTTGGACGATCTACAGAATCGAGTAATATTTAGTTCTTTACAGCGATCACCGTCATATTTTCTATTCGTTGGCTGCTATCTTCATTGTATTTTGAGCCTTTGTAGGTGCCACTATAAAAAATAGTTTCCACAACATAACCAGCCATTTCCACGATCGTTTTTATCGACTTTCTTGTGAAATGAAAGGTATGATCGATGAGCTTCAGTGTAGGGCCAAATGATTGAGTATCAGGCAGTCGCAATACGATCAAGCCTCCACTATTGGTAAGTTGGTATGCTTTTTCCAAAAATGCCAATGGCTGCATGGTATGCTCGATCACGTTGTCGGCAAACAGCATATCAAACCCTTTTTCAATAGTAAAATTTTCAAAAAAACCAGTGTCGATTTTCAGTCCTTTTGCAATGGCTAGATCAGCTGAGGTTTTTTCCAACTCATTGCCCTCAGCTAGTTTCCAGCCTCTTTTTAGTGCTTCCAATAAAAATTCTCCACTACCACAACCGATCTCTAAAATACTTCCATTCTTAGCTATCGTAATATTTTGTTCAATATCTTCCCAATTTTTTATGGCTTTTTCCGACCGTCTTAATCCATCTGTTTCTAAATTGGCATAGCCAAATTGTTCTGATATTGGGCTTGAGTAGAAAAGTTTTGTGTACAGAATCTCATAAAATAATGGTTCTGGACGTGGATTTACCCACCAAATTTCATCTTGGGCATTGAAATCAATCGTCCATTCATTGCCATTTACCATTATTTTTCCAAAAAGCTGATTATCTTTTGAATCACTTATTGGGTTTGGTACTCTTTCAAAGGTAAGATTTGAAGGAATAGAGGGAAGGGTAAGGTTCAGAAGTAAGGGAAGCAAAGGAAGATAATTTTGAATTACTAAATTTATTTCAACATTTCAAGGATACAAAAAAATGTGCGATTTTGGGTCGGGAACTAGCTTAATTTTTCTCCATTATTTTAAGATCAACCAACTCGTAGGCTGAAATCTTATCAAGTTCGAGCACAGTCGAATTTCCACCTTCCGAGCGATGAAACATGGGCTTAAACTTCGCTCCCCATATCATTTCATCAAATTTATACGATGAACGAGTATGAATAATCTGTGAATAGGTATTGTCAAATAATTTTAGGCTAATCAAAAATTCGGCCTCAGCATTTGCCAAATCTTCAGCAGAGTAGTTTTTGATCGGACTTTCGTCATCGAGTGCATGCACAATTGTCCAATTCAATGCCAATGTTGCCACCTTACTACGTTCCAATGGCAAATTAATGAAAGTAGTATTGGTGATGCCATCGTTGGTTACCTTCAGGCGGACTATGATTTGAATTTCGCACTCAATAAGCAGCTCATTTTGGGCATTTGCCAACCTAAACATCAAGGCTGTTTTGTCTAAAAAAGGAGCCACTAGCAGATTTTTGCTGTAGACAAGATTTATTTTGGGTCGCGAAAAGCGTGAATATAGCAAACTGGTCACCAAAGCCAAAGACAACACACCCAACAATGCCTCAAGCGAAGCCACAATATTAGTAAGGATACCTGTCGGATTGATGCGACCGTAGCCAACCGTTGCAAATGTCTGGGTACTGAAGAAAAACGATTCTAATAGTTTGTCTACTTCAGTATCAGTAATGGTGCCATTTAAGTGTTCTACGCCAATAAAATAGTAAATCAAGGCAAAAAAAATGTTTATCAACACGTAAAATAATACTACGGCCCAGCCGAACTGAGACCAACTCATCGACAAGAGCGTATGAAAAACATTAAAGCGTTCACTAAACGAAAGTCCTTTTCGCAATACATTTACGCTGCCATCTTTACCGAAGAGCGTATCACCCTGCGAATTTGGCAAACTCGCAAAGCCAGTATCATTGTCAGTTTTGAAGTTATTTGTTTGATTTTTAGCCATCTAATCTTAAGATCGTTAGTAATTTTATAGCAAAATAATGAGACCAACAACAATAATAACATGGGTGATGCCACCAACTGCAAAATTTTTCCAAATTTGTTTGCGTTTCATTTTTAGAGCTGCATTTTTGTAGCCCGCTTTGTAATTTGGGTCGTTGAATTTTTCGTAATTATCACTTACGCAACGCACTTCGTCTGGTGACGTGTTAGAGGCCACCACATTGGTGAAAAGTGCAATTTCGGGCACAAAAAACGACTCCCAAAACACCACTTGACCTATATAAGTAGGATTGTAATATTGTTTGGCATCATTTACGCCATGCAAAAAACTGTTTTTTACGGAATCGGATGCAAAGTTTTGGTTTATAAATGTGTTTTCAATTACATCTGCTTTTTGCAGGGCAAATTTGAGTTTACTTTGCTTAAAAACAGCTGAATCAAAAGCGAAAACGCTTTTGGTGCTATCAAAACTAAAAGTATTGTGTTCTATTCCAACCTTTTTAAAAACGCTTATTAAATTAAACATATTGGTATTTTGGTTGCAGATTTTTACATATTTAATGCTTTCATTTTTTAATTGGTGGTAGCTTTTTTTGTTATTGGCATCGGGGTAAAAACTCAAGTAGTTAGCATCAGCTTTGAAAATATAGCCATAATACACATTGCCTTTTTTGCTTATGATGGTATCTTGGGCTTTAGATAGATTTATAGTTAAGAAGCTAATAATAAAAATGTTAAGAAAAATAAAATGCTTCATGGGTAGGCGTTTAGAAAAACAATAGTACTGTTTTGTTCAATGCTAAGCAAAATTAGAGCTAAAAACAAGATTGGTTGGAGTTTATCTTACAGCTTCTTGTATTTTTTTGAGTATTATATCTATTTCAACTTTTACAATTTCGACACTTATGTTTTCTACACAGGGTGCAGCTGTGTTTTTGTCAATTTTGTAAATGCAGTTCCAATCGCAGTTGAAACATGGCATTTTGTAAATGGCAATTGCAGAAATAGTATTATTTTGGGCTAATAAATGGGCAGGATATGGCATAAATCTACCGAAATGCCCACCGCCCACAATGCAAAGCGAAGGTGTATTTTGGGCAATGGCAATGTGAATACCAGATGTTTCATTGCCAATAAAAAAATTAGCTTTTCCTATCAAATCTATGGTTTCCAAGAGGCTAGTTTTGCCTGCCAAGTTCATTAAAATAGCCTTTTGGGCACATTTTAACACATTTTCACAAATTTCACTTTCCGAACTTGAGCCCAATAAAACGCCTTTCCAGCCTGTATTTTCAAAAATATAATCCGCAATTTCTGCAAATTTTTCTGCGCTCCATTGTCGTATACCCACCCTTGCACCAGGAAAAATAACGAAATACTTTACTCTCTTCTGGGCAATATCATTGTTCAAATCTAGAATATTTGCTTCGCTACTGCAATAAGCTAAATCGGGAATAGAAGCTTTGAAATCTTTCAAACCCAATTGATTGATAAACACCTCATTTTTAAGGAGTTCGTGTCCATTTTCATTTGGCAATTTGTATAATTTGGTGTAAAACGCGTTGCTGATATTGGTCCACAATCTACTATCAATTGCAGTGTCTGATGCTATGCCAATTTTATGTTGTGCATTCAGCCGATTTACTACCAAATCGCCAGTTGCGAATTCTCTCGAATAAGTTGGGTATATTATCGTATGATAATTGCTTGTTGTCAATAGTTTCCATTTTTCAAATCTATAACCCCAATTGAGCATAAACTTTATGCGATCAAAAGGAATGAAAACATCAAAAAAACCAGATTTTAGCGCAATTTCTTCGCAATTTTCATTGCCAAGCAATACGATTTTGTACGTTTCTGGCGGATATAGTTGGAGGTAGGTACTGGCACTGTTGCTCCAAACCACAAAATCGCCAATGGCATCGGGGCGAATAATGAGCACATTTTCTTTATCATCAACTTGCATTTGCTGTTTGATAAAAATAAAGCCAATTGCGTCTATTATTACACAAACGGCATTGATAACAGCCCGTTGTATGGCATTTTTAATTTTTGAAAGCTTCAAAATAACATTGTTTTGAATGCCAAATTATAAAATTCTTGCATCAACTTTAAGAATATTGAAACAAGGGTTAGATTTGTACCATGAGTTTTGCATTTCACCACGACAAGCCACGCTATTTCAACGATCAATATTTGAATTCCAAAAACCACGTAATCCCCTTTATCGAGCAATCGCTAAAGGTAAAAGCTGGTTTGAAGGTGCTGGAAATTGGCTGTGCGGAAGGTGGTGTGTTGAAGGCTTTCACAGATTTGGGCTGTATTTGCACAGGAGTAGAGTTGAGTGCAAGCAAGGTGGAAAATGCCAATATTTTCATGAAAGAAGAAATAGAAAAACAGCTTGTAAAATTTGTCTGCAAAAATATTTATGAGCTCGATTTCAAAGCAGAATTTGCCCATCAATTCGATTTGATAGTATTGAAAGATACGATTGAACATATTCCTGACCAAGAAAGAATAATTGGCTATCTTAAATATCTATTGAAAAAAGAAGGACATATATTTTTTGGTTTTCCGCCTTGGCACATGCCTTGGGGTGGTCACCAGCAAATATGCAAATCAAAATTCTTGATGTTTTTGCCTTATTTTCATTTGCTGCCTATGGCGATGTACAAGCAGTTTTTACGGTTTTTTGGAGAAAAAGAATCGCATATCGAAATGTTGGCAGAAATAAAAGAGACAGGCATTACTAGCACAAGATTTGAGCAAATAATTACCAAATGCCATTTTTCTATTCGCTCGAGCAGATTTTATTTGGTAAACCCTATTTACTATTACAAATTTAAGTGGAAACCAAGATTTCAACTAAAATTGATAGAAGATATGGGCTTTTTACGCGATTGGGTGAGCACTACGGTGTATTATTTGGTGAAATGCTGATTGCATAAAAA
>JBJXGB010000010.1:0-7955 GCA_046152935.1 Cytophagales bacterium
TTTCCATTCCAGCAATAGATACCATTGGAAAAAGCTTAGCACTTGTTGGAAATGATGCAGCTACAATTTTCACTTTGTTAAATGGTACAGGAAATGCAACTTTGACCAATAATGTATTGAGTTTGACAGGCATTGGCACAATTTCTATCACAGGAACTTTAGTTGAAACAGCTAATTATTTGTCAGCTTCGTTGACGAAGGAATTATTGATAATTAATAATGGAACTCAGTCCACAACTGGTATTGATTTGATAGAAGAGACATTTAGCTATTATCCCAATCCTGTTTCTGATCTGCTGTTTATTCAAAACATTAACACTTCAACTTTAAATAAAATAAGTTTGGTAAATGCCTTGGGATTAGAAATTGAAAGTACTTTCACTAAAACTGAGGAAGGAATAACTATCGATTTGTCCACTTTACCAAATGGCACTTTCATCTTGAAATTATACTTCAAAGACCAGCTGAGAATGAAGAAAATTTTGGTGGTTCATTGATTTGGTTCAACAAAATTAAGTCCCTCAACTACCTTCAAGTTGTAGGAATTAGTTCAGATTTAGATAATTAGAAAAAGGACTGATGAGCATCAGTCCTTTTTTTGTTAACATTCAAAGCAACCAAAACAAGCATAGGGAAGTCACTTCAGATATTACCTACAATACATTGATATTCAAGTATTTAAAATGTATTTTGGTTTAATTTTGCTCATTTTTGTCATGTACAATGCTTGTACATGAAATAGAAACGTGTACGAAAATATGGTATTTTGGTACACGTTATTTTCTTATGGGTAAATGTTGTACATGAACTCTTTTCTATCTTTTAAGCAGTTGGTATAATTTTACATGTATAAAAATTAATTCCTTTCCCTTTTCTTCTGCTTTTACAATGGCCAATTGTTCGAGCTTTTGTAAATGATTTGAAGCTGTTTTCCTTTCTATTCTCAAATTATTGACCAAAAACTCGATTTTACAATATGGATGTATAAAAAGCTGTTCGATCAAATCTTTAGAATAGATTCTTGGTAATTTTTCTTGCACCATTTTTTGGGTTTCGCCAAAAAGCACGTTGATCTGCTTTATTTGACCAATAGTTTCCAAAGCCGTTACTTCAATGCCTTTCAAGATAAAAAGTATCCATTCTTCCCAATTGTTTTTTGTTCTTACTTCTTGCAACAAACGATAATAATCTCCCTTGTTTCTGATGATATAGGAACTTAAATACAAAATAGGTTCGTCTAGCAAGCCTTTTAATATCAGGTAAAGCACATTAACAATTCTCCCAGTTCTGCCGTTTCCGTCATAAAATGGATGGATACTTTCGAATTGGTAGTGCTGTACGGCCAGTTTTATTAACAGAGATACATCATCAATGTCTTCGTTGAGGTATATTTCCAGATTGCTCATCAATTCGGTAATGATGTCAAAATTATCTGGTGGTGTATAAATGATTTCATTTGTCAAATCATTTACCAACGCTGTGCCCGGCAATTTGCGAATTCCAGCATTATTCTTCTCCAACTCCTTTTGAATAGCAATTATTCCATTTGTATTCAAAAAGCCTCGGCTTTTAATCAACTGTGTTCCCATTAAAAGGGCTTCGCGGTACCGCAATACTTCTTTGGTCGCATTATCTGGCTTATCTGATTTTGCAAAAAGCGCTTGATACAGCTTATCTTGGGTAGTAATTACGTTTTCAATTTCTGAGCTGGCCTGTGCTTCTTTCAACACCACAGCATTGATTAATATTTGTGGGTTGGGTAATGTTTTTGCAAGACCTTTTAGCTCTGCTAGAGCCACCGCAGACTTGCTTACCTGCTTTAAAACGCCAATAGTTTCTAATATAGATTGTCTTGGCGGTAAAAGTGGCAATTTATTAAAAGCTTTTTGTTCACTTTTAGCCATATTTCCAATAGTTTATTGCTGCCGTTTGGCATTTAACGCTTGCAGTTAATATGGAAACGTGTACAAAAATATCTATATTATGGACATATTTGTAAGTAAGAGCTAGATTTATTTCATGTACAATGTTTGTACATGAAATAGAAACGTGTACGAAAATATGGTATTTTTGTACACGTTTTGTTGTAAGTAGATTTCATTGTCTTTTGCGCATCAAATGGTACAGCGCTTAATATAATGTCGCTTGATTGATTGAAGATCAGAAGTACATTACTAATCAATTCCCCTGTTTTTTAAATTCGCTTTCTAGATTGGCTACGTTGCTTACGGCTATTTTGCAGGCAAAAGGCACTATTTCATCAAAATCGATCTCACTATATTTGCCATCGCTTGTGCCTGGAGTCACTTTGGCTTTGCGAAATACCATTGTTTTGGCAGTATCTGCAGTGGTGCTGTAAAAGATATAAAACTGGTTTCCGTTGTCGTACAATGCAGCTTGGGGGACGGTCTTTTTGATCTTGCCTGCATTTAAACCTTGAATTTTGGCCGTGATCGACATTTCGGGCAATACCAAGTATCCTTTTGGAGCTTTAAATGAGGTGTGCATTACAATTGATCGGGTGGTTTTGTCGATTGTTCGTGATACAAATTCTATTTTGCCTTTTACTGGTGGAATAGCTTTATTGACGAACTGTATTTCAATGATTTGATTCTCTTTTACTAAAGCCAAATCTTTTTCGTAGCAAAACACATCAGCTCTCAATTCGCTCAAATCTATTACTTCGGCCAGTACGGTGCTTGGCTCAGCTCTCATGCCTATTCGTGCTGGCATGTTGTGAATATAGCCAGAAATAGGAGCCCTTATGATCTTTTCTGTTTTGATTTTTGCATTGGCTGGGTCGGACAAATCATCTGCATTGAGGCCCTGAATGGATAATTTGGCTCTCAACGTTTTCTCTAAACTTACTGCATTTTGGTAATGCGATTCTATCAATTGGTATTCAGAAAGAGCCCCTACATTTGAATTTCGCAATGTCGTTTGGCGTTCAAATTCTTTTTTGTTGAAGTTGGCTTCCGACAAAGCTGTCATATAGCTTTGTTGCAATTCGATGAGCTCGGTGCTGCTCATACTCATTATTGCTTGGCCTTTTTGCACATTGCTGCCTTCAAGCACAAATATTTCATCGATTACCCCTGCAATTCTTGGAGTAAGAGCTGCATCGTGGTTTGGTTGAGGTGCTACAATGCCGTTGGCATAAACAATGGGATATATTAATTTATCTTCCATCATTTGCAACTGAATATCCATCAACTTAAGCTGCTCGACATTGAGTGAAATGCTTGGATAGCTTTGTGGAATGGTGGATTTTACTTCCACTTTTTTCTCTTCTTTGCTGCAAGAGAATAAAAAAACTAAGGTGATAATTGAAACGATGTATTTTAACATTGTGTAGGTTTGCCCCCCGACCCCAAAGGAGGATTTTTAGATGATTTTGGTCTTTAGGTGTCTGAAAGACCATTTTGATATTTTGGTTGGGATTTGACAACTTTTCGAAAGTTGTCAAATCTTTTATTCTCAGAAATTGAACTTTATTTTTCTGTCATTAAATAGAATATACAATACTGGTAATACGACCAATGTCAGTATTGTAGAAGTTATAAGCCCGCCAATTACCACTGTTGCTAACGGTTTTTGAATTTCGGCACCAGCACCATGCGAAATGGCCATTGGAATATAACCCAAAGCTGCTGTGGCCGAAGTCATCAATACTTGGCGTAGTTTCTGTTGCAATCCTGCTTTCACACGGTGATAAATATTATCGTAGCCGTGGTGAGAGCGCATATTGTTGAAATGTCCGATAAGCAAAATACCATTCAACACGGCTACACCAAACAAAACAATGAATCCAATACCGGCAGAAATGCTAAATGACATATCACGAACCAGTAAGGAAACTACGCCACCCACGGCAGAGAGTGGAATACCCATGTAGATAATAAAACTATCGCCTACATTACCAAAAGTGGCAAATAAAATGCCGAATATCACTAATAGCGAAAGAGGCAGCACGATCGCCAAGCGTTCTTTGGCTCTGGTAAGGTTTTCAAATTGGCCACCATAATCTAAAGTGTATCCATCTGGCAAAGGCACTTTTTCTTTGATAATGCCTTGTGCCTCAGTCACTATCGACTCAATATCTCTATTAAGCACATTGAAACCAACATTGAGCCTTCGTTGGCCGTTTTCTCTTGATATTTCGGCTGGCCCTTTTTCAAATTTGATGTCTGCTATTTCTCGAAGCGGAATCAAAGTATTGTCTTTGGTGGAAACTTGCAGATTCAACAAATCTTCTAAACCGTTACGTTCTTCATCAGCCAAACGGACTGAAAGATCAAATCTTTTTTCGCCTTCGTAAATCGTACCTGCTTGGCTACCTGCAAAGCCTGTTTGTATCAATTGGTTTACTTCAGATACTTTTATTCCATAGTAAGACAACAAACGCCTATCGTATTTTACCATTATTTGAGGCAAACCATCTACTTTTTGGGTTTGCACATCTTGGGCACCTTCTAAGTTTTTCAGTATATTAGAAATTGATGCAGCCGCAGTCTTTAGCTTTTCAAAATCATCGCCAAAAATTTTAATAACAACATCTGTTTTGGCGCCACTCAACATATCATTAAATCTTCCTTCAATGGGCTGTGAAAAAATGACGATTAATCCAGCATATTTGTTTATTTCTTCAGAAATTGATTGCGTTAATTCTTCTTTAGAATGCACTTTTTTCCAACTTTCTTTGTCTTTTAAGGTCACTATTAAATCCATTCCTTCTACTGGCATAGGGTCTGTTGGTATTTCTGATGTACCAATCTTGGCTACAACATTTTCAATTTCATCTGGAAAGTTTTCGAGCAATAATTTTTCGGCTTTTAAACTGTATGCTTTCGATTGTGTCAATGAAGTCCCTACTGGCAACCTAACTTCAATAGCATAATCACCTTCATCAAGTTTTGGAATAAATTCGCCACCAAGCAAGCCAAACAGCAAGTAAGTGCAGAAGAGAAGGACTACCGAAGAAATCACTACCAAATATTTCCATTTGAATGCCCAGTCAATGATAGGTTCGTATCCTTTAAATAGCATATCCATAAATTTATCGGAGAAATTTTTATGGTCGCTATCGTGGGGTTTTAATATCAAGGCGCTCATCATGGGAATGTAGGTAAGTGCCAGTAAAATGGCTCCTATTAGAGCAAAACTCACGGTTAAAGCCATGGGAGTGAACATTTTGCCTTCAATACCTGTCAATGTCATGATCGGGAAATACACCACCAAAATGATCAATCCACCATAGACAACGGTCTGCTTGATATCCATAGTGGCATCAAAAACCGAACTGTCTTTTTCTTCTTGGTTAAATTTTTTGCCTAATTTTTTCATAGACACCCCCAATGCAACTACCACACTTTCTACAACTATTATAGAAGGATCGACAGTAAGACCGAAATCAATTGCTCCCAAACTCATCAGATTGCCGCCTATTCCAAACTGATTCATCAATATAATGGCAAACAAAAGCGAAAGCGGAATAATAGAAGCTACGAGCAAACTGGCTCTTACATCGCCCAAAAACAGTAAAATCACAAACATTACGATCACAAAAGCCTCCAAAAGATTTTTTACAACCGTTGTAATAGCTCGTGCCACCAAATCTTCACGATCAATAAAAGGCTCAATCATTAAATCTTCAGGAAGAAAAGCTTCCAATTCTTTTACTTTAGTTTTGATATTTTGCACAACACGGCTGGCATTTTCTCCCTTACGCATCAAAACCACAGCCCCTACCACTTCACCTCGGCCATTCATCGTCATAGCACCGTATCGCACGCTTGAACCAAATTCTACATCGGCCACATCTTTTACATACACAGCAACGCCTCCATTGGTTTTGATGATGGTATTTTTAATATCTTCAAGGGATTGAGCCAAGCCAATACCTCGTATGACATAAGCAACGCCATCTTTTTCAATATATGCACCGCCTGTATTGCCGTTGCCGTGCTCTAAGGCATCAAACAAATCTTGCATACTTACATTGGTAGCTCGTAGCAAGGCAGGTTTTACTTTAGCTTGGTATTCTTTTACAAATCCACCAAATGAGCTGATATCGGCTACACCTTCTGTTTCCAATAGCTTTTTGCGGATAATCCAATCTTGGATAGTTCTCAGATCGGTTAACGAGTAGGTGGTATCTTCTACGTTTTTAGGTCGAATTACATATTGGTATATTTCACCCAAACCAGTAGAAACTGGTGCCAATGTTGGCTGACCAAGGTCGGAAGGCATATCTTTTTCCAATTCCTTTAGCCTTTCCATTACGTGTTGGCGAGCTCGATACACATCTACATCGTCATTAAACACCAGTGTGACATTTGATAACGCAAATTTTGAAATAGAACGAACTTCGACCAAACCAGGCACATTGGCCATCGCAAGCTCAATAGGTGCGGTTATGAATTTTTCAATTTCATAAGGGGCAAGATTGGGATTTTGGGTAATAATAAGCACCTGATTGTTGGTAACATCGGGTAGCGCATCTATTGGGAGTTTGGAGACTGAATAAGAGCCATAGCCAGCCAGTATTAGCACAAAAAAGCCAACTACAAGCTTATTGTTCAAACTAAATGAAACCAGTTTGTCGATCATTAATTAGTATTTAGAAACGAAATGTATAAAAAATAACAATTCAATGCAAAATGATATTCATTTTTTTGACGAGAAACCATTTCGATCATGTTTTAGTGCAATTGTATGATTTTTATTCATGTGGAGGTTCAATTTTTTGACCAATGTTCACCAACTTCTTGAAAGTTTAAAACTTTCGAGAAGTTAATATTTTGGATCTATTAAAATTTGAAAATTTTTTACTGCTTTGGTCAAATAAAAACAGTAGATTTCGTGGTTTTTTGATTTTCAAAAGTTTGAAAAAGCGATTGAACCAGCAGCCTTAGCTCCGATAATGAAAGTATCGAATACCCAGCCTTTTCAGATTATTTATTCACTTTTTGAGCATGAATTGCTAGGCTTTTTATTTGAGTGCTACATAGTGCAGGTAAATTCATTAGGGAATCTCACTTTGCAACACCAAAATGTGTCGTTAAAAAGTGCGAAGGAATTTTCTGATGGCTTAGATGAAAAGGATTTCGAGCTCATTAGATTGATAGATGCCATCCAGCCGGAAGCCATTTTTAATAAACACGGAGAGAAAAAGTTGAAACTCAACGATTTTTTTCTGAAAATTTATGATAAAGTCAAAGGCAATGAGGAATTGCAAGATTTGATTGAAAATAACCTTGAGAAATACAAGGCTCAAATCATGGAATTGCTGTATGAAAAGCGCGTTTTTATTATGGGCACAGATGGTGAACCCACTTGGCGCGAAGTAGTGGTCGAAAAAGACAAAGCCACAGTACTTTTTCATTTTTATCGAAACGAAGTAAACACCCATTATTTGCCCACTATTAAACACCATGGTGCAAGGGTAGAATTTCAATACAAAGGTGCGAAGTTGATTTGCAGCAAACCAGCTTGGCTTTTGTGCGAAGAGAAGGTATATACTTTCGAGAAAGAAGTAGAAGGCACAAAATTGAAGCCATTCTTGAATAAAAAATTTATAGAAATACCAAGAAGAATAGAGCAGGATTTTTTCCAAAAATTTGGCAAAAACTTGATTGCTTCGTTTGATGTGTATGCCAAAGGATTTGACATAAAAGTAGAAAGTGCCCATCCTGTAGCTGTGTTGACATTTAGTGAGTTACAAACCGTAAATTCTTCGCCATCATTATTTGGCAATGCTAATGTTGATGAATTTGAGGAGCCCGAAGACTCAAAAATGGTTTTTGAATTGCAGTTTGGCTACGGAACCGAGTTTTTCCCTGCCGATAAAACCGAACCAACTATTGTAAGATATGAACCAACCAACGACACGCCATCATTCTACAAAATCAAGCGCGATTTGGTTTGGGAGAAAATCAAATTGGATTTTTTGAAAA
>JBJXGB010000013.1:0-34805 GCA_046152935.1 Cytophagales bacterium
AATCAAGGAAAAAACCAGATACCAATTCACCAGATAGTTTTTGCTCTGAAATCACGGCCTCGCTCACCAGCCATTTATGGGTTATCAATTTTGATTTGCTGCTGCAAGATGCTATGAATAAGATCAAAACCATCATTTTTGCCGTTCGTTGAAATTTCATTTGTTTCCTTTTTAATTGCTGTAATTGTTACTTTTCTAAGCCGAGCCTCGATTCTTCCAAATCTAGTTTATTCGCCATTTTTCTTAATGCTTCATCATTTGTTTTGCTTTTTTTGGCAATTGTCGCTCAAAATCTTGCCATGCACCGATCAATTTCGATTATATTTAGCAATATTAATTGAAAATATGTTGATCTCTGTTGAGTTCGCTTCCTTGCAAACTAGCCAACCTGGCGGATCTCATTTTATTCAATTTTATCTCGTACTTCGACTTTAATCGTAGCAAAACTTCATCTTTAGTTTCGCTCATCAACAAATTTTCTTCAATTTACACAATTGCAACATTTTGCAAGCCGGGAAGTGTTATAATTCTTGTATATGGGCAGATTTATTTTCATTTTAAGTTTCATCAACGCCAAAAAAGAATAGATTTTGTATTATTGTCATAGTAATAAAAACTACTAAATCGATTTTATACAATTGATCGATATCAATCAAAGCCAAAAATAAAAACCTGTTTTTCTATTGTTATCTTTAAAAAGGTTACCAGCACAAGCAATAAAACGATTAATTCAAAGTTTTCCATTTTGAAATGCTTTCTGGCATGAAATTATAAATTAATTAAATTTGTTCCGATATAAATATTGAAAACAGTGACGAAACACTTCAAAATTCTGATTTTTAGCTCGTTAGTTCTATTGCTTGCATTTACATCAGGCCGCAAACAAGCCCCTTTAGAATTTGAAAAAGGCAATTATCAAACAGGTGAAAACCTCAACTATCGCTTGCATTATGCATTTGTAACAGCTGGCAAAGCGATGATAAATGTAGACGATAAACTTTACCAAGTACAAGAAAAGCCTTGTTACAAAATGTATGTAATGGGCTGGACTACACCTTTTTTTGCATTAGGCTTTAGAATAAAAGACACTTGGTCGTCTTTTGTAGACACCTCATCTTCCGCACCGCAACAATCGATGCGCGATATTCACGAGGGCAAGTACAATTTGCATGAAGATGTGATTTATGATTATGGAAATTCAAAAGCCAAAGTGATACGAAAACACCCAGATAGAGACAAAGAAGAGCTTGAATACAAAATACCAAACAATGTCCAAGATATTGTGAGCGGATTTTTTCAGTTGCGGAGAATAAATTACAACAAAATGAAAATAGGTGATACTATCTCAATGAAAGCCTTTTTCGATAAAGAGAACTACAATTTTAAAGTTCGATACATGGGCAAAGGAACTGTAAATGTAGATGCAGGCGAATTTGCAGCAATAAAATTAGTGCCAGTAATGCCCAAAAATGGTATGTTCAATGGAGAAGAATCGATCAAAGTTTGGATTTCGGATGATAAAAATAAAATCCCTTTGATGGCTGAGGCAGAGATGTTTCTTGGCTCTGTAAAATTGGAACTAACATCCTACAAAGGGCTGAAAAATGAAGTAAGTGTTATCAAATAATTAACTTTTTGTTAATTTTATTTTTTACTTCCTTTTTAATAGTAGATCTCCTTAACTTTACCTAATATGCTGCTAATGCGAATACTCTCTGTCTTTATCTCTCTAGTGCTATTTTTTAATGCAAACGCGGCAAATTCACTCTTCTTAAGTGGCAAAATATCTAATTCCCCAGCCAATGGGAAGGTTTTTTTGTATCAATACTTTGGTTCTACTTTTTTCAAATACGATTCGGCTGTTGTAAAAAGTGGAGAATTTAAGTTCAATTCCAAAAACAGCGTTCCAAAAGGCTTTTACCAATTTGGTACTGACAAAGAAAATTCTTTTATGCTGATATTAGGCACAGAAAATGTAGAATTAGATTGTAATTGGAAAAATGTAAAAGCTGGCACCGTGCTGAAAAATTCTACAGAAAATGCCCTTTTCAACCAAATGCTAACTTACAACATGCAATTGGGTGGCTTTGAAAATAAAGTAAAAGAAATAACAGCGAGATACAATACCGACCAAGCCGAATACAACAAACAAATTGGCATTCTTCAAAAACAATACGATTCGCTCAATACTGCCAGCAATGCTTTCAAAAACGAGGTAATTACGGGGCAAAATAGCGGAACATTCTTCGCAAAAGTCTTGAAAATGTTTTCCATAAGCAACGAAGCTGGCAAAGAAACGTTTTTTACATACAACGAATTGAGCGATGAAGATTATACACGTGGTGATATGATGATGAATAAAATCAATTTTTATCTTCAAAAATTTGGCCAACAAAACCCCACAGTTTGGAATACCGAGGCTGAAGATTTGGTTTCAAGATTTCCTGAAAAAACAAAAAACAGAAAATTGGCTTACGTCAATTTGATTCAGATCATGCTGCAAAACCAAGTAGCTCCATCCAAAAAATTGGCGAACGGCTTGAAAACCGAGTTTGGAAACGACCCTTTCGTGTTGGAAATACTTGCTTCTATTCCCAAAGGCGAGCCACAAGAGGGCGATGAGGCTCCAGAAATAAAATTGGCAGATGCAGATGGCAAAATAGTACCTTTGTCTTCGTTAAGAGGCAAATATGTATTGATCGATTTTTGGGCTTCTTGGTGCGGCCCCTGCCGTATGGAAAATCCAAATGTGGTGCGTACTTACAATAATTACAAAGAAAAGGGGTTTACCATTTATAGCGTTTCACTCGACAACAGCAAACAAAATTGGCTGAGTGCTATTCAAAAAGATGGGCTTGCTTGGACAAACCATGTATCTGACCTCAAAGGCTGGCAGTCGGAAGGAGCTGCTTTGTACAGTGTGCGAGGCATTCCTGCCACTTTCTTGTTGGATAAGAAGGGGGTGATAATCGCAAAAAATTTACGTGGCTATCAACTCGAACAGAAATTGGCAGAGTTGATGCCCTAATATTAAATCCGCTAAATGAAATATTGTTTATCCATTTTACTATCTATTTTTTGTAAAACAATATTACTGCCTTCTTCTCACCGATTCAAGTTTTTACTTAGTTCAGCCCATTTTGAAGAACCAAAATTAATTTTAAAACAATATTTCTATTTTTTAGGACATAAGGATTTTTTTAATGCTTACATTGCCTATAAATCATTGGTTTTCAATAGATTACAGAATGTTTTCCGACAAATATATCTATAATCTACACTCAATATCATCGACATCATAAAAAATACCCATTCGTTTAAAATACAAAACTAAATACACTTCGTGATGAAAAACAAAGACAAGATCAAGATTTTGATTGCTGACGATGAAGAAGATATTTTGGAAATTTTAGAATATAACCTTGTAAAGGAAGGGTATTCGATCAAAACAGTAAAAAATGGCAAAGAGGCATTGGAAGTGGCTAAAGAATTTCAGCCAAATCTGATTGTGCTCGATATTATGATGCCAATGATGGATGGAATAGAGGCTTGCAAAAGATTTCGAGATCAACCCGATTTCTCAAAAACATTTATTTTGTTTCTCACCGCTCGCACCGAAGAATACTCTGAAATAGCGGCTTTTGACGCAGGAGCAGACGATTTCATTACCAAACCAATCAAACCAAAAGCTTTTGTAAGCCGAATTGCTGCGATATTAAAAAGAGAGAAGAAAAATGAAAATAATTTGACGATCGTAAATGCTGGCGATCTCATTATAAACCGCAACACTTATATAGTATACAAAGGTGATGCTGAGATAAATTTGCCACGCAAAGAGTTTGAATTGCTGTATTTTTTGGCTTCAAACCCCAATAAAGTATTCAATAGAGATGAATTGTTGCAAAAAGTATGGGGTACAGATGTATATGTGCTTTCGAGAACGGTAGATGTGCATATCAGAAAAGTACGTGAACGCTTGGGCGAAAACTACATTACTACGATAAAAGGAGTTGGCTATAAATTTGATTACGAAGAGATATAATCGAATTGTGTTCATACAACTTCACGAACATTTTAAACGATGGTGAAGCTTTCATTTTTTTCCAAAGCCCAAGGTTTGTACTTTGGGCTTCGCTTTTTCCACTATTTTCGTGAACTTCCCAATTCAATGAAGTATTTTTAAAATATTTTTACAAAATAGAATCCCTACCATGCAAATCTCTTACAACTGGCTAAAGCAATTTATCGATTTACCTTACTCACCCGAAGAAACAGCCGCATTGCTTACCAGCACTGGTTTAGAAGTAGAGAGCATAGAGCGATTTGAGAGTATGAAAGGAGGTTTGACAGGTTTGGTAATTGGCGAAGTATTGACTTGTGAAAAACACCCAAATGCCGATAAGTTAAGCAAAACCACCGTTGATATTGGGAATGGTATCGTTTCACCTATTGTGTGCGGTGCACCAAATGTTGCCGTTGGGCAAAAAGTGGTGGTAGCTACCGTTGGGGCAATTTTGTATCCTACTGACGGTGAATCATTTACCATTCAGAAAGCGAAGATAAGGGGAGAAGTTTCAGAAGGAATGATTTGTGCAGAAGATGAAATAGGAATGGGCAAATCGCACGATGGTATCATAGTTCTGGATACCAATTTGCCAAACGGAACATCGGCAGCGACATACTTTAAAGTAGAAAATGACTTTATAATCCATATTGGCCTCACGCCAAACAGGGTAGATGCAGCCTCGCATTTGGGTGTAGCCAGAGATTTGTATGCCGTCATTGGCGAGCGATTGGGCAAAGGCATCGATTTTAAAATACCCGATATTTCTTCATTTAAAGTAGGAAATACTACTGAAAAAGTAATATTAGAGATAAAAAACAAGGCAGCTTGTCCTCGGTATGCTGGATTGGTAATAAAAAATATACAAGTAAAACCTTCGCCACAATGGTTGCAAAACCGATTGAAAGCCATAGGTTTATCGCCTATCAATAATATAGTAGACGCCACCAATTATGTACTGCACGATTTGGGGCAGCCACTTCATGCTTTCGATTGGAGCAAAGTAAAGGGCAATAAAATAGTAGTAAAAAATGCTGTTGAGGGCGAACTATTTATCACTTTAGATGGAAAAGAGCGAAAATTGAATGCCAGCGATTTGATGATCTGCAACGAAATGGAACCCATGTGCATTGCAGGTGTTTTTGGCGGACAAACTTCTGGCGTTTCGAGCGCTACTACTTCTATTTTTCTAGAAAGTGCCTATTTTTCACCTGATAGCATCAGAAAAACGAGCCAATTGCACGGCCTAAAGACAGATGCCTCTTTTCGTTTTGAGCGAGGAATAGACCCAAATAGTACCATTTTGGCCTTGAAACGAGCAGCTCTGCTTATTATTGAAATAGCTGGAGGCGAAATCGCTTCTGAAATTACAGAATTCTATCCTACAAAAATTGAAAACTACCGCTTTTGGGTCGATTTCGATTATATCGATCGCTTGCTGGGTTTCAAACTCTCTGCCAATAAAATTTTTAGCATTTTAGATGCCCTCGAAATTGGCATTTCTGACGAAACAAAAGATGGCTTTTATTGCTCGGTGCCGCCTTATCGGGTAGATGTCTATCGCCCAGCAGATATTGTAGAGGAAATTGTAAGGATTTATGGGTTTGATAATTTGCCCCAAAGTGAGCATTTGGGCGCAAGTTATTTGGCCGATTTCCCTTTAATGCCAAAAGAAAAAGTAGAAAATAGCATTGCTAACTTCTTGGCAGCCAAGGGATTTAACGAAATTATCACCAATTCGCTCACCAAACCAGAGTATGCTGAAAGTGCCGAGCATTTAAAAGCAGATGAAAGTGTGGAAATTCTAAACAAACTGAGCCCAGAATTGGGAGTTTTGCGACAGCACATGCTTTTCACTGGGCTAGAGGCTATCATTTTCAATATCAATCGCAGGCAAAAAGACCTTAAATTTTTTGAAATCGGCAAAACTTACCGAAAAATTGGCGACAATACGCTTGCCACTGGCTACGAAGAAAAAAGTATTTTGGCTTTGTACATCACTGGCAATACCCAAACTGAAAGCTGGAAATCGAAAAGCGATAAAAATACATTTTACGATATAAGTTCTGCCGTACAGCAAATTTTATTTAGTTTGAATATTGTGGGGTATAAAATTTCAGAAAAAGAGCTATCAGATGCGGTATTTGCCCAAGCGATACAATTGGAGAAAAACACAAAAATTATTGCTAAAATAGGACAAGTAAAATCGAAATTCGCCAAGATGCTCGACATCAAACAGACGGTGTTTTATGCTGAATTAGATTTGGATTACATCAATAAACTGGTCACTAACAAGCTTCAATTTGTAGAAATATCCAAATTTCCAGAAGTAAGAAGAGATTTGTCGCTAGTGATAGATAAAAAAGTACGCTTCGAGGAAATTCAAAAGCTAGCTCAAAAAACTGAAAAGAAAATTTTGAGAGAAATGAACGTATTTGATATTTATGAAGGCGATAAGATAGACGCAAGCAAAAAAGCCTACGCCATCAGTTTTACCTTGCAAGACGAAGACCAAACGCTCAACGACCAACAAATCGAAACCACCATGAAGCGCCTAATGCAGGCTTTTGAGAAGGAATTGGGTGCTTTGATAAGAATGTAATTTCCATACCATTTTCCCAAAAATTCAAATATTTTTGGGAAAATAGAAAATATACTAAAGTTTTCGGCTAGCAATTCTGTGGCCTGGTTGAGTAAACGATCAATCGATCATTTATTCAGCGAGTTTACCAAGCTTGCCAATAGTTTAATGGCATTTTCTGCCACCTTTTCGTTTTCAACAGGTATTTTCAAGAAATTTTCGCCCGTTTTTTCATCCTTTTGAATAATATTTTTCATCAGGTTTTCGGTAGCCTCTTTATTGGCAAGAGTATTTGCCAATTGCGAGAAAAAATCTAAGCCTTTGGTCAATAAATCTGCCGATTCGTTATCGTGAACAGTATTTTCAAGTTTATTTTTTATTGGCGAATTATCATCTTCTTCATTCAAATCGAAAATACCTAGTTGCTCCCCTGGTGCAATGGCAACTTTGTCAGCACCAGTTGTTTGGGTTAGTGCTTCTTCGGGTGCGTAAGGCTCGGTATTGACTTCATAATGAGAAGCCGAAGTATCCACGGCACTTATTTCTTCCACCGTTTTCATAAATTGGTTAAATTTCGAATCGGTCATGAAAATAGAATCTTCGCCACCATCTAGCACACCTGCCGCCATTGAATTTTTAAATTGCAACACGTCCAACATGCGGTGTTCGATCGTGCCAGTAGCCACCAAATTGATTATTTGAACATTTTCTTTTTGTCCTAGTCGATAAATTCGGGCGATTCGCTGCTCTAAAACTGCTGGATTCCAAGGAATATCTACATTAATGAGCAAAGAGGCAGCTTGTAAATTGAGCCCTACACCTCCCGCATCGGTAGAAAGAAATACTTTCGACTTCGGATTATCTCTAAAATTGATCAATAGTTTTTCTCTTTCTTTGCTCGGAATGCCGCCATGCAGGTATTCAAATCTGAGGTTTCGACTGGTCAATTCGGTTGAAATGAGGCGTGTCATGCGTTCCCATTGGCTAAAAATCACCACCTTTTGATCGGGATTACTCAATGCCTCCTCTAGGATACACATCAACTCATCTACCTTGGTATCGTAGTTTTTTTCTTCGGGTTTGGCTACAGCCGTGCTATCACAAACCATTCGCATCAAATTGAGATTGATAAGCAATTTTTGACGGTCTTTTTCATCTAAAAAGCCCATATTCTTCCATTTATTCACCAATTTAGACACATTGGCTTGGTATTCGGTGTGCATGATCGTTTGTTCATCGGTCATTGGGACAAATAAATTTTTGTCCATTCTTGATGGCAATTGCGTAAGAACTTCCTTTTTTGTGCGCCTCACCAATACACCAGAAAGCCTTTTGCCAATATCATTGAGCTTTTTGTAGCCCATTATTTTGCCTTTCGCATCTTTTATTTGGTAAGTATCAAGAAAACTGTAGAGAGGCCCCATTTTATATAAATCTACAAATTGCATTATCGAATACAACTCTTCCAATTTGTTTTCAATCGGGGTTCCAGTAAGAACGATGGCATATTTGGAATTCAGTTTTTTTATCTGCGTTGATATTTTTGTCTGCCAGTTTTTTATGCGTTGAGCCTCGTCAAGAATAATAACATCGGGCTCCATTTCATTTAGAAAAGAGATGTCATTTACGGCAGTGTTGTAACTAATTACTTTATAAGTAGAATCATCTTCAAAATAGTGTATTTTTCTCTGTCCAATATGGCCTTCAATCACCTTCACACTCGAATCGGTGAACTGGCTAACCTCCGATTTCCACTGGTATTTGAGCGATGTAGGACAGATTACCAATATTCTGGCGACATTAAAGTGCTTCTTTAATATTTCGCAGGCACTCACCGCTTGCAGGGTCTTGCCCAAACCCATGTCGTCTGCCAACAGCGTTCTACCTGATTTCAAAATAGCCTCAACTCCCAGCTTTTGATACGGAAAAAGCTGTACTCTTACAGATTCATTTAGTATGTTTTCATCTTTGAATATTGCCTCAACTTTTTGCAAGCGATTCGATCGCTCTCTCGCATCAAGAATGAACTCCAGAGCATCGTCATAACAGCGAAAACCAGCATCAATGCCGTGTGCTTCTTGAAGAATAGCCTCAATATTTTGATAAGAATCTTCTTTTAATACCAACTTTTGATCGAACCATTTGCCAGCCAAACTTTTGAATTTCTCACTTTCAGTTGTGCCAATCCTTATTTTGACATTTCTTTCTTTAGAATAATGTAAATAAATAGACGAATATTCTGGCGCATACGACTGCCTTAAGATTTTCTTATACGGTGCATAATTTTCTATTTGAAAAAGTACATATTCAATGTGTTTACAAGTACCTAACTGATTGGTTTTGAAGTCGTTGCAGGTACAAAAATTTATGCCTCTTTCCTTGCTTCTAATAGCTACTTTATATGTGTTGTTATTGATAGGATTTTGTACACTGAAATCAGAAAAAACAGCCCTTTCGCCTAAATTCTTTACGATAAAAGTATTGTCAGAACCAAACTGTTTTCTCAAAGCCAGTTGCCAATCGATAAGAGAAAGGTTGCTTGGTTTGCTTAAATGTGATATTTTAACAACTTTAGGTTTCTTGCTTTTGAGCACGTTTTTTTTCATTTTATTTTCAGATTGTAGCTACAATAATACTAAATTGTACACTTAGATACACCTGCCATTGAATAAAAACCTAATTATATTTGGCAACATTCACCTGTACATTTGTAAAAACTGCAACAAATGAATTCAGTGCAAGAATCAAAAAGATACCTTGAGAATGGAAAAGAAACATTAACTAGAAAAGCAAAAAATCAAGAAGTATGTGGAAATGAAATAAACCAACTCTTTTAATTCTATCTGGTATTTTATCACTTTTAATTGGTTTCCTTCATATTACTTCCTCTTCATTTCACATGCTAAAAATAGCACTACTTTTAAGAATAAACACCGACTATTTTTGACCACATTATTCTAAACAATGATGTGAAACTCAATATCAAGTGAATTCTACTTTGGGCATTTTATTGTCAAAATTGGGATTTTCAAGATCAATACACATGAAGGGATGAAAAAATGGAATGAAAAATCTTTGGGGTGCCAAAATGCAACAAACACTATTGCATTATTATTTTAATTTTTTTATTACTGTTGCAGGCATTTTTCTCAATAAATCCGCTTTTTTGAAATCTTTTTGTGCCGCCTCTTTGTTGCCAAGCCATTCGCTTGTGGTTGCCCTCCACTGAAATGCTTCTGCGTTTTTTTCTCTGTAAAACCACACGGCTTTGTTAAATTCCTTGTAAGCCAATTCTACATCTCCTATTTTATATAAGCAAATGCCTTTGTGAAGAAATACTTCAGGCAAATCGTGGCTGAGGCTTTGCGCTTTGTCGTAGTTATAAATAGCTTGGTAATAATTTTGGAGTAAGAAATGGCAATGGGCTCTCTTAGCAAATACCACCATCGATTTGGTATGAATAGTGGCCATTTTATCAAAATATACCAGTGCCTCTTCAATAAAGCCAAACTCAATCATTCGTATGCCTTCTTGATATTTTTTTATATCTAAATCGGTGGTATCAACATCGCGCCAAATAGCTATTTTTAAAGCCAAATAGAAAAAAAGTGGGAAAAGGAAAAATATTAGGGCTTCCATAGTGCTTTTAACCAATTGTAAGCAAATATGTTTGTGCGTTATTTTGTGCTATTTATCATTACGTAGCCAAAAAATATACTAGCCCCAACTATGTAGCCAGTAACGTGAAACCACTCTTTCTTGATAAAAATGTAAAGAAACGAGAATGCAAATCCTGAAATGCAAAATAGATTGTCGATACCAAAAGTTGCCTGCTGTTTAATCCAAATATTATTTACAAAATACACACACATTAAAATAGCAAAAAGTGTAAAAATATAGGGCGTATTTTTGAAGTAATAATTTTTAAAATCTGTTTTTTGATCTTCTTTAATTGAAGGAAATAAAAAAACAGTAATAAGGTAAAAAACCAATGGCGAAGCCAATGAGAACGCAAAATAATAGATGTGTTCTGCTAATTTTAGGCGATTTCCCCAAAGCCACCACCAATTTTCGATGAGCTGAAAGAAAAAATTGAAAGTCCAGAGTAAATGAAGCCAGTATATTTTTACATTTTCTCGATTGCGAATGAGCCCACCCCAGCCAGCAAAAAATTCAGTAACTACGTACCCTACAATGATGGAGATAAATACCAATAAGTAATCTGCAAATGGAAATTCAACAAATTTATGGTCAATTATCTCCCTCATTATTATTTTTTGGGATTAAGAAGATTGCTTTTTTCTAAGTTTTTTCTAATTCGGAGCAGTTTGAAATTTTCAACTTCACCTTTTGGTATCGAATCGATAAGTTGTCGGGTATATTCCGATTTTGGGTTTTCATAAATATCGTCCGAAAGCCCTATTTCTTCTATTTTGCCCTTATTCATCACTATTATGCGTTCGCTCATAAACTTTACCACCGATAAATCGTGTGAGATAAATATATAAGTAAACCCAAATTCTTCTTTCAAACTGTTTAAAAGATTGAGAACCTGCGCCTGAACAGATACATCTAAAGCGGATACAGATTCGTCACAAATAAGCAATTTTGGGTTTAAAGAGAGTGCTCTTGCAATGCAAATTCTTTGACGCTGTCCTCCCGAAAACTCATGCGGGTAGCGATTGAAATGGTTGGGATTTAGACTTACAGTTTCTAATAATTGAACCACTTTTTTCTTTCGGTCGAGTTCCGAATCACCAATGCCATGCACCCGCATGGGCTCCATTATAGCCTCTCCAATAGAAATACGAGGGTTTAAAGACGAATACGGATCTTGAAAGATAATCTGCATGTCTTTCCTTATTTCTCTCATAAACTCGGGTTGGAGCGTATTTATTTTCTTGCCTCCAAAAAATATAGTCCCATCAGTCGGCTCAATCAATCGCAACAAAGTGCGACCTAAGGTTGTCTTTCCGCAGCCAGATTCGCCCACCAAACCCAAAGTTTCACCAGGGTACAATTCAAAACTCACATCATCGACAGCCTTTACAAAATCTGTGGGCTTGCCAAACAATCCTTTTTGGATGGGAAAATAAGTTTTCAAATTATTGACCACCAACAACGGAAACTTGGTTTTGAGAAGGTTGGACCGCATTTTGCTCTCCTGTGGCGAAATATAGTTTTTGATAATGGCTTCATCGACCGAATCAAATTTTATGTGCTGTATCTCAACCAGATTACCGTCTTCGTCTGTTTCCATAAAATCGGAAACTACAGGCAAGGTTTTTAATTTAAAGTCAATTTTGGGTCTGCATGCCAAAAGGCCTTTTGTGTATGGATGTTTTGGGTTGCTAAAAATATTCCAAACTGTGCCTTGCTCCACTATTTTACCATGATACATCACTATTATTCGATCGGCAATTTCGGCAATCACGCCCAAATCGTGAGTGATGAAAATGATAGAAGTGTCTTTTTCTTCTTTCAATTTCTTCATTAAATCGAGAATAGTGGCTTGCACGGTCACATCAAGTGCTGTTGTTGGCTCATCTGCAATTAATATGGCTGGATTGCATATCATCGCCATTGCAATCATTACCCTTTGTTTTTGTCCACCCGATATTTGATGCGGATAAGATTTGAAAATGGCTTCTGGTCTAGGTAGCTTTACTTTCTCAAATAGTTCGATTGTACGTAAATGAGCCTCTTTTTTCGATATTTTTTGGTGAATAAGAATGGTTTCCATCACTTGGTCGCCACAAGTGTATACAGGGTTGAGCGAAGTCATAGGTTCTTGAAATATCATCGATATTTCATTGCCTCTGATGTCTCTCATGTCTTTTTCGGAAATGTTAGCGAGATTTATTTGTCCTTTTTCGGCCGATTGAAACAATATTTCTCCGCCTTTTATCTTGCCATTATTGCTCAAAAGTTGCAAAATGGAAAGTGCCATTACCGATTTTCCAGAGCCAGATTCGCCCACGATCCCTATTGTTTCCCCCTTCCTGATTTTGAAACTTACATTATCAACCGCTTTTACCAAGCCTGTTTCGTTTGTAAAATAGGTCTGAAGGTTGTTTACCTCTAAAAGTGTGTCTAAGTATGCTACCTGCGGGTTGAACGAAACTGCCATTAAGGCAAAAATAGATAAGTTTTGTCGGTTTTCAATCGTTTTCTAGCTTGTTTATTGATAGATTGTACCAAAAGACACGCAAATTGCTTTCATTTTTGGATAGACGATTAAAATTTTCAAAATTGCAACTTGGTTAAATAAATAAATGTTTGGTAGGTGAGTATTTGAAAGTTTAACAAAACAAAAAAAGACAATTAAAATGGCAGAGAAAGTAAATGTATTGATTATAGGATCTGGCCCAGCTGGGTACACTGCGGCAATTTATGCGGCAAGAGCAGGTCTGAAACCAGTTTTATATCAAGGAATGCAGCCAGGCGGGCAATTGATGATTACAAATGACGTAGAAAATTATCCCGGCTATCCCGATGGCATTATGGGGCCCGAGATGATGGAAGAATTTCGCAAACAAGCCGAACGCTTTGGCACAGATATTAGGTTTGGGATGGTCACCTCGGTCGATTTTTCAAATCCCAATGCCCATAAAGCTGTGGTAGATGAAACACACGAAATCGAAGCCGATGCCGTTATCATATCTACTGGGGCTTCTGCAAAGTGGCTTGGACTCGCAAATGAGCAACGTTTGAACGGAAAAGGTGTTTCTGCTTGTGCGGTTTGTGATGGTTTTTTCTTCAAAAATATGGAAGTTGCCATCGTGGGAGCTGGCGATACAGCTTGCGAAGAGGCTACCTATTTATCAAAACTATGTAGCAAAGTGCACATGATTGTTCGTAAAAATGAAATGAGGGCTTCGCAAATAATGCAAAATCGAGTGAAGAATACACCCAATATTGAAATTCATTGGAATAGTTTTCCTGAAGATATTTTAGGGGAAGATGAAGTTGAAGGTGTAGTTTTGAAAAACACCATAACAGGTGCCGCCACTACATTAAAAGTGCAAGGATTTTTTGTGGCTATCGGCCACAAACCAAATACTGATATTTTTAAAGGACAATTGGATATGGAAGAAACAGGCTATATTATCACAGAAAAAGGCACCACCAAGACAAGTGCAGAAGGCGTATTTGCCGCTGGCGATGCCCAAGACCACGTGTATCGCCAAGCCGTGACATCGGCTGGTACGGGCTGCATGGCTGCATTAGATGCCGAAAGATATTTAGCAGCTATTGAAGTACCTGTCTGATTATCAAACTACTACAGATCTGCCTATGCCGAAATGGTAGATCTGTACTTCTTTTACTAAACTGCTAACAAATGATTTTTTTACGAATTAATACTTTTTTACTGTATCCGATTTTCTTTCTACTTGCCTACCCTACCCTTTCACAAGACAAATCAAAAAAGAAGAATTTCAAAGATTTTATCAATATCAAAGCTCCGGCTATCAACTATGCAATTCCAGATTCTGCTATTTTGCACGATGAGGGATTGATGGAAATTGTTACCAAAAAGAAAGTTGAATACTATTTCGACCCATCTCGAAGAGATTTTGCAATTACCCAAGAAGTAGACACAAATAAAGTTGATCCAAGAGATTTTAGCATTGTAGAGGTTGATGAAGAATACAACCTCGATGAAAACGATAGCCTTTGGATAAAAATTGCGCAATATTACTCTATTTGGGATAATAGATCGGTAAATCCGTACGGTGTAGATATTGCAAAATTTAAAGATACTGTAAAGCTTGTCTTGTACGATACATCAGTTGGCAGGTTGTGGTCGCCACCGCTAGATCACGGCCAGTTAAATGATGATTTTGGCCCTCGCAAATACCGTTGGCATTATGGTGTAGATTTAGAATTAGACACTGGCGACAGTGTGTTTTCGGTATTTGACGGCATTGTCCGTATTGTGAAATTCGATTATCATGGCTATGGAAATTATATAGTGGTAAGGCATTTTAATGGATTGGAGACTATTTATGGCCATTTGAGCAAGCAATTGGTTCAAGTAGGAGAGTTGGTGCGGGCTGGCGATTTGATAGGGTGGGGTGGCAGTACTGGCAGAAGTTCTGGGCCGCATTTGCATTTCGAAATTCGCTTTCAAGGCTATGCTTTCGACCCAGAAATTTTATGGGATTTCGACCTAAATAAACTAATGTGGAAGGAATTTACCCTTATGCCTTCACATTTTAATTATATTAAAAAGGTAAGGAAAACTTTTTACCATAGAGTAAGAAGAGGTGATTCACTGTTGGAAATTGCCGATCGCTACAATGTTACATTGAGGCAAATACTTAGGTTGAACAAAATAAGCACACGCACTACCTTAAAATTGGGTAGAAGATTAAGAATAAGGTAAGTTTTTTTGCCATTTTATGTACTCATTGTTTGTTTCAATATAGTGAGATTAGAATAGTTACTGCTTTAAGATTTCGACAGAATGCTCCAATGCATTGTACCAATCGTTGCCAAATTTTCTAACAAGCGGTTCTTTCAGAAATTTATAAACAGGTATTTCTAAGCTTTTTCCCAATGAACATGCAGGGCTGCAAACATCCCATTCGCTATAGTTAAGTAGTTCATTTTCAGGTGTTTTTGTAATTCTAATCGGGTAGAGATGGCAAGAAATTGGCTTTTTAAAATCTATCAATCCATCGTTGTGAGCCTTTTCTATGCCGCAACTCCATACATTTTTTGTATCTAAAATCGCAAACACACATTCTCTGTTGCCTACTGTGGTCGTACAAAAATCTCCTTCTTTATCTACCTCATATAAACCCTTTTTTTCAATTGTTTCAATATTTTTAGAAGGAAGGTATGGTTTTACTTTTTCATAGATTTCATCTAAAATTACTAATTCGTCCATTTCCAAAGGGGCTCCAGAATCGCCTTCTACACAGCATGCACCTTTGCATTTATTCAAATCGCACACAAATTTGGTATCAATGATATGTTGAGAAATAAGCGTTTTGTCTATGATTATCATTATGTTAGCGATTCAATAATTCAATCTTTTCTAATACAATACGTAATAAAATTTGTTTCTAATGCTATTCAAATACATATTTATCTGTTTCTTGCAAAATGGCCAATCTGCCACTGTAGGTTTTTGAAATATTGTCGTTGGTAAACGTTTTGTTAGTTGGGCCAAATGCGATCAACAATTGATTTACCATAATCACAAAATCGAAGTATTCCTTTACTTTAGATAAATCGTGGTGTATCATGATGATGGTTTTCTTTTCTTCAGCTAGTTTTTTAATAATGGCAATTATTTTTTCTTCTGTAGTAATATCTACGCCTACGAATGGCTCGTCAAAAAACAATACCTCAGCCTCTTGACACAATGCACGGGCAATAAATACCCTTTGTTGTTGGCCACCGGAAAGATCGCCAATTTGCCTATTTTTCAATTCATCGAGCCCCATTCGGTGTATGGCAGCTACGGCTTTATCCTTGTCTATTTTTGAATAAGTACCGAATCGCGATTTGTGAGGCAACCGACCAGTAAGAACAATGTCAAATACTGTTGCTGGAAAACTCCAGTCAATCTCCTCTTTCTGAGGTATATAGGCAATCTTATCTCTTATTTCATCTATTGTTTTGTTGTTTATTACTACGCTGCCTGTATCGGCTTTTATCAGACCAAGTATTGTCTTGAAAAGAGTAGATTTTCCAGCTCCATTTGGCCCTAGCAAACCATATACTTTACCAGATTCGAGATTGAAATTGATATTGCTCAAAACTGTTTTCTTTTCATAAGAGACAGTAATATTTTTTACTTCTACTTCGTAATTGTCCCAAATTTCATGCGATTCTTTCAAAGGTTTTATCTTGAAATAGAGCCAAAAAAATGCCCATATAAATAGAAATAGGGCAGAAAATACCAACGCGACCGTTTGCACTTGCTTAATTTCAATCTCCGAATTTTTGGTAGTAAGAGCATTTACGATAGCTTCAGTATCGAACTTTAACATATCGATATATGTGGCTGCACCAGAATTTTTATCGCCAACCGAATCGCCAAACAGCCTTCCGCCAATTTTGACACCATGGTCTTGTGCCAATTGGTTCAAAAGTTTAGGATTGATGGTCGACTCTATAAAAATAGAAGAAATGCCAGTTTCCTTGATTACATCAATGAGCCTGTTAATATCGCCTATTTGCACTTCTGCATCTGTGGTGTTGCCAAGCGCAGATTCTACCCGCACGCCAAATTGGTTTCCGTAATATCGAAAGGCATCGTGCGAGGTAATCAGCACCCTCTTTTTTTCTGGAATTTCATTTATTCGCTGTTGTATATATTGCTCTAAATCAATGAGTTGCGTTTTATATTTTTCAAAATTTGCTTCATAAAAACTTGCATTTGCGGCATCGGTTTGAATAAAAGCTGTTTTGATATTTCGGGCAAATTCAATGCCATACAGTGGGTTCATCCAAGCATGTGGGTCGGGCGAACCATGCGAATTTACACTTTTGATAGGTTCGATGCCATCGGTAGCAATGTAAATCGCCTTAGATTTGCCCGCACTTCCGATCAATTCATCTAGCCAGCCCTCTAGAAAAAAACCATTTTTGATGATAATGTCAGCATCAGAAACTTTTTTTGCATCGCCAGGTGTAGGCTCATATATGTGCGGATCGCCTCCAATGGGCATTAAGCACGTTAATTCTACTTTATCGCCTCCAATATTTTGGGCAATATCAAGTATGATAGTAGTGGTGCACAGTACTTTTGGTTTTGCAACCATTACCAAACTTTCGTTTTTAATAGTTTTGGCAACAGAAACTTGCAAAACGACAATAAATAATAGTATTACTATTTTAATGTATTTCATTACGGTTTTTCATTAATTTTTTAATTCAAGGACGCACTATGGTAATCTGATCAAATAAATATTTTTTGCCGCTTCTTTCGACAAATTAGCAATTTTAGTTTTGTTGATTTCGATCTCGACCGAGCCATCAAATTCCATTTTTTCCACTATTTTTATCTCTGTGCCAATGCAAATGCCCAATTTATCTAAGTACTGCAAAAAGCTACTTTGCCCATCTTTTACGCCCATCACTTTCCCTCTTTGGTCGGGATAAAAGTCAAACAATTGCTTTTGTTCTGGCATCTCTATTTTGCCTTTTGGGTCTGGAATTGGGTCGCCATGTGGGTCAAATTTAGGAAATCCTAGGAATCGATCTAGTTTATCGATCAAAAGCGGGTAATTTACGTGCTCCATTTGTTCAGCAATTTCGTGCACTTCGTGCCAAGTAAATTCTAGTTTTTCAACCAAAAACACCTCCCAAAGTCTATGCCTTCGTATTATTAAAAGGGCTTCTAGTTTGCCTATTTTTGTCAATTGCACTCCTTGGTATTTGATATGTTCGATCAGCTGTTTTTGTGCTAATTTCTTGAGCATATCACTTACCGAAGCAGGTTTTGTACGTAAAGCCTCGGCAATGGCATTGGTATTTACTACTTCTAGGCCGTGATTTGAAAGGTGATAGATGGTTTTTAAGTGGTTTTCTTCGGATAAACTCAACATAAAGTTTTTGTGCTAAAGAAACAAAAATAAAAAATTTAGGCGAGACTAAAAATTTTTATTTGATCGAGGTAGTGAAATGTGTAGGTGCTGAAGCAATTGATTCCAAAATCAAAAAAAATAGCGCTGATCTTAGAGGATAACTGTCGTCAAATTCTCCCTTTATGGACTAGAAAAATTATTCGCGTAAGATTTTCCTCCCCCCATAATTGTAATCCGATCGTTGCAATCTGCCAAAATCTTGATTTGATGATGGATTATGATGATCGTGAAAAACAGGCTCCGGGCGATGCTGAAAAAATTATTCCTTGCGTTAAATTAAGAACAGCATCGTATTTATTTTCAATTCGTGAAATTCAATAATCAAGCCAGGCCTAAGACCCTATTTTTGGAAATTAAAAGCGGAGAGTACATCAATCTTCATTTTTCAAAACGGCTTTCGTTGCTCTTATCAGTAAAACATCCATTTACCTATTTCTCTAAAACTAGGCTTTTTGCCATACATCAATATACCAACTCTGTAGATTCGACCAGCCAGCCACGAAAAAAGCACAATAGTAAGCACTAAACTTACCATAGAAAGTGCCAATTGATACCACACCACGCCAAATGGAATTCTTACCATCATTATGATTGGAGATGTAAATGGAATAATCGATAGCCACACGGCCAATGGCGCATCTGGCGACCTAATGATGGTTTGGGCAAAGATAAATGCCAACACAAGCGGTATCGTGACTGGCAACATAAACTGCTGGGTGTCTGTTTCATTGTCAACTGCACTGCCTATTGCCGCAAAAAGCGATGCATAAAGCAAATATCCACCCAAAAAATAAAAAGCAAAAACCATTAATAAATAGGGAATATTAAGGCTTTGAACAGCCGAAATCACCTTGTTTACCTCCAATGCTTGGTCTAAATCGGCTGTTTTGGTTTTTGCTAGTGTTTCTGTAAGGTTGGCATCTGCAAATCTATTCACTTGAAATCGACTTGAAATGAACGAACTTAACGCAAAAGTAAGCACTATCCAAAGCAGAAATTGGGTTAGCGCGACACAGGCTATGCCTGAAATTTTACCAGCCATTAGCTCAACAGGTTTTACAGAAGTGATAATTACCTCCACAATACGATTTGTTTTTTCTTCAATCACGCCTCTCATTACTTGTATTCCATACATAAAAATAAAAAGATAAATGAGCACCGCACCACCTAAACCTGCTGCTGCAGAGGCTGCGTTGTTTTTCTGCTCTTCACCGCCCTCATCAGTAAGATTGATGGTGTTTACCACAATATTTGTTTTTATCTCTTCGAGAATTTTTGGGTCGATACCCGATCGTTCGATTTTCAATTTTTCAAACTCAGAATTCAACTTCCATTCGAGCGATCTTTGTAAATCGAGGCTCATATTGCCTTCACCAAAAAATGTAATAGGCGTTGGCTGGTCGATGTCTTGAACAGGAATGTGTAGTAATCCATCATATTGCCCATCTTTTACCAACTTTTTTGCTGCATCAAGCCCCGTATGAAGGTATAAGAAAGCAGTGCTTTCACTTTCGGGCAAATGCAGCACTATTTCGATGTTATCGTCAACTACCGCAATTCGCTTATCGCCACTTGGGTTCAAATTGGCAACCCATACAGGCACAATCATTAATATAGCAAAAAATACAGGCCCTAAAATAGTCATTACTATAAAGGTGGGCTTCTGAACTTTCTCTAGAAATTCTCTTTTTGCGATAAGTAATATTTTCTTAAAAGATACCACTGTGTTTCGTTAAATTGTATGAGACAATGCTTTTATAAATATTTCATTCATGGTGGGCACTTTGGCAGAAAAATGATAAATATTCATATTGGCTGCTAATTTACTTATCAACTCGTTGGCAGAAATTGATAGTAATTCTACATCGTAATGCCAGAGATTTTCGGACAAGTTTTCATGCAAAATCTTCACTTCTGCATTTTCAATATTTATTTTTTGAGAAGTAGTGAGTTGGTAAATATTCGTTTTCTCGACTGATCTCAAATTATTAGTAGTGCCTTCGAGCACAATTTTGGCTTGGTTTATCATAGCTATATGGCTACAAAGCTCTTCCACACTTTCCATTCTGTGTGTAGAAAAAATAATAGTTGCCCCTTTTGAGCGCAAATCCAATATTTCATCCTTCAGCAAATTGGCATTGATTGGGTCGAAACCAGTAAATGGTTCATCAAGTATTATTAAGTCTGGCTTGTGAATAATGGTGGCTACAAACTGCACTTTTTGCTGCATTCCCTTCGATAGGCTATCGATTGGCTTTTTCAACCAATCTTTCATGCCCATTTTTTCGATCCAATAGTCCATATTTTCAGTTGCAACTTGCTTACTCAATCCTTTCAATCGAGCCAGATATAACAATTGATCGCCTACTTTCATCTTTTTATACAAGCCACGCTCTTCGGGCAAATATCCAATTCTACCAATATGTTTTTCATTAAATATTTGCCCATTAAACAATACTTTTCCTTTGTCGGGCGCTGTGATGCCAGTGATGATGCGAATAAGAGATGTTTTGCCTGCACCATTTGGGCCCAAAAGCCCAAAAATGCTGCCTTTGGGAATGGACATTGATATGGAATCGAGCACCAGATGTGTGCCATATTGCTTCGTAACTTGCTGTATATCAATGATATTCAAAATGTTGCCTTTTTTTACTGATTGCAAAAAAGAATGTGTAGATCAAAAGAGAGCCATGAACATACTCAATTTCAGACCCGAATTTAGGGCAAAAAGAATGATAAAAATAAAAAAATACTGTTTAGACCTTAGTGGAAAAATATACCGTTCCGAAAAATAAAAAACCTGCGGCACGCTGCAAGCTATGCTAAAATGAATTCGTTGCAAACCAATTATTCTTCTTGGCTTTCTTTCAATTTGAATTTGTAGCTGCGACCACTTAATATTTCTATCATACGCACAAGTTCCCTATTGTAAGGTTTTTTGCGGTGAATAGCATCTTCAAACGAAGTGTATACCAATTTACGATTGATAATACCTGCCGCACAATTAGTTCGGCCTTCAAATAATCCTTCTAAAGCGCCTAAGCCCAATCTACTTGCCAAGACTCGATCGGCCGCAGTGGGTGAACCACCACGTTGAATATGACCAAGTTGAGTCACCCTAATGTCGAGGTTCGGCAACGATCTTTTCACTCTCAAAGCAATATCTTGTGCACTTCCTTCTTCATCGCCTTCAGCTACCACTATTATATGTGAAGACTTGCTGTGGTTTGAAACTTCTTTCAACTTATTGATTACATATTGGGTAGAAGTTTTGGTTTCGGGTATCATGGCCAACTCAGCACCACCACCAATGGCGGAACGAATGGCAATAAAGCCAGAATCTCTGCCCATCACCTCTACAAAGAAAATACGATCGTGTGCATCGGCTGTGTCTCGTATCTTATCGATAGCTGAAAGAGCTGTATTTACGGCAGTATCGTAGCCAATTGTATAATCTGACCCATACAAATCGTTGTCGATGGTGCCTGGAACGCCAATAACTGGCACATTGTGTTCGATGCAGAAATTCATAGCACCAGTATATGTACCATTGCCACCAATGGCAACTAATCCATCAATTTTATGATTTTTGATGTTCTCGTAGGCCATAGCACGGCCTTCTTTGGTGCGGAATTCTTCGCTTCGAGCCGATTTCAATATCGTGCCCCCACGTTGAATAATATTGGACACCGAATAACCATCCATGTCGATAATATCGCCTTTTATCATCCCATCGTAGCCTCTAATTACTCCGCATACTTCAATGCCGTGAAATACGGCACCTCGTACCACGGCTCTGATAGCGGCATTCATGCCTGGAGCATCGCCACCAGAGGTAAATACAGCTACTTTCTTGATTTTTCCTGTGTTTTTGCTCATTTCAATATACGAAGGTTTGGTAGGGTTCTTTTTGTATTTTTGTTCGACTGATGCGATCAATTTATCTTTACCGAAAAGTAAATCTCATGTTATTGCTCTCACGTAGCAATAATTCAAAAAATCAACCATTAATCAAAATTTTTCTTTTCAAACATCATTATAAATAAGAAAATTAAGCAATATGTTGCCAATAAAAATGGTGGATTTGGAAACCCAGTACCTAAAAATAAAGGGCGAAATTGATAATTCGGTGCTAAAAGTAATGGAAAATGCCCAATTTATTCAAGGAAAGGAAGTGAGCGATTTCTCAAATGCTTTTGAAGAACTTTTGAGTACAAAACACGTGATTACTTGTGCAAATGGAACAGATGCTATCCAAATAGCACTGATGGCTTTGGCTTTACCTGCTGGCTCTGAGGTGCTCGTGCCTGCTTTCTGCTACATTGCGGCAGCCGAATCGGTGGTTTTGCTTGGTCACAAACCAGTATTTATTGAGGCTGATATGGCTACTTTTAATGTGGATGTAGATAAAATAGAGGCTTCAATTACTGAAAATACCAGGGCCATTATTGCTGTTCATCTTTTTGGACAAGCTTGTAACATGCTGAAATTGATGAAGTTAGCTCAATTGTACAACTTATTTGTGATTGAAGACAACGCGCAATCGATCGGAGCAGATTATTATTTTCCGGATGAAAGTGTTAAAAAATTGGGTACTATTGGGCACATTGGCACTACATCATTTTTTCCTTCTAAGAATTTGGGCTGCATGGGCGATGGCGGTGCTATTAATACGAATGATGGTGATTTGGCTCTGAAAATAAAAACCATTGCAAATCATGGGCAAAAAGTGAAATACGAACACGAAATGATCGGCATAAATTCTAGACTAGATACCATTCAAGCTGCAATTTTGAATGTAAAACTGAAATATATCTTCGAATATACCCTCGCCAGACAAAAAGCGGCTGCCAAATACGACACTTGCTTAAAATCAATACCAGAAATAGAAATTCCATACCGATTTACGAATTCGAGCCATGTATTTCATCAATACACAATAAAAATAAAAAATGGAAAACGAAATGAGCTGCAAAAATATTTAGCCCAAAACAGCATTGCCAGCATGGTTTACTATCCTATTTCGATACATAGTCAAGTTGCTTATTCAAAATATTACCAAAATCAAAACCTGGATGTGGCGACTAAATTGGCAACAGAAGTACTATCTCTACCGATGCACACAGAATTGGATGGTGAACAAATAGACTTTATTTCAGAAAAAATTGTAAATTTTTTTGAACAATAGCCATAGAATATTTTTTATCGCAAAATCTTATTCTATTTTTGTAGGCATCACCGTAACTAGTAAATTATATCAATGGCCAATATTTCATCATCTACCAATACAAAAACAAAAATAGATCAAACTAAGAACTACAACGGGGCATTGGCGGTACTGGCCTCTCTGTTTTTTATTTGGGCTTTGGTTACCAATGTAAATGATATATTGATTCCCCATTTGAAAAAAGCCTGCGATTTGAGCGATTTTCAGTCTTCGCTTGTACAATTTGCCTTTTTTGGCGCCTATTTTGTGATGTCGCTTCCTTCGGGTTGGGTTTTGAAAAAGATTGGCTACAAAAAAGGTATTTTACTTGGCTTGGCCATCATGTTTGTGGGCTCTCTGGTCTTTATACCTGCGGCCAGCACACGTATATATGGTTTCTTTTTGGCTGGTCTGTTTATTCTTGGCTCTGGCATCACACTTTTACAGGTAGCAGCCAATCCCTATGTGGCTTTGCTGGGCAAACCAGAAACTGCTTCATCTAGGTTGAGTTTTACCCAAGCTATCAACTCACTAGGTGCGTCAGTAGGGCCTTATGTGGGTGGATTGTTGATATTGTCGGGCATAGAATACTCTGCAGAGCAATGGAACGCCCTCAGTGATGCACAAAAACTTGCCTTCCAAATTTCAGAAGCCAGATCTGTAATATTGCCTTACGCGGCTTTGGCTGCTATTTTGGTGTTGATTGGCATATTGATATTTTTCTCAAACTTACCATCAATCGAAGCGGAAGATGATGACGAACCGGCAAGCGCTGATGTTGCACAAAGCACCAAAACCAGTGTATGGCAATTTAGCCATTTATCGCTCGGTGTTTTGGCTATTTTCCTGTACGTGGGAGCCGAAGTTTCGATAGGTAGCTTTCTAATAAAATTTGCCAAATTGCCACAAATAGCAGGCTTGGGCGAGCTTGATGCCAAAAATTTTGTAAGTTTTTATATGCTTTTCGCCATGATCGGCAGGTTTTTAGGAGCAGCCTTGCTCACCAAAGTAAATCCTAGAATATGGCTTGGTCTAAATGGATTGGCAGTAATAGCCTTATTGGCTTTCGCGATCACGGGCAGCGGCTACACTGCACTGTGGGGCATAGCGGTGGTAGGTTTTTGCAATGCTACGATGTTTCCAACTATTTTTACTTTGGGCATTGATGGCTTAGGCAAATTCACAAAATCTGGTTCGTCTTTTTTGATTATGGCTATCTTTGGAGGCGCAATTATTCCTCCGATCATGGGCTTGGTGTCTGATTGGCAAGGCGATATTCAAATTGCATTTGTAGTGCCGTTGATCTGCTATGCCTATATTGCGTATTATGGATTTTTTGGCTCTAAATTGAAAGCCTAAGTTGCCGATGTAGAAAAAAAGTCAAAGCCAGAAAATTTACTCCAATATTTCATTTATTAGGCATTGTATTCGAACCATTCACTTTTATCACTCCAGTTTTATAAAGTTCGATGGCCTGTTTCAATATAGAATTGATGGTTGCGACAGGTAAATCAATATTTGGGTCGACAAGGATAATCTTAATTCTTGCCCTTTTTTCTAGCAAAAGAAGTCGGTGCTCAATTCGATTGCCCTCTATAAAACCTATGTATGGTTTTTTGAACTTTTTATGAGTCCATAAGTAGCAAAACATTTTGCCTTTGTAGCTGAAAAAAGGCATCCCGTATTTGATAGACGCTTCGATATTTTCGTCATAAGCTAAAATAATCGCTTTCAATGCAAGCAAACAGCTGCTAACTGGTTCACTTTCAAATAAATAGAAATTATCGATGCTTTTTTCCATTGGGTTCTTACAAATCTCCAAATATTCAGTGCTTTAATTAAAAACCATTGTACTGAAAGTAAAAAGGTTGAAACTTCATGTATCCCTTAAGTATTGAGAAACAACATTTTTAGTCTTTCAGATGTTCTATTATAGTCCAATAATATAAACAGTATCAAAAAGTGATAGGTATAAAGATTTAATCTAGCTCCTTCACAATTAAAGTTTTACAAATTAAACCATCAGATTTCAAAACCACGACATATATTGCACTATAACTTAGAATATTAGTAAAATTTTAAAATTATGGCAAACTACAGAAAAAACTATCTTAATCAGGTTATATTTCAGATTAACTTTGTCCAATTAGATGTTTTAAAACTAAATATCGACAAGAATCTTTCCGATTTATGTTGCCAAATTGCCAACACAGAGCTTTCCAAAGCACCGCATGTTAATGTTTCCATCCTTCCAGACAATAAAGTTATATCAGAAACAATCTCTTCCTTTCAGTTCAATGGATCAAGTATTAGAATATTAATTCAAGATAGTATTTTGCAAATTATTGCTTTTCAATACGAAAATCATGGTCATTTTCACAAGATTATAGACCAAATAACTACCATGTTCATACAAAAATATAAGCCAAAAATAATTAGAGCGGCAATCAGATACGTAAATAATATCATTTCAGAATCTGGAAGTACGTACGATTTTAATAAAATGATAAATGAAAATCTCTTAAGATCCACTAATTATTTTGTTGAGGGTGGGTTCATACTTGCAAGATCAATAGGGAATATGTTTATAAAAAACGAGAATGATGTTGAAATAAATTTTGTCTATGGATATGCTAATCCTGAATTTCCAAATAAGATATCAAAAGGTGAATTCTTGTTAGATTATGATTGTTCTAAGTCCTTATCGACAGAAGATAATGTAAACGTTTCATCAACAATTGCAGAAATTAAACAGTTTGCAAATATTATCTTTGAAAAATCAATTACAGAAGTGCTAAAAATTCAAATGAGATCATAATTATGGACACTCTCTTAAATATATCTGATTCAATAAAGTTTGAAATGGAAAACAAGCTTAGTATGACTGTATCAACCATTCCTACAGCAAAATTTAGTATTTATCCAGATCATACAATAAAAATTGATGATGATTTTTATTACCCATTCAAAAGGAATCAATATTCAACTAAGATTATAGGGAAGTTAAAAATGTAATTCCTATTGAACACACAAATCAAAGATCGAATTATCAGATTTGAGCCCAAGATTAGGTTCAATCAATGTGATTTATTGAAAAATTTATCGATAATAACTCATTCAGACGTAAATGAAGAGAATGAAGCTATTTTCTCGAAAACAATATTGCCATACGGTCTAATCATCAATCAAGAGTGTGATTTAGAGCACGATTTTAACAACAGAGACGATGCCACCTCAGCTACTCAAGATAAATATTTACCCACAATAATCATTCTTCCGGCATACTTATCCGAGGAATTTAAAACAGGTCGCCATCGAGGTGCTGATACCAAAGGCGAAGTTTGGAGTAGTGATAATTTTAGAAAAATAAAACAGAATAACAACAGTAGATTTCATTTCCTAGAACAAGATACTATGAATGGGATACCTGATCTAGTTATTGACTTTAAGCACATTTTTGCAGTAAGTAGAAATGTACTTTATAAACAGATTAAGAAAATTTATTTAGCATCAATTGCAGAACTGTTTAGAGAACACATTTCACATAGGTATACCCATTATTTAAGTCGCATTGGCCTTCCTGAAATTAATTAATTGATTTAGTGACATAGCATTTTCTGGGTTTCACAAATTCTAAACCAATTTCACGTACACGACTTTTTTTTCTATAAAAAATTCTTCTACAAAAAAATCGCTCAAAAGCCAAGATTTCACAGGCAGGTGTATTTCGCCAATTTCTTCTATCAATCTGTCGCCTCCTTTCAAGCAAATCAGCCCATTTGGCATGCCGTGTAAAGATTGTTTTTTGATATTTTTTAGATTCCAACCAATAATTTCCTTGAGCGATGTGACACCGCGGCTCACTACAAAATCGTATTTGGAATCCAATTCTTCTACTCTCATTTGCTCTGCCAACACATTTTTCAATTTGATGGCATACGCCACTTCATTTACCACTTTTATTTTCTTCCCGATGCTATCTACCAAATGAAAATGGGTGTCTGGAAACATAATTGCCAAAGGAATGCCAGGAAAACCGCCACCTGTGCCCACATCTAAAATAGTGGCCTGTGGCTCGAATTGGATAATTTTCACAATACTAAGCGAATGCAATACGTGGTTGATGTACAAGTTTTCGATGTCTTTTCTCGACACCACATTTATTTTTTCATTCCACTCGGTGTATAAATCTAAAAGCTGACCAAACTGATTTTTTTGGGTTTGTGAAATATTTGGAAAGTATTTGGCAATGAGTTCCATGTAATTGCGTTAATTTTGCAGCAAAATACGCAAATAAAATTATGTCTGCTGCTGTAAAGTTTCTGTTTTATCTATCGGTCCCGTTCTTCATTATTGTCTTGATGTACACCTACTACTTATTTCCATCGGTGGTCGCGATTGGGTATTCCAAAAACATAGAAATGCAAGAATTTAGAGAGAAAGAATGGCTGTTTTATGTGGGTGGCGGGCTTTTTCTGGTTTTTAACATCCTTATTCAAGCATTGAAAAAAATAATTGGCAATTTGCCTGTCTCTATATTGCCAGCGATAAACAAAAAATATTGGCTGCAAGCTGATGAATATAAAGAGGTTTTGCAAGGAATGTACAATACTTGGCTCAACGGATTGAATTTGATTTTGAACTTATTATTAACCGTCATTTTTATCTCATTGTATCTGGTAAATGTATTGGCTTTTAAAACCATTGCCTTTTATCAACCCATTATTTTGGGCTTTGTGGTGCTTTTAGGCCTATGGTTTATCGTGTTGCCGTTGCGAATGTTGTTGAAAAATGTCGAAAACTGATAATTTTTGCTAGGATTTGGGTTGGCAATCAGAAAATTGTGTGACTTTGCTGTGTCGTTCTGCAATATCTTAGCTAATTTGGATTCATGAATTTTTTATCCGCATTGAGATCATTCACCTGTGAAAAAACTTGCTCACACATCTATCCTATTTCTATTCCTTAGTTTTAGCACAATAATATACCTGAGTTCGCAGTGTTGCGGAGGGAAATTCCGTCTGTGAAGTTTTTCGCATCTGAAAAAGTGTGCAAGAAATATGGTAATAAACAGATGAAAGAATGTTGCAGAAATATTCGATCAAGTTTCAGAATCGAAAATGACCATACCAAATTGCAGATAGTTTGCAGATCAATTTGATCGGTTTAAGCCTTAAATTTGATCGTGTATGTAATAAAAAGCTAGTGAATCTTATCGATCTCACAATCTACTAGATCGTGTTCTTATTATTTCAGATACTTGATAGAAATCGAGTTTTAATGTCTTGCCTTTTTTAGTGTTTACGTTGCCAAAGCCAGGCAGTCACCAATACACCAGATCATTTGCTTCCGGCTGAACATCAGCAACGGCAATGGCATCATTTTAAATTCAAAAAATATTTGCACTTTATCAAATATTTATCGTAATATTGCGATACTACGACAAGGATATGGGAATAACCAAGACTGACAGTTTCAATCATCTGCAAAATAAAAGAGCAAAATATTTCAAGGCGCTAGGTCATCCAGCACGGATCGCTATCGTTGAAATGCTGATCTCCAAACAGGCCTGCATCTGCAACGATATGGTAGAAGAACTGCCGCTTTCCCAATCTACCATTTCTCAACACTTAAAAGAATTGAAAGAAGCGGGTATCATTAAAGGAGATATTGAAGGCCAAAAAATATGCTATTGTATCAACGATGAAGTTTGGAAAGATGCTCAGTTGGAATTGAATATTTTGTTTGGATCTCATAAGACTTCGAAGAACTGCTGCTAAAAAAAATTGTCTTTTACTATCGTAATATTGCAATTTAACATTTATATAATATTTAACTATTAATTTTATATCACAATGAATATCTCATCACTCAAGGAACACTTAAGCAATATCAATCAGCTCAATTTCAATTTGCCTGATGGCACACAAGTGCCTAGTCATTTTCACATTACGGAAATCGGTTTGCAAACAAAGCATTCTGTCGACTGTGGAAGGATAAAACACATCAATAAAAAAGCCATTTTGCAAATTTGGGTAGCGCAAGATACAGATCATAGATTAAAACCATTAGCATTGCTAGGGATAATAAACGATGCAGGATCGATTTTAGGAGGAGATGATTTGGAAGTTGAAATAGAATTTCAAAAAGAGACCATAGGCAAATACGACCTGGGATTTGCCAACAAAAATTTTGAGCTGATTCCTCAATACACCGATTGTTTGGCAAGAGAAACCTGCGGTGTTGACACCATTTTGGCTACTGTTAATAGTAGTGAATGCTGCACACCAGGCAAAGGATGTTGTTAAAAATTTACTCCAAACTTTAACTAAATTAAAAATGAAAACTCAAATCAGAAATTTCAGTGCTATTCTCATCCTTGTTTTAAGTTTTGCACTTCAAAGTCATTCACAAGGAGCGCTTTATAAAAAGTTAAAAAAATACTGCGATAAAGTACCATTAGGATTCGCAGAAATCCCTGAAGACAGAAAGCAATCGCTACGAGAAATTGGCGACTACATTATTGCCCAAAAAAGGGAAAGGAAGAAAGCAATATTGACTGTAATTTGTACCCAAAATTCAAGCCGTAGTCATTTGGGACAAATTTGGATTAAAACCGCTTGTTATTATTATGGAATTGATAGTATTGAAGCTTTTTCTGGCGGCACCAATGCATCTGCATTCAATGAAAGAGCCATTTCGGCATTAGAAAGAGTTGGGTTTCAAATTGCCAAAATGAATGTTGAAGACCCAAAAAACCCTAAATACACCGTAAGCATAGGTGCAGACTTAGGCAACTTCATGATGTATTCCAAAAAATACAACGATAAACAAAACCCATAAAGCGATTTTGGAGCAATAATGGTTTGTTCAGAGGCTGATAAAAGTTGCCCGATGGTAGAAGGAGCAACAGGCAGATTTTCATTGCCTTATGATGATCCAAAATATTATGACAATACCCCTTCTGAGCAACAAAAGTATGATGAGCGTTGCAAACAGATTGCTACGGAAATGTTCTTTATGTTTGATTATGTGAAAAAGAAATTAATTTTAGAAAACGAAAAAGCAAGAAAATAATGCTATCCCCTACCATTCAAACCTATATTGAAGATACGATTAAATTATTTGATGCCATTCCTGAAGAGCGTAAACTGGTCTTGCTAGATATTAGTAGATACATTTCTTCAAAATTAAAGGCCAATCAAAAAGCAGAACTCGTTTATATCTGCACCCATAACTCCCGCAGAAGTCACTTCGGGCAGATATGGGCAAAAGTAGCCGCCTCTCATTATGGTTTAGAAAATGTATTTACCTACTCGGGAGGAACAGAAGCAACGGCATTCAACCCCAATGCAATCAAAGCCATAAAAAAAATTGGGTTTGAAGTCGTGAGCGACAATCAATCGGTAAACCCACATTATAAGTTACTATTTGATGATGAAAAGCCAGAAATCGAATGCTTTTCTAAAGTGTATGATGATGATTTTAATCCTAAAAACGGTTTTTGTGCCATCATGACCTGCTCTGAAGCGGAATCAAATTGCCCGTTGGTATTGGGCGCAGAAAAAAGAGTTTCAACAACTTATGAAGACCCGAAAGCATTTGACAATACCCCAAAGCAAGAGCAAATGTATGACGAGCGGTGCAGGCAAATTGCTACTGAGACACTTTATGCCTTGTCGATGGTAAAGAGGTAGCTTTTTGAATCCACTTCTTTGAATTTATTAGTGTTTTAAAGGTCAAGATTTCTAGTCAGACATTGATTTGATACATAATTATTGACTTTCTTCAGATTTTCTCTTGAAAGCCTCCTCAAAATTTATGTTGTATAGCAAGGCGATCAAAAATCCATGGTTGTATTCAAATACAGGTAGTTTTGTAAAAGGGTGCACCCTAGGTTTTTGAACAATTTGGTTGAAATATCCGACTTCAATTTTCATGCTTCCAGATGCTTTGAAGCCCAATCCCACATTTATCCTATTTTGGTCAAATACATTTCCACCAACATTAATACCTGCACCAATAAATAATTCATCATATCCATGCAGATAAAACTCAGAAGGATCGATTGTGCTTCCCTGCAAAGGGTAAGCAAGCCTGATTCTGTATCTGAATCGGGTGAGGTATCGCCACTTATCAGGAATTTGCTCACCGTTGGAATTATAAAAGTTTCCGATCCATCGTTCTTCTATTCTGAACCGATGTCCAATTTCGATGTTACCGAGGTTATTTTTAAAAACAGCATCCTGATATATTCGATGCTCAGGGAATGATTGGGCGTTGCCTGCATTGTCTAACCTCGAAATTGGCAACTCCCCGTATGAGAAAGTTTCTATTTGTCCGTAGCCAATGGTGAGCATTAGTTGCGGGTTTACATCGTAATTTATCCCAATTCGGGCGAGTGATTGCTGCCAATTGGTGATAAAATTAGTTCTCCGCCACTGGTACTCTGTATGCAATCCCCATTTTCCCTTAATTTTATGATCACCCAAATAGACAAACCAACCCACATTATTATATACAGATTCCCGGTTTTGTCCCCAAGATATATTTGCCAATAAAAGAAGCGTTCCAATTAGTGCTTTGTAATTTTTCAAGACTAGACTTTTTCTACAAAAGTATTTAGAGCAAGAATCAAATGATTATTTATGCTGTTAAAAAGTGATTAAACTTTGCCGAACCGCTTGATCTGTGAAAATTTTGTACCTCAATCAAAAAATTTTGTAAATATTGATATGTTTAGATTTTGTATATTTGCATGATGAAACGTATTACATCTTTTGTATTACTGCTATTTTTTCTAGCTGGCAATTCGCATGCCGGCATCAACATTCACTATTGCGGTGGTGAATTAAGCTCCATTAGCCTCATTACCAAGAGCAAATCATGTAGCACTTGCGGCATGAAAGCATCAGCTAACAAATGTTGCAAGGATGTTCAGAAGATATTAAAGGCCGATGATTTTAGTAAAGTTCATGCAAATTATTCGTTTCAAAGTCTCTTAATTGCGATTGTACCATCCTATTCTACCTTTAATGTTAAGTTTCAGGCTATTGCTTTTCAGTTTGTTTCGTCATTTTTCGGCAATCCGCCAAAGTTAAAAACACCCATTTTTATCCGCATTTGCTCTTTGGTCATTTGAGCGTTAAGTTTCAAACGTATTCAGCCATCGGTCATTCCGATCATTAAATAATACAAGGTTATTTAAGGCATTTCCCCATTTATTTCAGCCATTAGGTTAATATCAGTACCTGTAAACTGTATATCCAATTTCAAAATTTACTAAAATGAAAAATTTATTTGTAATAATCTCTTTATTAATAGCAACGCTTGTAAATGCAAATCCATTGCACGATGAAACAACGACTTTCAAAGTATATGGCAATTGTGAAATGTGTAAAAAACGTATCGAAACTTCATTAAAAAAGCCAGGTATAACATCTGCCAATTGGAATGTAGATACAAAAATTGTGACTCTTGTTTACAACAGTCATTCTATTGCTTTGGAAGATATTCATAAGGCCATTGCAGCCGCAGGTTACGATACTGAAAAGGAAAAAGCATCTGACAAAGCTTATAGTAAATTGCCAGAATGTTGTCAGTACGAACGGGTTAAGTAACCTGTAAGCGCATGGTACTACATATAAAAAATATGGTTTGCGACCGCTGCATTATGGCAGTGTCGCAAGCCATTGCGCAAGCTGGATTGAAGCCAATAGAAGTAACGCTAGGTGTTTCGACAGTAGAAGATGAGCCTACACAGCATCAAATCGACCAATTGCAAAACGCATTTGAAAGGCTTGGCTTTGAACTATTAGTAGATAAAAAACATCAAGTTATAGCAATTATCAAAGCTGCCGTTATAAAGTTAGTTCAGAAGGATTTTGAAAATGAATTTGACAATATCAACACTTCCGATTATTTGACCAGGGAGACGGGATATGAGTATAGTTATATTTCTAATCTTTTTTCAACGTCAGAGCATATTACTATCGAAAAGTACATTATTCTTCAAAAGACTGAGCGAATTAAAGAATTGGTTTCTTATGGTGAATACAATCTAAGCCAGATTGCAGATAAAATGGGTTACAGTAGTGTTCATGCCTTATCTAATCAATTTAAAAAGATCACTGGATTTAGTCCAACTGACTACAAAGCCCATGCGATTGAGTTGCGTAAGCCTTTGGATAAAATAAGCCTCATTAATACGGGGAAAGGGTAAGGATAGAGGCTAATCTTGTACATCTTTCATGAAACTTTGTAAAGTACAATTTTGCACCAAATGCGAAATTTGTATAAATGTTTAAACAAAGTAAAAAAATGGAAACAATGCAATTCAAAACCAATATCAATTGTAACGGATGTGTAGCTAAAGTTACTCCTTTCATTTCGCAAGAAAAGAACATAAAAAGCTGGATGGTAGATGTAAAAAATGCTGACAAAATTTTAACAGTAGAATCAGATAATTTAAGTAGTCACGAGGTAAGTCTACTTATTACAAAAGCGGGGTTTAATGCTGAGCCAATACATAAAGTTTCAGCTCATCACATTTCAAAATCAGAAAAACCCTCGTTTTGGAATGACAAACAAGTGTGGGGTAAGGCGTCAAAAAATACACTTAACTGTTTGATAGGCTGTACCATAGGTGATTTTGCCATGATTATGTATTTGCAAACCTATTTTCACCATATCAATATGTTTTTGATGATGGGTTTGGCGATGGCTTCGGGCATAGCCACTTCAATACTACTGGAAACAGTGATTTTGAAATTTAGAGAAAAATTTGTGTGGAAACTGGCTTTTCAAACTGCGGTTGGTATGAGTTTACTTTCCATGATTACTATGGAGTTGGCAGAAAACATAACCGACCTTTCATTAACTGGTGGAAATATCCCCGTTTCTGATCCTATGTATTGGTATGCACTCATTCCATCTATTGCAGCTGGTTTTATTGTGCCTTTGCCTTACAATTATTATAAACTTAAAAAACATGGCAAAGCCTGCCATTAATCAAGATGACAAAAAAGATAATTAGTAAAATATGGGGCGTGTTGATCAAAATAGTAAAAACACTATTCACAAAAGATAGATCATGTTGCAAATAATTTATTTATGACTGTATACTTCGTAAGTTCCCAAAATCTGCTCAATATGAAAAACTTCTGGACAATCATCAAAGGTGAAACCTTCTCCTCCAAGTATTTGCCAATGTTTGCGCTGCAAGGGGCTGAGTTCCGCAATTTCTGGAAAAACTTCAATGGGGAACACAATCTCTCGCCCATCGCGAAGGTGTACAGACATGCGGTCTTTCCTTAAAAATTTAATGGCTGTGATATAAGGTTGAATATT